>CAYLYE010000172.1:0-13683 GCA_964387325.1 uncultured Planctomycetaceae bacterium
GCAACCGGAAGTCGCCGACCGAGGGGTCGATCCGGCCGACGCAGCCAAAATCTGGCAGCAAGCGATCGCACGGATGGATGATATGACGGCTCAGCGAGCCGGTTTGGCCGAGAGTCCTGCAATTTCTGCGCCTAATCGACTGGTCGTGCGTTACCAGCAGCAGTATACTTTCTGGAAGCGATACTGCGAAAAGCCTGAAATCCTCTCTTCGATCGAGGGGGCCGTTCAGGCGGTTTGCGGCGCTAAACTCAAGGTGGAATTTGAGTTAATACCGGACGCACCTGGCTCCGGCAGCCCGACCGTCGAGCCGCAGTCGGCCGCCAAGTCCGCCCGGGACAATTTTTACGAGAAGCTCCAAGAACCGTTCGTCAAACGGGCTATGGAGTTGTTTCACGCCCGGCCAGTACGCCCTGGAAGCTGATGGGGTCGCCTCTGTGGCGCTTATCAGCCTCGACGGTCAGCTCGCCCGGGCCGATCCGTCTGTGAAGGAGCAACAAGCGCGTGGCCCAACTGTCCGAGTCGGTAACCCGATTGGTCGACGAATTTGCCAAGTTGCCTGGTATCGGCAAGAAATCGGCCGAACGGCTCACGTATCACATCTTGCGAGTGCATCAAACCGAAGCCTTGGCATTGGCCGAGGCGATTCGAGCGGTCAAAGAAAACGTTCACCACTGCAAGCACTGTTTCAATTTAGCCGAAGGTGACGAATGTACCGTCTGTAGCGACTTGCGTCGCGATCGCTCGCTGTTGTGCGTGGTCGAGCAGCCTCGCGACGTTATAGCGCTCGAGCAGCCCGGCACGTACAAAGGTCTGTATCACGTTCTGCTGGGGCGTATTGCTCCGCTCGAAGGCATCGGCCCCGATCAGCTCACCATTGACGCCCTGGTCGAGCGGGTCCGATTGGGCGGTTTCCGCGAGGTGGTCATGGCCACCAATCCGACGCTCGAAGGGGATGGCACGGCCCTGTATATCTCGAACCTGCTAATGCCGTTGGGGGTCGAAATGACACGCCTAGCACGCGGGCTAACGACCGGCAGCGTGCTAGAATTTGCTAATAAGGAAATTCTGGCCGACGCCTTGGCAGGCCGGCAAAAGTTTTGATCGTTTGGTACCGCGCGGCAACGCGCGGTTTTACTCCCAGGACACATCCATCATGCGACTGAGTTTCGGACAAGAAATGCGAATGGCGCAAAAGCAAGTGCTTGCGCCGCGCATGATTCAGTCGATGGAAATCTTACAACTGCCGCTCATGGCCCTGCAGGAGCGGATCGAGCAAGAGCTGCAAGAGAACCCCGTGCTCGAGATGGTCGAGAACGACCCTGATTTGCCCGATGAGACCGAAGTTCGCGAGAACCCCGACGCTCCGACGACCGAAGAGCGTGAACTGGTTGTCGACAACGCGCACGAGAACAAAGACGATTTTGAACGGCTCGAGAATCTCGACAACGAAGAGTGGTCCGATAGCTACGACGACCGCCCGCGACTCTCAAGTTCGGCTCTTGACGATGAGTCGGATCGCAAACACGACGCGATGGCCAACATGGAAACTCGGCCGCAAACGCTGGCCGACCATTTGATCGAACAACTCGGCTGGTACGGGCTCGACGCGGCCACGCGCGAAATGGCCGAGCGCATCGTCTACAGCCTCGATAGCAGCGGTTATTTGACGACGAGGCTCGAAGACCTGATCGATCCCAACGCGCCTCCAGAAGCGATGGGGCAAGCGCATCGGGCGCTCGCCGTGGTGCAGAAGCTCGACCCGGCCGGCGTCGGCGCTCGCGACTTAAAAGAATGCCTGCTCCTGCAATTGATGCCCGGCATGCACTGTTACGACGAAGTTAAAACACTGGTGACGCACCACCTCGAAGACCTCGAGCACAACCGACTGCCGGTTATTCAAAAACGAACAGGCTACTCGCTCGACCAAATTCAAGACGCGCTGCATGAGCTGCGCAAGCTCAATCCCAAGCCGGGCGCGATCTTCGCCGAAGTCCACAATCAGACCGTCACCCCCGATCTGTTCCTCGACGTGGTTGAAGGGGGTAAGTACAAGGTGCGACTCGAAGACGGTGAGCTGCCCACGTTGTTCATCAGTCCCACGTATCGCAAAATGCTTGCGCAAGGGGACGCCAGCGAGGCGACCCGCGAGTGGATCAAACGCAAGTTGAACTCGGCCCAGTGGTTGATCGAATCGATCGAGCAGCGCCGTAACACGCTCACCAAGGTCTCGCAGGCAATTGTCGACCATCAGACCGAGTTTCTCAACAAGGGACCCGAGCATATCGAGCCGCTCAAGATGCAGCAGATTGCCGACAAGGTCGGCGTGCATGTGACGACCGTCAGCCGAGCGGTCGACGACAAGTGGATTCAAACGCCGCGGGGTATTTTTCCGCTGAAGCGCTTTTTTGGAGGCGGCACCAAGAATGTCGACGGTGACGAAGTCGCCTGGGACACGATCCGCCTGAAGCTGCAAGAAATCATCGACAAGGAAGACAAACACCATCCCTTGTCTGATGATGACTTGGTCGAAGAGTTAGGCAAGCATGGCCTGACCGTCGCGCGACGCACGATCACCAAGTATCGCAAGGCGATGAAAATCCCCAGTTCGCGCGAACGAAAGACCTGGACGTAAAACGTTCCTCGTTAGCCGCGACACGCAGCGTGGCGGCTAACGAATGCGATGCTCGCGACGTTATTTCTTGAGCTGCTCCAGGTAACGCCAGCAGTACCAGGTCCCGACGCTCGAGAGTGGCCGCCACGGCTGGCCGATCGCCAGGCAGGTTTTCTTGTCGGGCATTTCTGGCAAGCCGTACAATTGTCGAATCGCGCTGCGTACGCCCAAGTCGTCATACGGGAACACGTCGGGACGGCCGAGACCAAACATCAAAAACATCTGCGCTGACCAACGGCCAATCCCTTTCACTTGAGTCAGTTCGCCAATAATCGTCTCGTCGTCGAGGCGACCGATCTTGGCGAGTTCGATGGTTCCGTCAGCGCATTTCTGCGCCAGGTCGAGCATATAGCCGGCCTTCTGACGCGAGATACCCAGCGTGCGTAACTCGTCAATCGACAGCGCCGCGAGCGAGTCGGGTTTCACACCCCGGACTCCGAGGCGTTCTTCCAAGCGACCGCGAATGGTTCGGGCGGCGGCCGTCGAGATTTGCTGCGAGATGATCGAGCCGACCAAGAGCTTAAAACGATCGCGTTGTGGACGGAGCGTCATGGGCCCCACGCGGCGGATCACTTGGGCCAAGACCGGATCGGCGCGGCGAAAATGCCGTTGAACATGAGCGTGGTCAAGCACGATACGTGAAGTTCCTCTCGTCGCAAAACGATGGTTGAGCGACGAATACCGCTCAGTTAAGTTAAGGGGCAGATTTCAAGCCATCTTATCCTATGGGAAACGTGTTGCCATGAAGCTCCGCACGCTTTGTACTGCCGCTCTGATCCTCTTCGCCGCGACACCGTTACTGGCCGATGACAAAACCTGGGTGTACTTTGGCACCTATACGGGCCCCAAGAGCAAGGGAATCTATCGCAGCGACCTCGACACCACGACCGGCAAGCTCAGCACGCCCGAACTGGTCGGCGAGACGGCCAATCCCTCGTTCATCGCGATTCATCCCAGTCGGCAGTATCTGTATGCCGTGAACGAGGTCGGCAGCTTCCAGGACAAGAAGCAAGGCTCGGTCACCGCTTTCAGTATCGATCGCAAAACCGGCCAACTCACCTTGCTCAATCAGCAAGGCTGCGGCGGCACCGGACCGTGTCACATCACGCTCGACCGCGACGGCAAACACGCGCTCGTGGCCAACTACGGTGGCGGTAGCTCGGCTGTATTACCCATCGAGTCGAGTGGCCTACTCGCTCCGATGAGCAGCTTTCAGCAACACACGGGCTCGGGACCGTTGCCACGCCAGGCTGCGCCGCATGCCCACTCGATCAATCTCGACGCGGCCAACAAGTTCGCGATGGTCGCCGACTTGGGCTTGGACAAAGTACTGATCTATCGGTATGACTCGGCCAAGGGGACGATCACCCCGAACGATCCCTCCGCGGGGACGGTCCCTTCGGGCAGCGGTCCGCGGCATTTCGCCTTTCATCCCAACGGCAAGGTGGCTTACGTGATCAACGAGATCACGCTCACCGTCACGGTCTTCGATTACGACACCGTACGCGGCGCGCTCACTCCGAAGCAGACGATTACCACCTTGCCCGAGGGAGCCACGGGCAAGGGATTTTCGACCGCCGAGGTTGTGGTTCATCCGAGTGGCAAATTTCTTTATGGCAGCAATCGCGGGCATGACAGCTTGGCTGTTTTCAAAATTGCCGATGATGGCACACTGACCGCCGCGGGACATCGCAGCGGCGAGATCAAAACGCCCCGCAACTTTGCGATCGAGCCGAGTGGCAAGTTCTTACTCGTGGCCAATCAGAGCGGCAACTCGGTGGTGGTGTACCGGATTGATCCCCAGAGCGGAGCCCTTGAACCGACCGGCTCGACGGTCGAAGTGGGAGCGCCTGTTTGCGTGCGATTTTTGACTCCGTAAAGGAGACAAGGCTCGCTAGCAATGCTTGCACGGGCTGCTCGCGTAACGGACGAGACGAGGCTGGCCTTCCGCTCGCTGACGGTAATCGGTACTGTCCCACGCTCAATGATGTGAACCCCTGTTGGGTGTGAGCGCCATGAGCGGCGAGCGGCTGGATTTGACGAGCAGCGCAGAGGCATCGAGCCCACGGTCCGCCTCGTCGACGCAGCCTTATGTCGGAGTCCAATTCAACTGCTGTCATGTGTACAGTCGGGTCTATCGTAATCGCGCGGCGACGGCCTACGTGGGCCATTGCCCTCGCTGTGGTCGAGGGGTGCGGCTGCTGATTGGCCCGGGCGGTACAGACGAACGGATTTTTCAAGCCTTCTAATCGAGTCAGTCGAGCCCCCACGATGTTGGACTTTGAAGTCGAACGTTGTACGCGACATTGCGCCGAGTCGGGTCGCGCGCTCGCCGCTGGGGAAGAAATCTACTCGGTGCTGATGAGCGAACGCGGCTCGGTGAAGCGGCTCGACTACGCGATCGAAGCGTGGCACGGTCCGCCGGAAAAGTCGTTGGCCTGGTGGAAGTCAAAAATCCCGGCTGCCGACCAAACCACCCCCAAGCTTGCGCCCAGCGACGCACTGTTGCAGTTCTTCGTCGAGTTGCAGCAGAGCGACGACAAAGCCGACGTGCGATATGTCCTGGCTCTGCTGTTGATCCGTCGCCGTATTTTCCGGCTCGAGGATCAAATTCGCGACGAACAAGGGCGCGACGTGATGGTCGTCTATTGTGGTCGCAATGAGACCAGTTATGAAGTGACGATCGTGGTGCCTGACGATGTGCGAGTGGCCCAGATTCAAGACGAGTTGGCCGAACTACTCTTCACCTCGGGCGTCAAGCCGGCGGCGACACCGACCTCGAGTGCGAGTACCCCCGCGTGAGCCCATCACCGTTTCAAGCATTGCGTGTTGAGCGTTCAAGACGGGCCGGACGATTCGTGCGCGGCGTGTGGTGCTGGCTAGCGCTGGGCTTGGTGCCGTTTATCTCCGGTGGCGCGAACTGCACACAATTCACCCACATGTCGACGATCGTCGCGCCACGCGTACTCTCACCCACCCCCACTCTGGTCGAGGTGGCCAATGTCGTGAACGGCAACACGGCCCGCGTGCAGTCGCTTTACAGCGCCGACGCCACGATCAGCGCTCCGCTTACCCCCTCGCTGCGAGCGACCCTGGCCGTCGAACGTCCGCGTCGCTTGCGATTGCGGGCCGATACCGCACTCACGGGTGCAGAACTCGATCTGGGGAGCAATGACCAGTTGTTTTGGTTATGGGCCAAGCGACAGCAACCGCCCGCCGTGTTCTATTGCCGCCACGATCAATTCATCAACAGCTCGGCGCGACAGATGTTGCCGATCGAGCCCGAGTGGCTGATCGAGGCGTTAGGGCTGACGACGGTCGACCCTCAGGCTCAGCCACAAGGCCCGTTTGATATTGGAGGCGGTCGGTTGCGAGTTCAAACCCAACGCATGGGGCCTCAAGGGCCCGTCTCGAAGGTCTTGATCATCGACGCGACGCGCGGCTGGGTGCTCGAACAACATTTGTACGATCAGGTCGGGCAGCACGTGGCCAGCGCTACGTCGAGCAATTTTATGCGGGACGCGGCCACCGGCGCCGTGCTACCGCGTCACATCGAGATCAAATATCCGGCGGCAAATTTCTCGATCAGCATCGACTTTCGTTCGTTGCAAGTCAACACGATCGCGGCTGCCAATGCTCAGGCGTTCTTCGAGATGCCGCAGTATCCGGGAGCGCCACCGGTCGATCTGGCCAATCCGAATTTTCAAGCCCCGCCAGGCGCCGCGGCAGCACTCCCCCAGGCCAGTCGCGATCCACAACGATTCTAGCGTCGGATCGCTTAGGTGGCTCGCGCGGATCATCGCCCTTAATAAACCGTAGCGTCGATCTGAAAATGAACGACGGGGGTCGTTGGGTGATTGGTCACCACCTCGACTTCGATGCACTTGGGCCCACGATGATCGAACGCCGGCGTGTCGGCGGGGATTTCGACATCCAGGATGAATCGAGACACCTTGCCTCGAAAACTCTCATCTCGTTGCCACGTGATCTTCACTACGCCGGAGCTGGCTTTTATGGCTTGAATCTCGACATCGGCCGCCGCGCCGCGGGCCAGTAAATACAGCCGCTCTTTGCCAGCAAGGCCACGCTTCACATTGCCCATCTGCAGGCATGTGCCGACGACATGGCGACCGTGCAGGCTAAAGTCGCTGACAACATCTACGTGGTACGCCAGTTCCCGAGGTGGCTGAAATTGGACTGCGGGCTCGGTTGGGACGTCGATCGTGAACGACAGCTTGCCGTTGTGCTCGCCACGGTCGAGTCCCGCCGCAAGCGAGAGGATCATTTCGTAACCGGCGGTCGCGCCGAGAGGCACAAGCTGTTCGGGCCTCGCAGGGACGAATTTGTATTGAAGCTGAGGCAGCGGACATTCGACCTCAACGATTTTGAACCGATCCCATATTTGCGAATAAACAATCACGCGCTGTTCGCGGGTCTCGGTGGTGCGAACGTCGCCAAAGACCACGCCCATGGGCGATGTTGCAAATTTGGCCCGAATCGAACCGACAAGATTGAACGTCACCATTTTCCGATCCGGATCATTCGTGAACAGCACGCCACCTTGGTGAAAGTTTTCTTTGGGCTCGGGCGCTTGCCACTCGATTTCGACCGTCTTGTGTTCGCCCGGCTTGAGCATCCCGTTGGGGGAGTTGAGCAACGTACACTTGCAACTCGTGCCCCCCGATTGCAGCCGCAAGTCGGCCGTGCCGACATTTCGTACGGTGAACGTGTGCCGTCCGCGCTCGCCTACATCCATCACGCCGAAATCATGCGTCTCGTGATCGATTTCGATTTTAGGGGTGCCGCTCACAGGGACGTTGGCCGCTTGAGTCGAGACTTGTGAAACCTGTAGCCGGGCCCACAACAGGCATGTTGCCGTGACCAGCGGCACACACGCTGTCAGTAGCCATTTCCATCGCGCCATCGTCAAGCCTCTTTCACGTTCGGGCTGTCCCTACTCAAGTCCAGTTGGAACGTAACCTGATGGTACCCCGCTCGACAATCGCCTGGGCTGCGAAATGACCAGAACTAAACAATTTCTCGCGCTAGGTTAACAAACGCCTCGGGTTAACCCTGGCAATGGGCACCAGCATGCAGCAGAAGTGACCCAGTGGAGAGGAATTCGAGTTTATGCGACGACTCGCCATCGTGCTTGTCGAGCGCCGCTTGGGGTGAAAAATATTCACTCGTTGAAGGTCTGACGGCACTGGGTAAATCCATCGTGTTCGATACAATAATCTCAACCTCACAATGACCAAGCAACTTAGCTGTTGAGAGCCAATTTTATGAAGATTACCGCTGTACGCACGATTCCGTTGGGAGGCGCGACACACGATCATGGTTGGCCGGGGGGGACCGACCCCAACGTGCAGTACAATACGCTGATTGAAGTTGCCAGCGATAGTGGCCTCAGCGGCTTTGGCAGTTGCTATACCACGCTCGCGTTGGTCGAAGGCTCGCTGCAATTGCTACGTGAGCATTTGCTGGGCGAGTCGGCATTGCAACCCGAGCGCGTCAGCGAAAAATTGCGGCAATCCATGTTCTGGCTCGGACGGGGTGGTTCGGTCGAACACACCATCAGCGGCATCGATATCGCGCTGTGGGACTTGTATGGCAAGGCCCTCAACGAACCCGTTTCACGTTTGCTCGGTGGTAACTATCGCGACCGGATCAAGCCGTATGCTTCGATCCTGTTTGACGATCCGCCCCGGTTGCGCGAGAAGCTGTTGGAACAGACGGCGCGTGGATTCAAAGCGATCAAGATGGGTTGGCGTCCGTTCGGTCGCGTGAGCCGCAAATACGATGAACTGCTCATCAAAACGGCGCGCGAAGCGGTCGGTGAGGAGGTCGAACTCATGGTCGACGCGGGCGGCAGTGAACAGTTTTGGCCGCATGGCATCCACTGGGCACGTGAGACGGCTAAAATGCTCGGCGACTATCAGATCACGTGGTTCGAGGAAGCGTTGCAGCCCGACGATGTCGAGAGTTTTGCTCAACTGCGCGAGGCGAGCCCCGTATTGATCACGACGGGTGAAGTGCTCGTTCGTCGGCAACAATTCCAACCGTTTATCGATCGGCGAGCCGTCGACATTTTGCAACCCGACCTGACTAAGTGTGGCGGACTGAGCGAAGGGCGACGATTGGCCTGGGCGGCCTACGATCGAGGCATGCTCATTGTGCCACACGGTTGGAACACGGCTGTCGGAGTGGCCGCCGATTTGGCGCTTAGCGCCGCGATGCCCGTGGCCCGCTGGGTCGAGTATCAGACCGGTGTTCCCTACATTGAAGAGGTCATCGATCCGCCGTTTCAGTTGGACGCCGAAGGCATGCTGCGTGTGCCCGAGGGGCCGGGACTGGGCATTCAGCTCAACCGCGATGCCATCGAACGTTTTTCGCCACGCAAGTAAGCGACGCTCGGAGCGGGTTACGACTTCTCGGCAGTGGCGTGTTCCGTGCGCTGAGCGTGTGGTTCAGCAACGGCGTGGGGCGAGGGAACCTGCCGCAGGATCGACTTCCACCCCATCCGGTAGGTTTGATTGCGCCAGTGGACCTTGTTATTGAATAACGAGACCACCCAGATATAGAGCATAGTGACATCTTTGAGCGGGATAGCCGCCTTGTAACGCCAAGGGATGGGCGTACCTCGCAAATGTCTCGTGGCGATCGATTCCAAGGTCACCTTCAGCACGATCAAGCCAATAAAACCGGGCAACCAGCGAAGCCCCCCCAGCGCGAGTGCGCACGCCCCCATGAACAGCGGCGTGATGATCAGTTCGGCGAACGGCGAGATGACGTTCATGCGCCAGCGTAGGGCGGCATGCCGGGTATGTCGTTTGACAAACGCGCTCATCGGCCAGCGGACATGGATGACTTGCGATGCCACGGTCGAGAGCACCAATCGCCAGCCACCGCGTTTGATGGCCACCCCCAGCATGAAGTCGTCCCCCGCCATGTCACGGACTTGTCGCAGTCCATCGGTGGCGTCGAGGGCTGTGCGTCGACAGAGCATTCCTTTGCCCATCACGGCGTCTTGCCAGAACAAGGCCCGCAGCGCGATGGTGATACAGCCCGCAAATTCGCTTAGCCGCAGATTTTCACACGCCGCCGACAGGCACTGTTCGCCGACCCCGACGACAGGCTGATATACCAGTCCGACCTTCGGGTCTTGCATCGGCTGCACGAGCTGCGTTAGATCGTCTGGGGCAATTCGCACATTGCTATCGCTGAGTAAGATCAGTCCATGCTTGGCGAGCGGCAGCATGGTTTCGAGATTGCCGATCTTGGGGCTCACGGCATCGCTATCGTTTTGATCGATGAAGAGCACGTCGCGATGCGGAAATCGAGCGGCCACGGCGCGGGCCACCAACATGCCTGAATCGTTCGGAGATCGGCTGCCAAAAATAATCTGCAGCGGTTCGTAGTTGAGACTGAGAAAGCTGACCAAATTTTCGGCAAGTTCTTCATCTTGCCCGCTGAGCGGTTTGAGAATCGTCACCCCGGGGTGATAATCGCTTCGAAAAGCGCGATCGTTCCAACGTCGATTCCAATAGAGCCAAGTGAACAACGCAGCGACGACGCCGAGGTAATTTCCGGCTCCGAACAACAGTAACCAAAACGCTGCACCCACGAACGAGTCCTTAGCGCTGTGCGATCTAAAAAAAGAAGCCGGACCCCCCAGGACGCCACGATCGTATTGTCGCGTAAAAGCGTCTCGGTCTCGTCCTTTGCTAGCACGGCAGATTAGCAAATCCGCTACGAGGTGTATACCCGCAACCGTGAGGCCTGAAGCGGGTGGAAGCGTTGCTTCGGAATCGAGCTACGCGACGTTAAATAAGCCCAACTTCTCGCGCAGGGTCTCCGCCGTAAATGGCTTGACGAGATAATCGCTGACACCCGCCTGAATGGCTTCGATCACGCGGCCTTTTTCTGCTTCGGTGGTGACCATGATGATGGGCACTTGGCTCCCCAGCGCCCGAATGCCCCGCACCAAATCCAAGCCGCTCTTGATCGGCATGTTCCAGTCGGTCAGCACGAGATCGAAGTGCTGTTGCTGAAACTTTTCGAGTCCCTCGGCGCCGTCTCCCGCCTCGACCGCCTGGGGGATGCCGACGGCCTGCAAGGATCGCAAAATAATTTTTCGCATCGTGTTTGAATCATCAACAATCAGCACATTCATAACCAGCTCCTGATGCCGACTTGTCGCGCGGAGACCATTTCAGGCAGAGAGCGCAGGGAGAACCGCTCATCGCCACGCAAAACCGTACTTCACGTGGCTCGAACGGGCTAACAAGAGCAGCGCCAAAAAGGCTGAAATCCACCCGTCGATGGTGGAGAGGCATGTCCGGCGATGCCGGTTATGACGACTCTACTCGATCAAGCTCGTCGCGATTAGAACAACTCGTTGATGATTCGGCCCTGCTCGATGGCCACCGTGGGGCGACCAGCAAAGTCGTTGTACAACGCATGGGGGTCGGCCCCGAGCACGTTGAAAATCGTGGCGTGCAGGTCGCTCGGCGTCAGCGGTCGGTCCTTGGGCGCGTCGCCGAGCCGGGTGGTCGAGCCCACGAGTCGGCCCCCTTTGATCCCACCGCCACCGACGAGCGTAAACATCGAATTGCCCCAGTGATCGCGACCGGGCGTGCCCATCGACCCCGCGGGGCCGCCGTTGCCGCCGTTGTTCATGCGCGGCGTGCGGCTAAACTCGCCACACAACACGACCAAGACCTTCTCATATAAGCCGCGATCGGCGAGGTCCTGGAACAACCCTGCCACGAGGCTGTCGACCTGCGGCAAGTAACGATCGTACCCCTTCTGCAAATCCCAGTGGTGATCCCAACCGCCCAGGTGCACCGTGACCCAGGTGCTCCCTGCCTCGACGAGCCGACGGGCGAGCAGCGTGCTCTGCCCCCAGCTGGTGCGACCGTACAGGTCGCGCGTTTTGTCGTCTTCTCGGGTCAGGTCGAATGCTCGAGCCGCTGCCGAATTGGTGACCATGTCGTACGCCTTCTGCTGAAAGCGGTCCATCGACTTGATCATTCCGCTGGCGTCAACGTTGCGACGCATCTGGTCGAAACTCTTCAGAAGCGTGTGGCGATCTTGTAGTTGCTCGATGGTCAACTTGCCGGCCGGGGCCAAGTTGCGAACTTGAAACTTCGGAGAGTTCGGGTCCCCTTCGGTCTCAAAAGCGTTGTACTCAGCACCTAAATAGTGGCCGCCAAAATACCCCGGCCGCAAACCAATGCTCATCGCGTAAGGAACCGCGCAGTGGGCCGGCATGCCCGGCTGACGTGGGCCAGTTTGCTTGGTCGCAATCGCGCCGATGAACGGCGAGCGGGTCTTGGTATCGGCGCCGCTAGCACCGCCACGACCGGTGAGCATGAAGTGTCCGCCGGTAAAGTGGTCGCCGTTGTTATGGTACAACGAACGAATGATCGAGAACTTGTCGGCCACCTTCGCTTGCTTGGGATACAATTCCGTGACTTCCATGCCCGGCACATTGGTCGCGATCGGCTGCCAAATACCTCGATACTCGGCCGGCGCGTCCGGCTTCATGTCGTACATGTCCATGTGACCTGGCCCGCCATCGAGCCAAATCATGATCACGGAGGTATCTTTTTTGCTCCCGGATTGCTCTTTTGCGCGGAGCAGATCGGCCATCGATAGCGTCCCCATGCCCGCCATGCCGATTTGCACGAAATGACGGCGAGAAATCCCATCGCAATATCGGCCAGCTTGGCCCATCTCGATTCGGTACATGGAGCAGAGTTCCTTGCGAAGCAGGCGGGAAGAACGTAGGCGGGAAGGCACATGCCGCAATGTTCCCATTTGCGGCGACTTATGAGAGCTTAATATAATGCCTGCTTCATCTATCGGTCAAGTAAAATGACTGCCAACAGCCGAGCTAGGGAAGAGAATCAAATAAACATCAATCCAGGGGGGGGTGTTGTGGCGATGCAGTGTCTGTCCCTCAGATCGTGGTCCGAGTTTAGTGCTGCTACAATCGCTTCACTTCGCCTGAAATAAACGGACCACAGGGGGCAATATCGTCCGTGGCGAAAGACGTCGAACCGAGCCCAAGACGACAATCGCGGTAGCTGCACCGAGCAGGAGCAGCATGATCGAGGGGGTATAAAATCGCGCTCGCCAGCGACGAATGGCGTCGATTTTGTCACGTGCCAGCCCATCGCCCAGCGATTGCGGATCGTCGAGCAGACTGTAACCCAAGTCTTTCAGCAGATAGTACCGCTGGACGGCATACACCAGGCCGAGTGGAGCGACGATCAACATCAAGATCGGCACGAAAATCGCGAGGACCGTGATCAGTGGCAACAGTCTTCCATTGCGATACAAGGCGTCCAAACGCCGATACAATTTCGGCTCCATCGATCCCGCGAGGTTCGACACTTCACGCGGTGATTGAAAAGGATTGTCGTTCATCGATCACGGGAGCCAGTGGTCAGCAGGGGCAGGCGGTAGATGGCGCTCTCGCGGCGAATGAGCGAGAGGCCCTTCATGCGTCCCACCATCATTATGATTGACGGTCGGTCCCTGAGAACCAGATAACGCTATCGAATCGCGAATGGCTCGGGCGATAGATAGAGGCCGAGACTCATGACAACGGCGACGAACCTACCGAGCTTCCCTCGCGTCGGCGGCCCTGTGTCGTCGGCGCGGCAGGAGTCAATCGGTCGATTTTGCCCGAGTGCTTGCCTGAGTGACTGTGACAAACGCAAAACGCTCGTCGCAAGCGGCTACCAGGCAGCACTTTGCGACGAGCGTTTTGTAATCAAAGCGGAGAGGGCGGGAATATCCCGGGGCACTTTCCGCAAGTCGTTGTGGCACCCCAGTTTTGCTCACAAGTGGTTTATCGACAGGCGGTTAGGTTCTGCCTGTTAATTGCGGTCATTTGTGGTTGTTTGGCGTTAATTGGCATCAATTCTAGCACAATTTCAGCACACCCCTGCTACGCTCAGCCTAGTGAAATCCAAGCTCGCGGGAAGCGGGGGCTTCCT
>CAYLYE010000173.1:0-13627 GCA_964387325.1 uncultured Planctomycetaceae bacterium
ACTTCATCAACGTCAGTCACTCGTCCCGCTCATCCGACTGGTCAAGTCTGGGGTGGTACGTTTCACGCTACGGCAACGAGGATTCTGCGGTTGTATGGCAGGCACCTCGGCTTAGCAGATAACTTTACCATCCAAGATCGATCCGATTCAGAAGATCTCCTCGATGTTGTACGTACCGAGTTGAATTTGGCAAAAGCCGACAGGTTGTTTCCCAAAAAAGGCACCTGTTTGGAAATCTACAGTGCATGCATCAACACCCAGCAGCCGTTGGAAAAGGTACTGGAGGGAAACTTCCCGTGGTGCAGAGACCACGCCGCAGGGTTGAAGCAATTGTTCCAGGCTTACACTGACCGCAAAGCAGCTGCCCGTGTGTTGGATTATGACGACCTATTGCTCTTCTGGCACGCCGGCCTATCGGAGCCTCGGGTGGCAAAGCACATTCGAGATCGGTTCGATTGTGTGCTCGTCGACGAATATCAGGATACCAACCGGTTGCAGTCTGAGATTGTACGCATGCTCAGACCGAAGGGTACTGGAATCACTATAGTAGGTGATGACGCTCAAGCCATTTATGGCTGGCGTGGGGCGAGTGTCCGCAATATTCTCGATTTTCCTCAGCAGTTTCCAGAAACAACGATCGTTAAGCTGGAGCAGAATTATCGCAGTACTCAACCCATCTTGGCCGCGACGAATGCAATCATTGCCCAAGCCAAGCAACGCTATCAGAAGGAGCTATGGTCTAAAGTTGAAGGTGAGAATAAGCCGTGCTTAGTGACGTGTGCCGATGAAGGTGATCAGGCGGACTGTATTGTTCGGCAAGTGATTGAAAATCGCGAGGCTGGCATTGATTTGCGGAAACAAGCGATTCTGTTTCGGGCTTCCAGTCACAGCATTCCATTAGAAGCCGCGTTGGCTCGCCACGGTATTCCATTTGTAAAATATGGTGGTTTGAAATTCGTCGAAGCCGCTCACGTCAAAGACCTACTGGCGTTTTTGCGACTTGCTGAAAATTATCGTGACGTCGTATCTGGCATCCGCCTCTTAAAGTTGATTCCAGGCATTGGTTCCAAAAAAGCCCAACAGCTCATGCAGATGCTGATTACGGCTGACGGAGATTTACCGACTTGGTCCAACAACAAAGTGCCATCAGCTGCAGCAGGCTACTGGTCCAAGTTCATTCAGTTGTTAACTGATTTAAGGAAGTCGTCAGACCGTGAATTGCCGAGCCAAGTTAACTTGGTGAGGAAGTATTACCAGCCATTGTTGGAAGTGAATTACGACCACACGCAGGCACGCCTTCAAGACTTGGAACAACTGGAACAGCTGGCTGCACGCTTTCGTAGTCGAGCCAGAATGCTCTCCGACCTGACACTCGACCCTCCGAATTCAACTCAAGATCTCGCCGGTGATCCTCTGCAAGAGGAGGATTACTTAGTGTTGAGTACCATTCATTCGGCAAAAGGACTCGAATGGGAGGCCGTCTCGGTGATCAACGCAGTCGATGGCAACATCCCTTCAGATCGAGCTACGGAAAGCGATGAACAGATCGACGAAGAGTTGCGTTTGTTTTACGTGGCTCTAACCCGTGCAAAGCGGTCGCTTACGGTCTATGTGCCACTCAGTTTTTATCACTCAGCCCGGGGCCCATTGAGTGACCAGCACAGCTATGCACAGCGAAGTCGATTTATTCCCGAGTCCGTCCTGAAGTACTTCGACCGACGTGGGGCCAGTCACCAATCACACGCGGAGGATGAGATATCAGAAGCGAGTGATGAAACCGTTGTTGACAGCGTTCGGCACCGTATTCGCTCGATGTGGAGTTGATCGATGCCTGCAATGGTTTTTTCTAAAAATATGCATGCTCACTGATTCTACGTGACTCTCGTTCCGCTGTAGATGTCATTGTTACACTTGTCGCAACAGCTTTAACTTTCGTCGTCGACAGCTGCATGCGGCAATCGTTCGCCCCGTTCGTTCAGCCGCTTCTTTCAAGGTCAGCGTTCTGAGCAGCTTGTCTTCTGTTTTAGTCCAGGCAGGATTCAGCCAGGGCGGTCTGGTCCCACGGGCTCGATGGGACTGACTCATTTGCTGTCGAGTAGTTAATGAATGCTTTGTCCCCAGGTGAGCCTGCCGAACCGCTTCAATCACATGAGCCGGGCGTTTTTTGCCTTGCTTGGCCGCCGCGATCTTGGCATTACGAACCGGATCTTTCGCCTTCGTCCAGGCCCTTCGTTGTGCTCGCTGGAACCAGGGTTCATCGGCAAACGCTTTTCGCAGCAGGAGCGTCCCCTCGTTATTTGGAGCGACACTCAGCCCAGCACGCCACTGATGGACTCGCCATTTCGAGACACCAAACCAATGGGCAACCGCTTGGAGTGATTCGCGTTGCACGGCCTTCAACAGGCTACCGAAGAGAACCGGGGAACCAGACGTGCCGATCACCCCACGACGCTTGCCGATGGGCCAGGGGATCTTGCCAGCCGTGATGCCAATGATGGTCACCTCGCCACGTAGCTCATCCATGGCGACATTCCCGTACTTGAAGCGGGGCGTTCGATACGGGCCAAAGTGCAAAGCGTAACGGGTCTGCCTCTTCATGGTCCTGCCGTTATTCGCTCATGCCACAATCCAGTTGATCCGAACCCAGTTCAAACTCGATCTCGTCTTGCTGCTCGAGCAACTCACCTTCGCGAGTAGCTGGGTCAACATCGGTAATAACCTTGCCGTCGAGGAGATCGGCAAGTTCTTGTTGGATTGAAAGCCAGCGAGCGTGTAAAGCATGTCGATGTTCGGGGGTCATGCTGATATTTTGATTGGTCGCTTCGGCAGAGTCTAGTTGCGTATCCAGAATTCAATTGAGGACAAGCCAGGAGCCATTCTCGGGAGTGGCCTCAGTTGTGCGATCTTCTTAAAGTCCGATGGGGTTAACCTGAATCATCCAGCAAGCAGTAAAATACCCTTGGATGTGGAGTCGATCTTGTCCGTTCTGATCCAACTCCAACAAGCATCTATCTTAGATGCTTCACAATCCGCCTCAAGACCTGATACCATGTACCAACTTAGCTGCTTTTGAGACGATTCTATTGTACGTGTCTTAGGAAGTGTTCGAGATGGCTGGGCAACCACCGATCAACGCGGCGGAGTTTTTCAAAGTTATCTTGGACTTGGGGGCTCTTTCACCTGAAGATCTCGAAGCAGTCGGCAAAGAGAATTCAACGCTTCTCCAGGACAGCGATGCAGAACGACTTGCAAAAGAGCTAGTGTCCCGCAAGTTGCTTACCAAGTACCAGGCGGCCTCAATCTATCAAGGTCGAGCGAAAGACCTTCTCATCGGGCCCTACCGAGTGATAGAGCCGCTTGGTTCAGGTGGAATGGGAACCGTTTTCAAGGCCATTCACCGTGAAAGGGGGGAGATCGTAGCTCTGAAGGTAATTCGCAACATCTCTCCTAATTCCAATGTAGTTGCTCGATTTCAGCGTGAAGCGGCAGCGGTTGCAGCGTTGAATCACCAGAATATCGTTCGTGCCGTGGCATTCGGAGAAAGTGAAGGTAAGCACTTTCTAGCGATGGAATATGCCGAGGGCATTGATCTCGGAGCACTACTCAAAAAACGTGGTCCACTTCGTGTGCAAGACGCCGTGGACTACGTGCTACAGGCAGCAGCTGGGCTATCTTACGCACATGAACAAGGCCTCATTCATCGCGATATTAAGCCGAGCAATTTATTGCTCGACAACAGTGGCTGTATCAAAATTCTCGACCTTGGACTTGCTAGGTTCAGCGATCCGTCAACCATTGCGGCAGACCAGTCTGAGCAGGGACTAACTCAGACTGGTCAAGTGCTCGGTACCGTCGACTATATGGCTCCAGAACAGGCTTTTAACACTCGATTGGCGGACGCTCGATCTGACGTCTATGCATTGGGATGCACGCTTTACCGTCTGCTTACTGGGAAAAAGCCCTACATGGGCGAATCAGTAATCGAAAAAGTCCTCGCCCACCGAGAGCAACCGATTCCATCGATCCGGACCTCACGAAAGGACGTGCCGCTGACCTTGGATCACGTTTTCGCGCGAGCTGTCGCCAAGCGCCCCGAGGATCGCTATCAGTCAATCGCCGAATTTGCGAGAGATCTCCAGCAGAGCATTACGCATCCAATTGTATCCAGCGAATTTGCTTCGGACCAAGCAGTCAATTTGTCACCAATTCTGCCAACAGATTCAGGTAGGTTTGCACCGTTGGAGACAATCCCTGTTGCTCGTTCAGTAGCGACGGTTCCGGCACATGATAATGCGAATACTCGTCGAACCGCGTCGAGAAAGCGGGCTTCTCCAGGGGTTTTCTCGTTATTGTTATGGATATTCGCAGGCTCTGCGGGGATAACGTTCGGCTATTGGTTACTGACGATCATCGGCGGACCACAAGTCGATTTCTTGCAAATTCTTCCGAGAGAAATACCATCCGTCACGGCAGTCAAGCCGATCCATTCGCCCGCCACTAAACCGGTAGTTGCCTCTCCAAAGAAACTATCCCCTTCCCCCGCCGATCATTCGCCTTCTTCACCGAGCGTTACACCTTCACCGATCCCAAAAGTAGAATCACCCCCAATCGAATCGTGGATATCCAAGAAGGCCACATATATAGTGTCAAACCCTATTCCTGGTGAGACTCCATTGCCCTCGTTACTTTCAGAAAGCGAGGAATATCACAGGGATGCATCGGGAACTGAGTATGCCTTTCATTCTGTCGGTATCGGGGCATTTATTTCAATCGACTTAGGCAACGACATGACAATAACACGCATTTTCATTCAGAATAGGCAGGTTCTCGAACGGTCGAAAGGATTGACACTTTATTTGTCAAGTGATCCGCGAGAGCGAGGAGACAAAGTGTGGGTAGCTGAACAAGATATGCCGGAATGGACTATCGTAATGCCGCAACCGTATCAAGCTAGGTATGTGACTATCTCTCTTGCCCAAGACAAAGTAAATGACACTTTCCTGCATTTGCGTAAGGTCAAAGTATTCGGTTGGGAAAAAACATCTCTGCCGCAAACGAAGCAGACGGATAAGGTAAATTCAGCCCCATTGCCACTTGCAATCCCTGAAATGAAGCCGGGGCTCCCACCCACGCCCACCCTCATGCCCACAGTACCAATCGCTACACCCGAAGTGGCGAAACAAGTGCCGGTTGTAGACCCCGGCATAGAGCAGGCCAGAAATAATGCGATCGATGCTGGAATTAATTGGCTCGCTGCCAAACAGCTAACCAAGTCTGGATTAGGTTATTGGGAGTGCACGATTGGTCCTGATTCGGGAGAACAGGCAATGCCTTATGGAGCCACCAGTCTCTCTCTGCTGGCGATGATTCGGGCTGGACACAATTCTAAAGATGGGCCACATAAAAACGTCATCGACCGGGGATTGAGGTTACTCAACTCCGAGCTTCGTAAAAATAGCGGTAAGCTCATCGACGATGGCAATCTCTATTCCCATGCACTCGCAACCATGGTGTTCTGCGAAGCTCAGAGTTTTGCTCCCAATACTTCTACGGCACAGCTGGCCGTC
This sequence comes from uncultured Planctomycetaceae bacterium, assembly GCA_964387325.1. GTDB lineage: Bacteria > Planctomycetota > Planctomycetia > Pirellulales > PNKZ01 > CAZZBK01. Next base: position 5,568 of record CAYLYE010000173.1, read on the forward strand.
AATTACATCCGGTTCGCTCAGGACTCCAAAGGTGGCGGCTGGCGATACAAACCTGGTGAACCGGGAGATACGTCGTCAACAGGTTGGCAAATTCAGGCACTTATGTTGGCCAAGGAATGCAAGCTAGTCGTTCCTCAAGAGTGCTTGGAATTGGCAAAGCGATTTATGGAACAGGTCCAAGCAGAAAGCGGGGTGAGCTACCGATATCAAAACGTAGCCGCTTCACCCAATCCAACGACATCCATGTCGGCATCAGGCTTGTGCTCAATCCTTGACTTAGGGGCTAGCGTAGACGATCCGATTATCAAGGAAGGAGCAAAACGACTGTTCGATGCGGGAGTATCCAAGGACGCTTACCAGAATTACTACACGACTCGGCTGCTCCACAAACTGGGCGGACCTCGATGGCTGGAGTGGCGACAGAAAATTGCCATGCATCTGTGCTCGACCCAAGAACCTGCTGATAAGCCGACTGTTCATGGCAGTTGGATTCCGAACAAGGAGTCGCTCCTAGGACAGAGAGGCCGACTCGCTGAGACGACGTTCAACCTGCTCACCCTCGTAATTGGCCGTGAGCCGTCTGCTTCGATACGGCCCCAAGCGTTTCTACCTGACCAGAAATCAAAATCGGATTAACTTGTCGGTGAGCAGGAGGCATGGGCTGATGGGATTGTACTCATTCGGCATCTTTTTCGATTGTCGTTCCACGTCGAATCGCCAACTTCCCGAACTTCGCCGTGATCTGATCGGCGACTCGATCCAACTCCTGATGTCGTTCACGTTCTGGTTGATCAAATAACTGCTGTTGGGTTCGAACCGAGTCATCCAACTTCTGGACTCCAAAGCCCAACAGCCGCACCGGCAGGTGTCGCGGCGGCAAGCGTTTCGTCAGCAACTCGACACCGGCTTCCAGCAACTCCTGAGTAATATTCGTTGGCTCAGTCAGCGTGAGTGACCGGGAAATTGTTTTGAAGTCCGCGAATCGTACTTTCAGCTCGACCGTGCTGCCTTTCATGTCATGCCGTCGCAGGCGTCTGGCAACCTGTTCGACAAGGCCCACGAGCCAAGCCCGCAACACATCCATGTCATCGATGTCTTCGGCAAACGTGGTTTCGTTTGAGATCGACTTGGCCTCACGGTCAGGCACCACTTTACGGTCATCGATTCCATGGGCAAGTTGCCAGTAGTGCTCACCGGACGAGCCAAACAAATCGTTGAGCGTTTCGGGGGGCATATGTCGCAACTGACCGATGGTGCGAATCGCCAACCGCTCAAACACTTGGCCAGTGACTTTGCCGACGCCCCACAATCGGCCGACCGGCAGTGGATCGAGAAACGATTGCACTTCATCGGGTTCGACGACGCAAAACCCGTCTGGCTTCTTTAGGTCACTGGCGATCTTCGCGACGAACTTATTCGGGGCTACCCCGACCGAAGCGACAAGCTTGAGTTCCGAGTGTATTAGTTGCTTGATCTGCCGACCGATTTCGGCAGATGAGCCGAAGATGGACTCGCTGCCGGTGGCGTCGAGAAAGGCTTCGTCGAGCGACAGCGGTTCGACCAGCGGAGTGAATTGTTCGAAGATGTCTCGAATCTGCCGAGACACCGATGAGTAATAGTCGATTCGCGGCTTGATGATGATCGCTTGCGGGCACAGTTGTCGGGCACGAGCCGCTGCCATCGCACTGTGAACGCCGAACTTGCGGGCCGCATAGTTCGCCGCCGCGACAACGCCTCGGCCTTCGGGGGATCCTCCGACGATGACGGGCTTGCCAACGAGCGACGGATTTTCTCGCTCCTCGACCGAGGCGTAGAAGGCGTCCATGTCGACATGCAAAATCATAATGGCGATCAAAAACGGCTGGAAAGAGCATGCTCAATCAGTTGGGACGTCTGTAGTTTCGATATCGCAAAACAAGTTTCTTCACGAAGTGGCGTTGCTCGTGACGTGGTATAATGAATACCGACCGCACACCACGCTACGTGGGCAAACACCGGACGAAGTCTACCATGCTCAGTTCCCAGCGAATCGCAAGCCGCGTTACGAGCCACGGGCTCATTGGCCGCGAGGTTCGCCGTGTGCAGTACCTTGGGCGTTAGTGCGCGGCAGTCCCGGCGTCCAACTCGAACTGGATATCGAGTTTCTGGCGGACCGCAAGCATCTGCCGCTCGTGCGTATCCAGCGCGCTGCGTAGTCACGACCGTCGCGCCTCGTCTGGCGATCCGCACTCAACGTGCACGCTGAATGACCCCTGCGACGTGAAACTTGCATCAAGTTGTCAAAGATCAGCACGCAGGTGCTTTCGCACCTGCGGATTCGGTGACAGAATCCCAGGAAATACCGGCATAACCGCAACTCACATCTGTTCACCCAAGGCTCGCTGGCGCAGCACACCACGTTATGGTGCCATCGGCAAACATGGGAGCATTGCCGTGGTGGAAAGGGTCATTCTGACGCTCAAGCAACTGCTAGCCTGTCTGCTGATCGTCCCGCTATCGCAAGGCAGGTTTCGTCATGAAGTGGCGTTGCTCGTGCAGTGGTACAACGAACATCGACCACACACCACACTGCGTGGTTGCACTCCGGACGAAGTCTACCATGCGAAGTACCCGGCCAATCGCAAACCGCGTTACGAGCCACGGGCTCGTTGGCCACGAGGTTCGCCGTGTGCAGTACCTTGGGCGTTGGTTCGCGGTAGTCCCGGTGCCCAACTCGAACTGAATGTCGAGTTTCTGGGTGACCGCAAGCACCTACCGATCGTTCGCGTCCAGCACGTTGCGTAGTCACGACCGTCGCGACACGTTGAGCGATCCGCGCTCAACGTGCGCGTCGACTGGGAAGGCGACGCTCATTTCGTTTCAAATTGTCAAGGAGCAGACCACAGTTGCTTCCGTACCTGCGGATTCGGCGACAGAATCCCCGATAATACCGGCAAAATCCGACAATAACCAACCTTCACAAACGTTCACTCAAGCTTCGTTGGCATAGGACAGCACGCCGCCCTAATTATTATCACGCGACGACTCAACGGTTTCTATTTTGCCTTCACGAAGCCGCCTTAAACTTTTGGTCGCTTCATCAACCATGAGTCGATTGCTGGATTGCTGCGCTTTGACGAGCGAGGGAATCGCTGCATCTGCATAGGGGGATCCGATTAGGCCCAGCGATCTTGCGGCAAAAATACTCGCGTCATTACGTGAGTCTGATAACTTGGCAATCAGTGCTGGAACGGCGCGGTCAGTATTTATGGCGACGGTCCCCAGCGCCATAGATGCTTCACGCTCGACGGCCCCATCTCCATCATTAAGAGCAATGATCAAGTCATCAACCGCCCAGTCTGCAATAGGTCCGAGTTTTTTTAGGGCAACACATGCCGCTGTTCGTGCAAATGGGGACCCATTACGCAAATATGCGAGCAGCTCGTCGCTGTATAATGAAGCGACTTCAGGATCTTTTTCAATATACTTCTGAAGGCCATAAATACAGTTGCTGACCATTTTCCGATCGGCAACCGTCTCCGTGCGATTCCAGATAGCAACCATTCCCACGCTCAACGGGATCGCCAGGAGGATCGCGAGTCCTACACATTTTATCTGACACCCTCTCGCCATTTTGGCACCATCCATTTTGGGGTAAGCGTTTTTTGATGATCATCTAGGCATAGGACTAGTTTAACATCGTTGGCTTACCGGTAATACCGATCGGAGGTAATGGCGGAGGCTGGGGAGGTACATATTGATCAGCGGGCCCCCACGGATTGGGCCCATACCCCATGTCTTTCATTACCCCCGGTATCAACTCTGATTTGTTTTCCCACTTTGCTTGGTATTGAGATTCGTATTCATCCAGGATGTTACGAAGATATCCTTGCCATACGGCCTTTTGGTCGTCACTGCCCATAATTCTGAAGCCCGCGAGATTACGGCGGTTCTGCATTCGTTCATAGGAGTCTGTTTCAACCAGAACGTAAAATCCGTCTTCCTTACCCTTGGGTGAATCCATCGGGCCGATGACACGCCACTTTCGTACGCCGACCAACATGTGGTCGTCAAGAGTTTGGCCCATGACTTCTCGCGTGGCATCGTTGAACGATAACCGCACCGGAACTTTATCTTCGTTGCCAGCCAGAGGGGATGACCAATTGAAAAACCAACCGAGTTCGTCAAATCGCGCAATGTCACCGCTGACACTCACTCGTGCGACACCATTATTACCACCGTTGAATAAATCGAATGACTTTAAATGTGCATATATATCATCGACAATGTTGGACGATTGGCTTGCGTACTTACATGGAACCTTCATGGTCAATCGGAATTGAGTGTAATGCAATGGTCCTGCGCCCCGATTCCAGTTCGGTTTTAATCCAGGGCCATATTTCGCGTAGGGATTTTCGACGTAGTTTTCAAATCCACTTGGATCAGTGAATAATGTCGGTTCGTTCCCTACATACCGATACCAGTTCGACGGATCACCCTGGTCCAGAATCGGATCGTTGCTCAACCAGCGGCGGGCGTGGTAGTCGTAGTAACGCTCACGGTTGAATTGCTCGCCGGTGATGGGATCAAAGTCGCGGCTGGTGTAGAGGTAGCGGGTGTGCAAACCGACAGCGATGTCAACGGTGGCTTGGGCGCGCGCGCCGAAGGCGTCGTAGGCCAGGTTGGCGATGACGGTGCCGGAGTTGTTCGCGATGGCGCGAACGCTGCCGAGGTTGTCGACGAGTTGCCAAAGATCGGTGTTCGATCCCGTGCCGACGTTCTCTTGAGAGAGGAGTTGATCGACCGACGGCCCATAGAGGTACACGGCCGAAACCGTCGCCGGAGTGCTACCGGCTCCATCTGGGTCGGTCAGATCGAGCAGCACGTTCTGGCCATCATACACGAAATGCTCGATGACGCCATCTTGAGTTGAGCGGCTGATCCGCTGATTGAGGGCGTCGTAGCCGTAACGCACGTCAAATAGCGCTGCACCGCTACTGGAATGCTGGGTTTCTTCGACCAGATGGTTGCGATAATCCCAGACGTAATCGGTGCGGGTACCGCTGGCGATTTCCGTCTTGCTAGTGCGATTTCCCTCGGCATCGTAGGTGTATTGGTATGTTCCGTCAGCGAGTAGCTGATTGTTCCAGCCGATGACGTACTGACTGCCGCTGGGGTTGCCATTGGTGTCCCAGTTGAACGACTCGTCCAATGACGTGCCGGTGTGATCGGCACCGGTTAGCTGATTGGTGGTGTCGTAACTGTAGGTCGCACTCTGATCGGTGTGGAGCAGGTCGTTGAACTGGGTAATCCGGTTGGCGGCGTCATACGTCCAGCTATAAGCAGCTTGAGTGCTACCGGTGCTGGAGGTGTAGGTCAGATTGCTCAAGCGGCCGGCGGCGTCGTACTCGTTGAGCGAACCACTCACGAGCGCGTAATTGCCGTTGGCGGCCGTCGCGCGACTGATCGTGGTCATTTGTCCCAAGGCGTTGTAGCCGAAGCTGACGAGCTTGGTGGTCAGGTTCGGCCCTTGCTGCTGAACACTGAGCATTTGGTCGATGGCGTCGAACGTGTAGGTGTTGCTGACGGTCACCACGCCGTCGACCAGGGCGGTCAACGATTTGCGATTGCCGTGAGCATTGTAGCCGGGAATCAGCACGACGGTCGGCACGTTGGCATTGGCGATCGAGATGGTCGTCAACTGACCGAGCAAGTTGTAAGCGAACGACTCTTGCGAATCGGGCGTGGTGCAATTGGTCAACTGACCGGCGGCATCATAGGCCCAGGTGAGCGTGTTGACCACGGTCGAGCCGTCGAGCCAGCGTTCGGCGGCCTTGTGGCCGAGCAGGTCGTAGTCGTACTGGGTCACCCGGCCGTTACGGTCGGTGTATTGAGTTAGCTCGCCGACGTTGTCATATATATAAGAGCGGGTCGCATACAGCGGCTGGCCTTGGTTGTCGGTGCCGGTGCGGATGCTGTCGGTCGCCATCAACCCCAGCTCGTTGTACGTCCAGGTGGTCGTGTTGCCGACGGGATCGGTGAGGGCGGTGCGGTTCCCCAGCTTGTCGTAGCTGTACGACGTGGTGCCGCTCTCGGGATCGGTCGTGCTCGTGAGTCGACCGGCCGCATCGTAGTGGTGGGTGGTCACATGACCGAGCGGATCGGTGATGGCGACGACTTGACCGGCGGCGTCGAAGGTGGTGGTCGTGGTGCCCGCGACGTTGGTCACGGTCGTGCGACGCCCCAGGGCGTCGTAGCCGAAGCTGGTGGTGTGGCCGAGCGGATCGGTCTGGCTGGCGACGCTGCCATCCTTGTTGAGCACGATCGTGGTGCTGCCCGCAAGCGAATCGGTCGAACTGACGACTCGGCCCAAGGCATCGTAGCCGTACTGGGTGAAGTGGCCTTGTGCATCGGTGACTTTGTCGACGAGGCCATTGCTCAGGAACGTGGTGCTACTGGTCCCGGCGAGCGAATCGATCGTGTGATCGACGCGGCCCAGGCTGTCGTAATGGGTCGTGACCGTGCGGCCACTGGGGTCGGTCACGCTAGCCACGCGGCCCGCCGAGTCATACGTGGTATGCGTCGTGCGGCCTAACGGATCGGTGACGCTTACTACCTGACCGGCCGCGTTGTAACTCATCGAGGTGACCGCCCCGGTGGGATCGGTGGCCTGAATGGCTCGGCCGAGCCGATCGAACGTCGTGGTCGTCACGCGGCCCAGCGGATCGGTGCTAATCTGCTGCGTGTTGCCGTTGGCGAGCGTGACGTACTGCAGGGTCGTGACGAGGTCGTTGCTCTCGCTGCTCGTGAGGTCATTTTGACCGATGACTTGGCGGACACGGGTGGTGCGGCCGAGCAGGTCGTAGCTCGTGAGCAGGTGATGGCCGAGCGGATCGATCGACTCGACCACTTCACCGGCCGAGTCATAGACCGTTTGCGAGACGATGTCGTCCTGTTCGTTGCTGGTCAGATCGACTTGGCCGAACACTTGTCGCGTGGCGGTCTGGCGACCAGCGGCGTCATACGAGTAGAGCGTGCGACGGCCGAGCGGGTCGATCGATTCGATCAGGCGACCGGCGGCATCGTAGACACTCTGCGCGACCACGTCGTTGTGCTCGCCATTGCTGGTCGAGTCGACGTTGCCCACGACTTGTCGGGTGGCGATTTGCCGCCCGGCCTCGTCATAGGTGTACTGCGTGTGACGGCCCATGGGGTCGATCGACTCGACAAGTTGACCGGCGGCATCGTAAATGTTCTGCGTGACGAGGTCGTCACCATTGGTGGCCGTGGGAGCATCGAGCGTGCCAACTTGTTGAATGACCTTGGTCTGGCGGCCTTGCGCATCGTACTCGAAACGGGTGATGCGGCCGGCCGGGTCGGTCATTTGAATCTGTCGACCTTGCGCGTCGTACTCGTAGCGGGTGACGAGATCGTCGGTTTCGCTATTGGCTTCGCTGTCGAGTTGACCGACAACGAGGCTCGACAAAACTTGTCGGCCGAGTTCATCGAGTTCGGTATGCGTGCGGACACCGGCCGGATCGATCACGTCGGTCTGACGGCCTTCGTCGTCGACGATGTAATGCGTGGTGCGGCCCATGGCGTCGGTCTGAGCGATGAGATGCTGATGGTCATCGTATTGACGGATCGTAACATTTCCCAGCAGATCGGTCACGATCGTCCGGTTGCCCGTGATGGTCTCGCCATTGTCGAGCGTGACTTGGGCCGTGGTGTACTGCGTGGTGGTCAGGCGATCGTTGTGCTCGCCGTTGCCCGAGCCGTCGAGTTGTCCGATAATTTCGGTCCGCTTGATTTCGCGGCCGAGGTAGTCGTACTGGAACTGGGTGACGTGGCCCAGCGGATCGGTCGTGCTGGCCACGCGACCGGCGGCGTTGTAGCTGGTCAGTGTGACGCGGTCGTCGTGCTCGCCACTGTTCGAGTCGAGTTGGCCGATGACCACCGTGCTGGCAATGAGCCGATCGTGGCTGTCGTAACCGTATAGGGTCACGTTGCCCAGCGGGTCGGTGACGCTCGTCTGGTTGCCGTGCTCATCGTAGGTGTACATGGTGGTGTTGCCCAGCGGG
>CAYLYE010000174.1:0-13585 GCA_964387325.1 uncultured Planctomycetaceae bacterium
CAGACGCAAGTAATTCGCCTTCAACTTCGTCACAGCCCCTTTACTGTTCAGTTCATAGCACCACTGGTCTTCCGCAATGTTCTCCGCCTGACTGAGCCAGTTGCAATAAGCGGCCGCCTGATACCAGGACGTGCTGACCACGGGACAGCCGGGCTCCGGGGCGTATTGTTCCGAGAATTTGTAATCCGCGTTAAATCGCCGATATTCGGCCAAGGTCACCGACTTGGCCCCCACGGCGAACGTCCGACTGATTCGCTTATTGTGACGAGACTCACTACGCTCTCGCCGGCCCAACTCAGTCTCCGGTGAGCCCATCATGAATTCTATCGGTCCCGGAATCACCACCAGCGTCTGCCCTTGACCGTTGACATACCACTGCCGGGCAGTCCCTGCGTCAACTGCCCCTGAATTCCCCAGCTGTTTATGGAGTTCGGCCAGTTTCAATTCACGCTGTTGCTTGTCCTTTGCCCAATCATCCTGGAGTTGCTGGAGCCACGGTCCCTGTTTCCAGGTTCGCAACAACCATTCCACCGCCGCATGTAACCCGGGGTCGTTGGCCGTGCGATACAGGTTCTGCAACTTGGGTAACAGGAGCTTTCGCGCGGAGGGCGAAAACTGCGACTCGCTAAACTCTCCCAAGCTCAGAATTAACGCCCGCTGAACCGTCACATCCGTTTCCAACTGCAGTCGTTGTTCGATAACCTCAGCGCCGGCGCCCAGCAGCGCCAAACGATGGATCAGATAACTCCGCACGCGTGGATCAGGGCTGTGTTTAAGGAGCGGCCAAACTTTTTCCGGTAGTTTCAGCCGAAGCAGGGCCACCGCTGCATTGGCCTGGCGCTGCGCGAGCAACTCTCGAGCGTCTTCGGTTGCAGCAGACGACAATGGTCGCTCCACTTCGCTGACGAGGAGCGGCAGTCCGCGATCGCTGTGTCGAGCAAACTTCGGAAACAATAGGGCAAACTGTTTTTCTTCGGCGTTCATCAGCAAATCAGCCAGTGCTTGAGGCTGGTCGGCGGCATAGTCGGCGAGCAGGTTGGTTGCCAACCCCCGTTCCGCCGAGCGTTCCGGACTGTGATCCCGAAAAATTTCACTCAATGGGGCTAGCAGCCGATGCTTCACGGGGCGGAAGGCTTCGCTCCACTGTCCCAAAAACACGGGGTTTTCCAGCACGAGGTCAGCCACCACGACCGTTCCGGCTTGTTCCCAGTGTGGACTCTCCGGGGCGTACTTCGCCAACGCCGAGGCGGCCCGCAGGCGCTGTGACTCCAGCCCTTGCTGCGGCGACTCGACCACCGCCCACAGCTTGTCCACCAATGCGGCCTTGTGCGGCAGCAGCGCGTCACGGACAACCGACAGCTCTTGTGGGGAGGCATCCAGCAGCTGTCCGTAAAGATACGCAGTCTGACCGGCATCCACCGGCAACAGCGCCAACGCCAAGTGCAACCGCTGCGGGGAATTCACCTCGGCCTTGGCCAACTGCTGCTGGAGCAGTGGGTCGGCCCAGGGGCGATATTCGGCGAGGCTGCTTACCAGCGCCGGCACCTGGCCGATCTCGGCACTCAGCAGACTATCCACCAACCCCTCAGCCCGGGTCAGGTTCTGCTGCTCGACCACGGCATGGCGGATGTTGAGCCCAGCCACCACGGCGACCAGCAAGACCAGCGCCACGAGGCCCGAGCGCAGCCCCTGCACGCGCACCGCTCGACGCAGCATCTGCCGCTGCGGCGCGGACCAGTGTCGGCGGTCGGTTAGCAGTTGGATTCGGAGCAACTCGACCAGCGACGGCAACTGCTGGTTCTCCCGCTTGGCGTTCCATAAGGCCGAGCGTTCGGCCAGCTGTAATTCGGCGCGACCGCGTCGGGTTTCGCGTTGCTTACGAGTCAGCCACACGCGCAACGACGGCACCAGATAGTCGTGCGTGAGTTGATAGTACTGCACCCCCGAATCGCTATTCGATTCGGTAGGAGAACCTGCCGGGTCGGTCGGCGTGATCAGCCGCAGCTCGCTGTCGAGCATGCGGAGCAGGTCTGGGAAGTCCTCCGGGCGCTCGTGATCGCCGGCCGCGTCGAGCAGCTCTTTGTGCGACCGCATGTGCCCCTTGATATCGCTGCCAACTTCGGGCAGCAGCGACTTGAGCACGGCCCGCGCCGCTGGTTCATGATGCCGGTGCTGGGGATTGGCGGAGCGCGCACTGAACGTCTCGTCCAGATAGTTGACACCGACCCCCGCCGTGCCGCCGATCTGTTCCAACGTCGCCGGAATCCACGGCTTGCCTTTGACCATTTCAGCAAACAGCGCGATCTGCACCGAGACCACCTTGCCGTCTTGGGCTAGGCCGTGAGCGACGGTCGCGAGAAATGCCTGCTCGTCGGCGGATAGGCTACCCAGTTGGGCGGGCAGTTTGCCAAACGCTTGGCCGAACTGGGTGAGCACGTGCTGCGCATGCGCGACGTCGAACAGATCGACCGTGGCGAAGTTGTGCCCTTCCACGATGCGAATATCGAGGGCTTGCATGAACCGCGACGCGGCCATGGCGAAATCGTCGCGTACCATGATGACCGCCTGCACGTAGCCGCCGTCGCACTGCCGCAAGGCGTTGACCAGTTCGCTGTCGGCCGAGGTCGTGTGACGATGCAGCCACTGCTCGAATTGGTCCAGCACGAGCACGACTTTGTGGCGGGCGGTCCGCCGCAACTGGGCCAGCGTGGCGGCCAGCCCCAATTCGCTCGATAACGCGGGCCAACGCTTGCGCAAGCCGCGCAGCAGGCGAAGCTCGGTTTCGTCGGGGGTGGCTTCGACGTACAGCGCGAAGACCGTTGGCGACAGGCGGGGCAGCAGCCCGGCCTTGACCAGCGACGACTTGCCGCAGCCGCTGGGGCCGTAGATCAAGCCGACGCTGCACGTCTGCTCGGGATCGGTTTGTTCCAGGCGCGTTTTCCAGAACTGGATACTTTCCGGCAAACCGTCGCGATTGCGCGGACCGGGGAGCAGCTCGAGAAAGAAGTCGGCGTCGGCCGCGTCGAACGAGCGCAGGCCTTTGGGGACGACCGGCACGGTCTGAGCCGGCAGCTGCGCCCCCTGTTGCCAATGGGTCAGATCGTCGGCCAGTTCGGCCGCTGTGGCGTAGCGGTCGGAAGCCCGCTTGGCCAGCGCTTTGAGGGAAATCCGCTCCAGTTCGACCGGAATCTGCGCGTTGAACGCCCGGGGCGGTTTCGGATCGACCGTGGTCACTTGGTGCAACACGCCATAGGCGGTCGTGGCTCGAAACGGCCGCTGTCCGGTCAGCAACTCGTACAGCAGCACGCCCGTCGAGAAGATATCGCTGCGGCCATCCAACCGATGCCCCTCGCCGCGCACCTGCTCGGGGCTCATGTAGGCCGGCGTGCCCACGAGGCTGTCGTCCCGCGCATCGTCGGCTTCGCGAATCGCCAAGCCGAAGTCGGTCACGTAGGGTATGCCGGTGGCCGCTTCCAAAAGGATATTGGCCGGCTTGATGTCACGGTGGATCAGGCCTCGCTGGTGCGCGTAATGCAGCGCCTCGGCCACCTGCGCCAGTAACGTCGCCGTGATGGCAAACGTCGGTCGATCGCGTTTGATGCGCGCGGCCAGATCGGCGCCTTCAATCAACTTCGAGACGACGTAGATCGAACCGTCGGCGGTGCGCCCCACATCATAGACGGGCACGATGTGGGGATGATCGAGGCTGGCCACCGTGCGCGCCTCGGCCAAATAGGCTTCGACATCTTCCGGTCGTTGGAAGCGCTCGGGCTTGGGGACCTTGATGGCAACCGACCGCTGCAGCTCGTCATCGAACCCCAACCACACGCGACCAAAGCCCCCTTCCCCCAGCAGTCGGATGCGGCGATAGCGGCCGATCCGCTGCTCTCCACCGTCAAGCGCGGCGGCGCGAGGCTCGATCGACTGGGAGGCTGGCTCGCTGGATGATGCCGGGCCCGTCGCCGTATGCACGTCCCCTTGATCCCAGCGCTCCTGAATATGAATCTCGGCTTCCAAACGCTGCAGCAGATGCGGCGCGTCGCGGCACAACTCCAGCGCCGAGAGCGGCCGCCCAGCATCGCGGGCTTCACCCCAGTTCAGTAATAGTTCAATCAGCAGTTCGTCGTCACGCATGCAGCAACTACCCCCGTCGGGCGAAATTGCGATCCCGATCTCATGAGGGGTATTATGGCGTGCCCACGGGCCTCGGTGAAGCCTGCGGTTGCGTGGCCGGCGAGAACCGCCCTCCCACCCCTTTTCGCGGCGACTGGACGGTGTTTAGAATGTCGCCAGCGTTGTTGGTTACCTGCCCTCCCCGTGCCAAACCCTTTTCGTGAACAATTTGTTTGGGGGAGCTATGTGGGAAACGCAAGTCAACTTGCTTATTAGGGCTGGCACAATCTTGGGCGCAATTATTTGGCTTCCATCGAACTGCGGGTGAGCGAGGCGATGAGTCCCGCCCACGCTTCAAAGTCAGGTAGCCTCCCGTCACGTTGGTACGACTTGCGGGCCTGGCGAATCGTCATATGCAGCTCGGGCCATTGCTGCGCTTCGTCCTCGGCTTCGTGCAGGTGGCCAAGGAGGCGAGGGCAGTCGAAATTGCCATACCAAAAGTACGAGGTGCGGAGGTCATTCACCCAAACAATCTTCCCACCACTGGTTCGTCGTCATTCACGCCGGCGTGCAGATACCCGGAGGTAACAGTGACGTTTGCGTGTCCGGCGGCGTCGCGAACTTCAGCCAACGTGCGACCACCGGCGAGTGCGTGACTCAGAAACGTATGTCGGCCGTGATGGATCGTCAGGGACTCAAGACGTGCAGCGCCGAGGATCTTGCATGCGGTTCGAAAACGCTTGCGGAGCGTGTGCCGAGAAAAGGCTTGGCCCGTACGTCCGGGCCGAGCGGAGACCAAGAACACGTCCTGTGGTTGCCCTCCCTGTGATTGGCGTTGAGTTTTCGAGGCGACTAGGTCGGCCAAGGTGCCGGCATCCCACCACAGGGGCACGATGCGCGGCTTGCCCCCTTTGGCGCATCCCTTGCGAATTCTTAGATGGGGTCGGGCAATTTCGACACGGACATCGCCGATTTGCAGCTGGGCGATTTCACTGGCCCGTAGGCCGCAACAGGCGGCCAGTCGGAACAGGACCAAGTTGAGCCGCGTGTTGGGCGAACGGCGCGCCTTACGGGCCAAGTCGGCCAACACGGCGGCCAATTCGCGGCGGGTGAGGATCTTGGTGGGGCCAAACGGCGTCGAAATACCCTGCTGCATGGGGGCGCGCTCCAACTAAAACCCCGTCGCGAAAGATATGTCATTAGAACGCCACGACGGACGGTTGTTGAGTTACCTCAAGGGGCCCCAGAAGGGAAGCGAGTTTGGACCCAGTTCGCGCATGTTGGGTCCGAACTCGTCGTTTTAGGGCAGCCTAAAGCGGCGCGTCTGAGTGCGAATGACTCGTGAACCACTGACGATTACGCTCCCGGCCAGCGGCTGACATAACCCTGCAATTGTTCGGGAGTGATGAACAACGTCATTCGGCCTTGAGCATCGTGGGGAAATCCAGCGGAACAAACCAGCGTGTTGAGCGTGCCTTGCTGCGCTGCATAGGCGGCCGCATCGATCTGATCGGCGGTTTCATCTTCCAAGCCAGTCCAGGCCAACCACTCGGCTTCAAGTTCCGGCAGCCAAATGGTGTTGTAGCGGGGAAGAAAGATCTCACCGCATTCGAGCTTGTTAAGTAATGGCGTGGCGCGCTCGAGCTTACCTGGCAATCCGCTGTGGCCACCCAAGTGCCGTGCGCAGGGACTGATCAACTGCGTTTTGAATTCTTGTAGTTCCCCCGCCAAGGCTGGGCCATGATGCGCGTTCTCGATGTAGACCTTACTCGGCTGCCACTCGCGCAGAGTACGGCGCACACCGGCCTTGAGACCATCCCAGGCGACGCGATCTCGCCACACATGCCGGAGGAACAAAAACTTGGTTTGTGGCCAGTAGTCCCAAATCTGGCACACGGACCAACTTGGTGGCCGCCCACGCCGTTCGGCCGCTTTTTGGCGACTGGTGCCGGCCGTGTCGATCGTGGCCCAACGTTGACATTGGCGCGCATCGATCAGGCCGCGCAATTGTCCCTGCGGATCATAGGCCCGCAAAATTTCCCCTTGGGTGCGGGACCTTGATGATCCATGATGCTCATCTCATGCTGCAGATGGCCAAACTCGATGCGCGCGCCGCTGGGGAACACCCAGGCATGTTCGCTGGCCTTGTATTGACCACCCAACGGCAAGAACAACTCGTGGGATTTGGTGATCGGTGAGTCGTTGCTCTTCGAGAGCTGTGCATAGGTACGGCGAAAAAAGATCGCCGAGTAGCTGGCGATCTTGATCCCTTCGGCCAGCCACATCAGCAGCGCTTCGGTCTTGCCGCCTCCAGCTGCGCCGCCATACAACGCCTCCTCACAACTCAAGCGGAGAAATTCCGCCTGCCGGGGATGCGGCTGCTTCGGCAGGATCACCGCTCCATCCGGTGCCGTCAGTGGGCTCGCTTGTAAGAGCTCTTGGTCCGATAGGCTCTCTAGCATCCGGCGAGCTTGTTCGCGATCCATGATCGATAACCTCCGTTTCCAAGACGGGTGCAGGCAAACTGGCCTCGGGACCAAACCGCTGCACGAGAATCGCGTTGATATGCAGTTGCCGATCTTCCATCGATAGCGCTTGGCCATCGGGGGTGGTGGCGGCAATCTTGGTGGGCGGGTACAAGCCAAACAGTTCGGCTTCGTCGCGAAGTACTTGTAGCGCCGTGCGCAGATCGTTGGCTTTTAAGCACCGCGCATACAATGCGCGCCGCTGCATCAGATGCCGACCGAGCAGTTGTCCCCGATCGCGCTGGGCGGCTTCGGCGAGTTGTGTGTTCGCCGTTTCGATATAGCGTCGCAGTTGCCGTTCGCTAACCTGCCAACCTTGGTCGGACGCGAATTGCCTAATCTCATTAAACTCCCCACCTGCCAACATGACGCGTAGTACATCTTGGACGCGTCGGGAGGTGGTGGCTTTATCCGATTTGGCCATGAATGGCTCCCTCCTGGTCTTGAGCGCCGCGAATCCGTTCGGCCTTCTGACCGGTGAACTTCTCCCAGCGCTGGACAATCACGTCGCAGTAGAGTTCGTCGAGCTCCATTAAGAAGGCATGACGCCCCGTCTGTTCGGCAGCGATGAGCGTGCTGCCCGAGCCACCGAACAGGTCCAGCACGTTTTCACCCGCTCGGGAGGAGTATTGCATGGCGCGCACAGCGAGCTCGACCGGTTTCTCGGTCAGATGGACCATGCTCTGCGGGTTGACCTTCTTCACGTGCCATAGGTCGGTGGCATTGTTGGGTCCCAGGTAGACGTGTGCGGCACCTTCGCGCCAACCGTAGAAGGCAATTTCAAACGCACCCATGAAATCCTTGCGCGTGAGCACCGGATGCTGCTTGTCCCAGACGATGGCTTGGGAGAAGTACAATTCATGTTTCTTGAGATAGGGTGGGTAGTTGCCGAGATTCGCGTAACCACCCCAGATATAGAACCCACGTCCGGGCGCAAGGACTCGCGCAAAGTTACCGAACCACGCGTCGAGCAAGCGATCGAACTCGTCATCACTGACAAAATCATTGGCGAGCGGACGATCTTTAGCACGTAGCTTCTTATTGGTGGGTTTGGTCTTCTCGGGATGCCGCGCCACATCCAACCCTTGATGATGCGTGGTGCCAGCGAACGAGGACAAGCCGGCGGCGATGGCGTTATTGCTGCGCGGCTCGACTTTCACGTTGTACGGCGGATCCGAATTCACCAAATGAATCATGGCTCCATCGAGCAGTCGATCGACATCAGCTGGCTGACTGCTGTCTCCACACAGCAAGCGATGGTTGCCGAGGATCCACAAGTCGCCGCGTTGGGTTGTCGCCGCATCCGGTGGCGCGGGGATGTCATCTGGATCACACAGGCCTGCTTGCGGATCGGGATCGATGATCCGGGCCAGCTCGTCGCTGGTGAAGCCTAACAAGTCCAAGTCGAAGTCGACTTGCTGCAAACCGACCAACTCGGAGGCCAGCACATCGTAGTGCCAGTCCGAGAGTGTGGCGGTTTGGTTGTCGGCGATGCGATACGCCTTAATCTGTTCGGGCGAGAGATCGGTGGCGACGTGGACCGGTACCTTTTCCAGCCCCAGTTTCTGTGCGGCCTTCCAACGGGTATGTCCGCAGATGATCACGCCGTCGCGATCGACCACGATCGGCTGGCGGAAACCGAACTCGCGGAGTGACGACGCGACGGCGTCCGCAGCGTCATCATTGACGCGGGGATTGCCCGGATAGGGCTTGATTTCGGAAGGCTTTTTGAGCTCGATGTTCATCGGAGCGCACCTCGGCACATAGGTTATGTGCTGGTGGCTCCGAGATACGGAGCGCGGCCCCGGCAATCCAGGGCGGCGGGCAGAGGACCAGAGAACCGGCTGCCGCTACTGACTATCAAAAAACCGCACTTATATGGTCATAGGACAATTCAACGCTACAGGCTTCTTCAATGAACGAAATATTGGGCGTTTCGGCCTGAGCAGTGATGCCCAGTGCCATCACCCCTTCATAATCTCTCCAATGACTACATCCTTCATGAGGTTAGTGAGTACTTTTTGATAAACGTCTCGCTTGCCCGGCAGCCGTTCGTCGCAGAGGTGGAACCCGAGCCTTCTCATAAAAACGTCAATGAGAAGATCCCTCGCAACCGACGCCTGTTCTGTCGTCAATCCATACTCTTCGAGAATCTCACCGATCCGGCGGATAAGCTCGGCATCACTCTTAACCGGGTTGCGGACGCGGCCTTCAATTAGGTTTATGGAAGATACGTCCGTACACAGCGCATCGAGTGCTCGTTCATGAAACTTTTGCTTCCTTGGAACGACCTTCTTGCTGTCGATGTATCCTTTGATTTCTTGCGGTGACTTTGTTCCCAGGGTCCCGTCCTTTCTGAGGTCGGCGAGCCCCTCTTCGATCTGTTTATCCTCGTAGGTAATGAAGTTTTGCTTGAGAATCTCAGACGCAAACTTTGCCACCGACTTGTCCGGCACATTACTATTCCACTCGGTTGTGCCGATCCGGCTGTACATGTGGCCTATTAGATAGCCGAGCTTCGCTTGAAACGGCTCTCTCAATTGGGCAATCTTCGCCTCCAGGCATAGAGAGTAGTGATTCGCTTTAAGGGCAACTGAGAGGTGCAAGAATGCACAGTAATTTGCTTGAATTCCAAGTCCAACGTCTCGGTGCAAATAGAAGTATCCCTCTTTGTTATTGTCGAAGAGACCCTCGAGGAACATCGCGAGCTTCGTTTTGAGCTTTGCGCTGATGACCTTGGTTTCCTTCTGCCACGGTTCCTGGTGCTTTGCAGCCTCGCGGCGGAGCGCTTCTTCCACAGGCCTTACCGCAGCTATGGTGATGTAAGGGCTGGACGGACGCGACTCACCGTCGCGTATGGCGAGGTCGCAGCTTTGCGTTACAACAATGAAATGGCGATAGTCTGCATGGTTGCCGTAGTAAGGATGGAACTCGGTGAGATGCGCATTCAGAGCAGGCGTCCTGATCAGGATATCGCCCTGACTCAGGACTCTCTTGTTGGGCTCGTCATAGACGTAGTGCGTGGGGTTGGGCATTGGTTCGTCCGACAGGCAAGACCACGCTACCCACATGTACGCCTGCGGATTGAGTCATTCGCTCTCTCAATCGCCTGTCGCTCGCTGATTTGCTGAGTGTTAACTCGAAGAACAACTTGAACGCCTGAAGCGTGAACAGGGATCAATTGGGCATCGATAAAGCTGTGGCTCGTCGACTGCACCTCACCGCTGCCCATCTGAATACTTACCGGTCTTGTTTCGCCCTGCGAATTGGGTTGGGTTCCCGAACTCTCG
Source organism: uncultured Planctomycetaceae bacterium (assembly GCA_964387325.1). Classification (GTDB taxonomy): domain Bacteria; phylum Planctomycetota; class Planctomycetia; order Pirellulales; family PNKZ01; genus CAZZBK01. Next base: position 9,929 of record CAYLYE010000174.1, read on the forward strand.
ACCATACCAGTATTATGCTTCATCGTTTTGTCCTCCAGCTGGCAGTTCTAGATTGTAAATGTCGCGAAGCAGCCTCAAGGAGTCGTCGCGCAACCGAAGAACTCGGTTTGTAACCGCAACCAGTGCTGCCGCGTTGTCCGGTGCCTCTGAATGGTAATTAAATTCGATAGTCAATTCCTGGCCATCATATGCGAGAGCCAGGTTCAGCGTATCCTGCCCACGCTGCATCGTCCGCACAATTCGCCTTTCTTGGACGTCCCAATCTGCATCAGACAACTGACGATCGTCGCCGAAGCCGAACAATTGAACAAGCGGCGCGGGGTTAGCCTCGGTGAAAGCAAAATTCACACCCACGCCGACGAGCGGAGTATCCTCCAGGGTCGTAAGGACGGAAAGTGCCATCTCTTCCGCTCGTCGAATGCACTCGTCGTCGAGTCGCCTGGGACGGAACGCAACACGTGGCTGCGAGACCTCCACCGCTACTTGAGCGTTACGGTAAATAAGAGGCATATTTGGCATCAGGCTGATAAGCGTCTCCAATTCCGGCTGTTGAAAAACGATCCTTCCAACCCACTCAGGGGTGAAGATCATGCGATTCCAGTGGCCGGCCAGCACGATGTTCCAGCCTTCATTCTTAGTGATCATGACCTGTCGTGGTTTCCCAGATTATTGTCCGCCTCGGCTACACGGCTGCCCATGCACTAGTTTACCTTATGCACGAGAATCTCGCCAAGCGAGCCATATGTCGCAACGGATGTCTAAAAGGTCTCGTTTTTTCCCTTTTCCACCGATCGAAACACCACCCCGGTTGGAGCGGTGATCGCGATCCTTGCTCTCCGTCCCTTTCGGCCAACGAACCGGATGGTCACCCGCAAGGCACCGATTTGTACGTCGCGCTCGTCGCCTTCGTGGAACCAGTCGATCAATTGGCAGGTGGGTGGCTCGGCCTGGCGTTGTTGTGATACCCGGGGCGTCGCGCCGACTCCCGATCTGATCCTGGCGATATTTGATTGGTCTATCTCCATACGACGTGACCTCTTAGGTTGAAAACCGAGAACATTTGGACAAGCAAAACAAACTTTGAACAAGACGGTGCCCGTTCCCCCGGCCATCGACTGCGGCAGTTGGCCCGGGAGTACCTATTGGCCGGCTGGCGCGTGGTCTTTGCCTCTGCCAAGGTGGCACCCCGGCCCCACGTGGCCCCACGTTGGCGTTGGCGCGCACCTTGGCCAACCGTCCGCGATTGCGGCGCACAACGCGACAGGCGCATACGTGTGCGACGTGGTGGCCAACGATGGGCACGTTCTGGCGGTTGGTCGTCTGTTCAACGTGCCGAACCCGTTTCCCTGTGACTGAAATGCCATACGCGCATGCACAATGCATAGTATGTTTCCTCGCGTGCGTGCGCGGATATGCTAAAAAGGTTCGGCAAGGTTCAGCATCGATTCGCATGTGGCGTTTCTCCAACGACTTAAGGTGCCGAACCTGCGGGTTCGTGAAGGTTCGGCAGAGGTTCGGCAGAGGTTCGGCAAATGGGTCAAGGTTCGGCACTTCTTCCCGCACGGCCACCCGATAGAGCTTGCCTTTGCGTCCTTCTGAGCGAAGGAACGTGACTTCACGACCGTCGGACGTGCCGAACCTCTCGTTGATATAGCGTCCAGCCAACGTGCCCATCTTGGTGGAGAGCGAACGTGCTGTGCCCTCACCAAGGTCTGCGCCCAGCAGACCTTCGTGCGCGCACAGCTCAGCTAACTCCGCCGCCGTCCAGTGTCCCTGAGCGTGATCCAGCAGCACGCCTACAAGCTCGGCAAACTCGCGACGAGTCTCATCGAGTTGTGCGGCCGCTTCTTCGGCATTGGTCAGGAAGTCCGGATCGCCATTGATCTGTAGGATGCCGCCGACAATGTTCCCCCAGCCCCGCTTGTTAAACCGTGTGTGGACGCTTGCCCTGGGCATGCCGGCCGCCTTCCATCGTTCGACCTTTCCAATCAGTTCACCAAGCAATTCGAGGCGATGTTGTTCGGCGTAACCTTCAGGATCGGCCAGATGGAATGTTCGCCGCCGTGGATCGCCCTTGTACTCAAGGTTGATGACAATGCTACGGGAAACGAGATCGGGGCTCACGTCCAGCGTGTTCGCCGTGATACAAAAGATGTGCGAGTTCTCGGCGCGGATTTCCTGCGACTTGCCAAGCAAGCGATAGGACAGCACCGAATCGGTAATGGATCGTTCGAGGCAGGCGGACTCCGCGCCTTGCGTCCGTGTCCTTTGGCATTGTCGACGATAATGGTCGTCACGCCGCGGCGCACAGTCGCTCCGAGCCGCTTCTCGAATTCTTCGTCGTTTGGATTGTACGAGACGGTTTCGGTGGGGCGGCCATCACGCAGGATGCCAATCACCTGCGCGAGAATGGATTTGCCCAGTCCAGGCTGATTGCCGTTGAATAGCGCTGATGGTTTGGCTCCGATGAAGTGTGGAATCAAGATGGCCGTGAGCAGCATACCAACATAGTTAGTGCGATCGGCAGGGGACTTGAAGCAGAAGTCCTGCAGCAGAGCATCGAGATGCGTGCTGCTGTCTCGTGGCTCAACAACCTGCCCAGCGTAATAGATGCCCGACGAGATATCGAACACGGACACGCAAACTCATATGCGGGACACGCGCGAGAGATGCGCGGGCGATTAAGGACATGCGCCGCATATGAGTTTGGCCGCGCATCCGAACTCCTAGAGACGTGTCCGTAATCCGCGCGGAGAATTGCCACAGAGGTTCGCAGTCGAGACAACCCACCGTTGTTGACACGTTCCTCGGGAGAAGCGTTTCTGTGGCGTCTTCGCGTAAAATGACTGGATTTCGTGCCCCGAACCGGCAACATGGAGCCGAGCCCGGCTCGGTTACCGCGCGGCCGCTGTCGACGCTGTGGTTGACGGACGAGCGGATCGCCGAAGCCCGCCGCGTGTGGTCCAAAGAATATGGCCGCGTGATCAGCGAGGATGAGGCAATCGAGATCCTCACCAATGTCCGCCGGCTCGCTGAAATCCTGTTGCGTGCTGAAGAGGAGAAGCGGAAATCATGAACGTGGTATTGTGGGCGAGGGTCTCGTCCCGCGAACAGAAGGAAGGGTATTCGATCGATGCCCAGCTGCGGGTCAACCGCGAGCGGGCTCAAACCAACGGCTGGCACGTCGCCCGGGAGTTCGTCGTGGCCGAGTCGGCCAAGCGCGGCGCGGAGCGAACGGTGTTCAATGAGATGTTCACCTGGGTGAAAGCGAACGCCCGCCGTGAGAAGATCAAAGCGATTCTCAGCCACAAGCTGGACCGAGTATGCCGCAACATGCGGGATGCGGTTCGCTTACAGGAACTAGAGGATGCCTGCGGTGTCCAATTGGCATTCGTCGAAAACCAATTTGGACCCGGCGCTGCCGGTGCATTGTCGTTCAACGTGATGGCCGCCGTCGCCCAGTACTACAGCGATAATCTGCGGTCGGAAGTGTTGAAAGGCATGGACGAGAAGGTGCGGCAGGGATGGCCGACCGGACACGCTCCGTACGGTTATCTCAACGTCGAGGATCGAAATGAACCGATCCAGCCGCACCCGGAAAGTGAAGTGGACCCCAAAAACTGGACAGGTATTTAAGGAGTAGAATCCCGATCGGGG
>CAYLYE010000175.1:0-13489 GCA_964387325.1 uncultured Planctomycetaceae bacterium
GTACGTTGGCCTGACACACCCTCGCTGGCCGGGCGGCGGCACTCCGACAGGGCTCGTTTACGGTATCTGCGGCGGATTGATTATCCTCTTCGAGTTCCTGCTCTGGCCGCGAAAAAAAGTCCGCTCCTGGCGCATCGGCCGAGCCCAGACTTGGCTACGGGCTCATATCTGGCTCGGAGTGCTCAGTGTGCCTCTGATCTTGTTGCACGGCGGCGTGCCCGGCAGTCCCTTGGGCATCGTGCTGCTCATCTTGTTCTTGTCCGTCATCGCCAGCGGCGTCACGGGCCTCGTGCTGCAACAGTATCTCCCTAGCGCCATGCTCGAACAGGTCAGCTTCGAGACGATCTATTCGCAGATCGGCTCGGTTGCCCGGCAAGAGTGTCTGCGGGCCGAGGAGTTAATCATCGCCCTGTGCGGAGCCGATCCGCAGCGTCGCATTGAACCACTCAAGGCCCAAGCGGTCGTCGACGCCCCTCCGACACAGTACGTAGCGATCGGCGCCATTCGCAACACGGGACATATCCGCGGCAAGGTGCTGCAATCGCAGTATATTGGCGAGGTCGTGCTCGATGCCGTGGCGCTCCGCGATCGATTCTACGATCAAATCGCTCCGTACCTTTTGCAGGGCGCACGCAGCGGCTCTCCGCTGGCACGCTCGAGCGCGGCAGAACAACTATTCACACTGTTGCGCGGCGAGGTCGAGCCCGCGGCGCATGGCGCGATCGACACGCTCGCCACGCTCTGCCAGCAACGTCGGCAGTGGGACACGCAAGAGCGGATACACTATTGGCTCTACAGTTGGCTGTGGATTCATGTCCCTCTCTCGACCGCATTGGTCTTGTTGATGTTGGTCCATATTTATTACGTCGTCTATTACCGATAGCTCATGGCTTCGCCGCAAACAGGCAAACAACGCGCTGCCCGCATCTCGCTGGACTATTACCGGCAAAGCGATCGTTTTACGCGCGGCAAGCTGCTCCTCTCGCTGCTCATCGGAGGCATGGCGATAGCTTGGGCCGCTTGGGGCTTGTTGCACGGCGCCACGCAACACTCGCCCGGTCCGCTCGCCGCGGTCCATGCTCCCTGGGAAGCCAACTGCCAAGCGTGTCACACGCCTCTGGTGGCCTTGCGTGGCGATGCCTGGCAGATCTCGGCCGACGTCAAAAGCCAAATCGATGCCAAATGCCAAAAGTGTCATCGCACGCCCCAGCACCACGCCACTCAACTCACGAGCGAGATTGAGCAGTGCAGCACGTGTCACCACGAACATCAAGGGCGATCCGCGCGGCTCAATCGCACCGCGGATCAAACGTGCGTCGCTTGTCATGCCGACTTGCCACGTCATACGACCAAGCCTGAAGTGCTGCTCACCAGCGGAGCGTTTAACAACGCGCAGGTCACTCGCTTCACGGCCGACAGCCACCCTGAGTTTCGTAGTGCGCAGCGCGACCCTGGCCAGTTGAAGTTTTCACACCGACGGCATTTGGCACCGGGCCTGAATTGGGGCGCGCAGGATCGCAGCAAACCGCTCCGCCTCGCCGATCTGCCGTCGGGCGAGCGCGACCGATACCGTACCCCGGGCGCGAGCGACGATGACGTCATCCAGTTGAACTGTAGTTCCTGCCATCAGCTGGCAAGCCCGACTCCGCGGCGCGCCGGTTTCGAGGGCTTCATCAGCCCGCTCGCCAGTAAACGATCGGCCGGGGCTTACATGGCACCGGTGTCGTTTAATCAACACTGCCGCGCGTGCCATCCGTTGAGTTTTGCCCCGACCACCGGCACTCCGGTCGATGCCAGTACCACGATCGAACACGCGCTCCCGAGCGAAAAACTCTTGGCGCATCTGGAGAGCACGCTGGCCAAGCGGTTCCTCGACAACCATCCGACGGTGGACGACCGAGTCACCCCCGCGGTGCGTGAGATTCCCGGCAAACAGCCGCGCGCGACACGCGCGGATGGCGCGAGTTTTGTCGCCACTCAGCTCGCCACGGCCGAGACATTTTTACGCGGCCGCTGCAATCAGTGTCACGTACTCGATGACGTGCCGACACGCGCGCGTGTCGCCCCGGTCCGGGTGCCGCAACGATGGTATCAGCACGCTCGATTCGATCACTCCGCGCACCGCGCCACGCGCTGCGAAGAGTGTCACGCCCCATCGGGCCAGGGCGCGGTGAATTATCTGGCGACGACTTGGAAGCCCGGCGAGCGCGAGCCCACGCTCGATCATCACGACCTACTCATACCGCAGCGGAGCGTCTGCCTGCAGTGTCACAACGATCGCCCGCCGCAGGGGCTCCGCGGCGGCGCGCGGTTCGATTGTGTCGAATGTCACGATTATCACGGTGGAGACCACGGCACTCAGCGTCCGGCTCTGGATATCAAGCCAGTGCAGCTCGGCGACCCGGCCCTGCATGACTGGTACGAGCGTTGGACCAGGACGACTACCGAGCGAACCGAACTTGAAACTCTTGTCGGCCGATAGGAAACAGAAGGACGGTCACCTCAGTAAACGGTCGGGCTCGATCGAGGTTCATATGCGGCAAGCAACAAATATCTCGATGGTTTGCGTCCAGTGGCTGCTGCTGGCAGCGCCGCTGAGCGCCCAGCCCCCGGTGCTCAACGCCCCCGGCGCAGAACCGCTACCGCTTCCGGCCGCCGAGTCGCGCTATCTTGGTGTCGGTTCCTGCACCGCCAGCGCGTGTCATGGGGGTTCGCTCCACGCGCCTCAGGCTTGGCAAAGCTCGTACAGCGTTTGGGCCACGCGCGACGAGCATGCCCGCGCGTATCGAGTGCTCTTCGATCTTCCCGCGCGGAAGATCGTAGCCCGGCTCGATCAACTGGACGACGTGCAGCAGGCGAAACCGTTCGAGGATCGCCGCTGCATCGGCTGTCACGCCACGATCGGCAGCAGCGAGCAGCGTGTCCCCCAGCACATGCTCATTGACGGCATCAGTTGCGAAGCGTGTCATGGGCCTGCGCGAGACTGGATTGGCCCGCACACGCTGAAGAATTGGGCAACGTTGCCCAGCACGGAGAAATACAACGATCGCACGGGCATGATCCACACCAAGGACTTGGCGCGCCGCGGAGCGCTGTGCGTCGAGTGTCACGTGGGTTCACCGCGCGTGGGTCCGGACGGCGTGACGCGCGACATGAACCACGACATGATCGCGGCGGGTCACCCTCGACTCAACTTCGAGTTGGCCACGTATCAGGCATTGATGCCCGCTCACTGGAAACGCACGAACGACGAGGCTCAAGCCTGGGGCATCGGCCAACTGCTCACCACTCAAGCCGCGCTCGATCTCCTGGCGCATCGGTCTGCTGAAGCCGCCGCGAAACCTACGGTCGTGTGGCCCGAGTTCTCCGAGTACGACTGCTACGCCTGTCACCATGACCTGCGTGGCATGACCCGCGCGCAGCAGCCGGCCTTGACGCTGTTCGAGCGCGACTCAGCACATCGCGTCGGCGGCTATCGGTGGGGGAGTTGGTATCGCGCGCTGACACCCATTCTCGCCCAACGAGCACAACACCCCGAGGCAACGAACGCCTTAAGTGAATTGGCCAAGACAATGTCGAGTTCCGCGCCTGACCCTGTCGCCGCGCGGACTCAGGCCCTTGCCGCGCGTGAGCAACTTGCGCCGTTGGTGACCGCCCTGAACACCAAGCCGCTCGACGCTGTCGCCGCCAAGCAATTGCTTCGCCAACTGCTTGCCGCGCCACGACTCGACAACTGGGTCGACGCCGCGCAGTTGTATCTAGCCTGTGTGGCGCTGAACCTTGCGCAGCCAGAACCGTCTGTCGAGCTGCAAGCCGTACTCGATCGCGTGCGCGGCACGTTGCGGTTCCCGAGCGAGGCGGCGCAGAAAAACGCTCCAGACGCTCCCGCGCCGCCGGTGGTCTACATGAGCCCGCGTGACTTTGACCCGGCGAAACTACGCGACGATTTTCAGCAAATACAGCGATTGCTCGGCGAGGGGGGAAAATAACCATGCGTTCCGCAGCCCTGATCGTCGCCGGGTTCATCACACTCGCCGGACTTGCGACCGCGCATGCTCAAGCACCCGCCGCCGGGTCCGCTAAGCCCGCCTACATTTCTGACAATGAATGCCAGATTTGCCATTCGAGTTCAAAAATCCCCCAACCCGACGTCAGCGGCGTCGGCTCGCGGGTCACGCTGACCGAATGGACCCATTGGGAGAAGAAAGACAAGCACGCTCAAGCCTATGCCGTGCTCAAGCAACCGTTGGCTCAGAACATGGCCAAGCTACTGCGTTACGATGTGACCCAAGATGTGCGCTGCCTCAGTTGTCATGTCGGAACCTGCGAGGTTGAGCCGGCCAGTATGGCGGGTGCGCCGCCCGTTTTACTTCCGCCGCGCAAGTCGCTGTTGAATCATGGCGTCAGTTGTCAGGCGTGTCACGGCCCCGCCTCGCGATGGAACGATCCGCATCACAAGCCGAAGGACAATAATCCCGAGCAGTATTGGCCCGAACAGTCGAATGAGTTTCGTGCTTCGTTAGGCTACTACGACGCGCGTGAGCCGGTCAAACATGCCGAGCTGTGCTTGTCATGCCATCTGGGCAATGCCGCGCAGGGAAAAGTCCTTACGCACGAGATGTACGCCGCGGGACACCCTCCCTTGGGCGGCTTTAATGCCGACATCTTTGCTCAAGCGATGCCCCGTCATGGCAAACCACTCGCCGATCGTCCCGATCTACTCAAGCGGCACAGCCTCAGCACTGACGAGTCGCTCGCCACTCGCGCGCTGCTCACCACGAGCGCCGTCGCACTGCGTGAATCCGTTCGCTTGCTGGCCGACGAAACGGCGTCCGACGGCGGTCGACACCCGATCGCCAAGGACTCCGGCGAGCATGTGGCCGTTTGGCCTGAGTTGGCGTTGTTTGACTGTGCCGCGTGTCATCATGAGCTGCGCGTACCGAGCCACCGCTCGGCTCGCTCGTTGGGAATGCTTCCTGGTCGGCCTTCGCTCCGGGCCTGGCCGGTGAGCCTGTCGTCAGCGGTCAACGCACAGAGCCTGAAGACCTTTGAACCGCTCTTGGCTGCGCTCAATCGCCAACCGTTTGGCCGCCGCGAGGCCGTGCATCAGGCGGCGAGCGATTTACTGCCGCGGCTCGACGCTCAACTGACCACCCTGCGAACGGCCGAACTGCGACGCTCCGACAATTTATCACGCCTGAACGATTGGATCGATTTGGCTCAGCGACAGGCGTATGATTTTGAGACGGCCCGACAATGGAGTTGGGCTCTGCTCAACCTGTGGCAGGAACTAACTGCGGACACGAACGCGCTCACATCGCAGCAACGTGCTGCCGCGGAGCCAATCGTCGCGCAGTTGACGATCGCCATGTACTTAAATCTCCGGGCGGTCGATGTCGAGTCTCCCTCGCCAGGAGCTGCTGATGCCGTGCAAGCTCAACTGGCGGCCGCCCACGACTTCCGCCTGGATGCGTATCAGTCGCAGCTCAAGGCGCTTCGCCAAGCACTGGGCATGAAGTAGTCGCGCTGGCGTTCTTCGCAGCCGTACAGTAGGGTATTCGGAACGACGGCTTGTTCCCGATCACCGACTCACCCATGCCGAGGCTCATTATGCGACGACGCCCGTTTTGCGCACTGCTCTGGTCCGCGTTGATGGCGTTTCCCCTGGCGGCTTTTGCGGCCGACAACACGAATATCAAGGGGGCTTTGCAATCGTTTGTCGATAACGGCGAGCTGGCAGGAGTCGTGACGTTCGTGGGGAACAAGGACGGCGTGGTCGACGTGCAAGTGCTTGGTCTCGCCGACATCGAAGCCCAACGTCCCATGCAACGCGACACGATCTTTCGCATTGCCTCGATGACCAAACCGATCACGGCCCTGGCCGTGATGCAACTGGTCGAGCAAGGCAAGGTGTACGTGGTCGATGCGGTCGAGAAGTATCTGAGTGACTTTCAAGGTCAAATGCTGCTCGTTTCGCGCGATCAAGCCACGGTGACGCTCAAGAAACCGTCCCGCCCGATCACGGTACGCGATCTGCTGACGCACACCTCGGGCTTGCCCGGCTATCCGCGCGGCATGGCCGACGTGTACCAGAAACGCAATCGCACACTGAACGAGACCACGATTGCGATCAGCCAGTCGCCACTGATGTTCGAGCCGGGCACGAAATGGAGCTACTGCAATCCGGGGATCGATACGCTGGGACGGATCATCGAAGTGGTCTCGGGACTGTCGTATGACCAATATCTGGCCAAACACATCTTCGCACCGCTGGGCATGGTCGACACGACACCGTACCCCTCGGCCGACCAGTTGAAACGGGTCGCCATGACCTACAACCGTAAAGACGGCAAGCTGATCGCCACGCCCGGCGGAGTGCTCGATTACACCACGCAGGCCAAGCATCCGGTGCCTGCCGGCGGACTCTTTAGCACCGGCGACGACCTAGCCAAGCTGTACCAATGCTTACTGAACCAGGGGACGCTCGGCGGAAAGCGGATCATCGGCGAGAAAACCTTGGCCGAGATGACCCGGAACCAGACCGGTGATTTGAAGGCTGGCTTCATCGACGGCAGCCAATGGGGTTTCGGCTTTGGTCTCGTCGGCGAACCCAAAGGAGCGGCCGAGAGCTTGTCGCGCGGCAGCTACGGTCACGGCGGCGCGTATGGCACCCAAGGCTGGATCGACCCGCACAAGGGTGTCTTCACGATCCTGCTCATTCAGCGCACCGGACTGGCTGGCAGCGACAGCTCGGCGATGCGCAAGGCGCTGCACGACGCATCGGTGAAGATCGTGAAATAGAGCAGGGGACATCGGTGCCTGCTGTACCGGGCAGTAGCGACGCACTAAGCGAGTGGCTTACGAGCAAGGCTGCCGTGCTTCTCGCGCACCTGACATGCCTTATGAAGAGCATGCATCGCGATATAGGGTTCGTTGGGATGCAGTTGAGCGTAGCCTTGATGATACGCCTCGGCAGGGTAATACGCGGTGAGCGGTTCGAGCGTCGTCACGATCGGGAGAGAGAATTTCCCGCTCTGCTCAAGTGCCGCGATCTTGGCCGCTGCCAACAGACGTTGCGCCTCGTCGGCATAAAAGATCGCCGAACGATATTGCGTGCCAACGTCGTGCCCCTGGCGATTGAGCTGCGTCGGGTCATGGGCATCGAAGAACACGTCGAGCAGTTGGTCGAGCGTGATCTGATGCGGATCGAACGTGACGCGAATCACCTCGGCGTGGCCGGTATCTCCGTTGCAGACTTGCCGATACGTGGCAGTCTCTTTCGTACCGCCGGCATAGCCGCTCTCGACATCGCGGACGCCAAGGAGTTGCTCGAATACCGCTTCGGTACACCAGAAGCAGCCACCGGCGAGCACGACCGTGGCGAGGTCATTGGAGTCGATCGTGAGCGTCTCGGCCGCCGGATCGGCGAGCGTCGCCAGGGCCTCGTTGGCCGTGAAGAGCAGCGACTCCGAATTGAGACAGAACCGCAAACCGGTCGGACGTGGACCATCGTCGAAGACGTGTCCCAAATGGCCATCGCAACGAGCACAGACGATTTCACTACGGGTCATCCCGTGGCTGGAGTCGCGATGTTCGAGCACATTTTCGAGAGCGATCGGCTGAAAGAAGCTGGGCCAACCGGTGCCGGAGTTGAACTTGGCGTTCGAGGCGAACAGCGGCAGGCCGCACCCGGCGCAGGTGTAAACCCCCTCGAGTTTGTTGTCCAACAGCGTGCCACAGAACGGACGCTCGGTCCCTTGCTTGCGAAGGATGCGATACTGCTCGGGCGCGAGCCGCTCGCGCCATTGCTCGTCGCTGAGCGACAGCTTGGCGCATTCGATCGGGCCGACGAGTTGCCCTTGACGATTAAAGACCGACACGGCTGGCATAATTCGACGCCTCGTCAGAAAACGAACCGGACAAGCGAAGTCGTGCCGACGATTGGCTCGACTTCCGACTAAGCAACATGTTACACCACCGCAGGCCTAAGTGGCCACTCGACCCGCGAACGCCGACTCAGGAACGCCTGAGTGCTTGCCGCGTCGCGGTACGAAACGCATCAACCAGTGGCGAGCGATGCGCATTCTTTCGCACGACAAGCATGAAGGGCAATTGATCCATCTGCGAATCGAACACGCGGCCATGAACTCCGGGCACCGAGCGACACGTCCGGGGATCGACATGCGCCAGCGCAATGCCGACCCGACGAGCCACGTATTGAAACGTCATGTCGACCGTGTGACTGACCATGACGACCTGGAGTTGATCGAGGGTCAATTCGTCGCGACCTAGCAACCGCACCAACGACAAATAATCACAGGTGTCTTTGGTTTGAATGATGACTGGGTACTCGGCCAGATCGCGCGGACGCAGTAATTTCTTACGCCGCAACGGATGGTCGCTCGACGTGAGCAACAGCAGCGACTGCTCGAAGAGCGGTTCGAAGTCGAGGTTCGGACGGCGCGGCGCGTGATGATCGACCGGCGTAAGTCCGACGTCCGCTTCCCCACGTTCGACGAGTTCCAAGATTTCGTGCCAGCGAGCGGCCCGCAGGTTAATTCGCGCCGTCGGATAATGTTCAATGAACTGCTCGACCAGATCGGGCAAATGATGCACGAGCAAATGGGGCGTGGCCACAACAGCGAGCGGATTCGGGAGTTCGGCCTGCCGGGCCTGAAAGAGCCGGGCGAGCGAATCGAGCCCATGAACGTGTGGCTGTGAGAGTTCTAACAGCAGACGGCCGCTCAGAGTGAGTTCGACGGTACGCCCCCGGCGGCATAACAGTGTCACTCCGAGCTTCGTCTCCAAGGCTCGTACCTGTTGCCAGACCGCCGAGACCGACAGGCTCTGCGCCGCGGCGGCAGCCGTAAAGTTCCCCTCGCTGGCTACGAGGCAAAAGCTGCGTAGCTGGGGCAACTGGATATCTTTGTATTTCATGCGTGATTGGGCCGACATAGGCGACCATTATCATCTTTAAGCAAAACTAAATCCAGGTTTTCCTAAATTGAAATCGTGATCGGCGACCGGATCGGCTAGGATACAATGGAACCCCCAGAGCCTACCTCGCTTATCTCTCTCCACGAGTTCCAGGCCGCCATGCGTACCCTGCCGCACCCGATCGCAATTCGGCCGATGATCCACGCCCTGCTCATTGGGCTGGCCGTGTTGGCATCGTTCGATCTTGCTCCTGTCATCGGGGCAGACACCGAACTCACGCTCGACCCGCGCCACGTCGAAGAACAAATTCGGCCGTTCTTGACCAAGCATTGCCTCGCCTGCCACGGCAGCGAGAAGCCCAAGGGAAAACTCCAGATCCATCAACTCTCGGGCGACCTGTCGAATCAAGCCCATCGCGAACAATGGCTCGCCGTGGCCGAGCAACTCAATGCCGGAGCCATGCCCCCGGAAGACAGGCCTCGTCCGCCGGCCAACGAAGTGCGGGCGATTTCCGACTGGCTCGTCGGGCGCGTGACGGCCGCAGAAAACGCGATTCGCACTCGCACGGGCCGCACCGTGCTCCGTCGACTGAATCGCTTCGAGTACGAGAATACGATCAACGATCTGCTGGAAATCAAAGCCAGCTTACGAACCCAGTTGCCGCAGGACGGTTCAGCCAACGGATTTGATAACGCCGGCGCGGCGCATCACACCTCCTCCTTTTTAATGGAGAAGTATCTTGAGGCGGCTGACGTGGCACTCAGCATGGCGGTTGCCAATCGCCCCAAGCAGCCGGTCCGCTTTGATCGTCGAGTCAAAATGAAAGAATCGCACCCGATCCGCTCGTCGACGGAAAAGGTCTATCGTTTTTTGGACGACGAGACGGTGGTGTGTTTTTGTTCGTCGGCGTGGCATAACGTTAGTCTGAGCAATTTCTATCCGCAGGATGGTGGCTTCTATCGCTTTCGTATTTCGACCTCCGCATTTCAGTCCGCGGGTAAGCCGGTCACGTTTCGTGTGCTCTCCGGCAACGCACGACTCACCGGCAAAGATGGCTTGGTCGGCTATTTCGATGCCCTGCCTGACGAACCGCGGGTGATCGAGTTCGTGCAGTACATGGAACCGCGCACGACGATCAGCATCCTCCCGTATGGCTTGGCCGGGGCGCAAACGGTTAACAAAGTGGGGGCCGAGACCTGGGACGGTCCGGGGCTGGCCATTCACTGGGCCGAGATCGAGGGGCCGCTGTACGACCAGTGGCCGCCCGAAAGTCATCGCCGCCTGTTCGGCGAACTGGCCCGCAAGCCGGCGCCGATCTACAACTTCAGCGATCGCGTGGAGGTGGCTTCCGACGCCCCGATAGCCGATGCCCAGCGGTTGTTGCAGGACTTCATGCGTCGCGCGTTTCGCCGCGAGGTCAGCAACGACGACGTCGCGCCGTTCGTCGCCATCGTGAAGTCCAAACAGGCCGATGGTTACACGTTCGAGCAAGCGATGCGGGCGGCCTACAAGGGGATCCTCATCTCGCCCGAGTTTTTGTTCCTGCGTGAACAGCCCGGGAAACTCGATGACTTTGCGCTCGCCAGCCGGCTTTCGTATTTTTTGTGGAGCTCGATGCCCGACGAAGAGCTGCTCTCGCTGGCCGCAAAAGGCGAGTTAAAACGAGCTTCGACGCTGCGCGAACAAGTCGAACGGATGCTCAAGCACCCCAAGGCCGTGGCATTGACCGAGAACTTTGTCGGCCAATGGCTGGCACTGCGCGAGATCGACTCGACCGAACCGAGTCATATTTTGTACCCCGAATTCGATCATTTTCTTAAAGTGTCGATGATTCGCGAGACGGAACTCTTTTTCGAGGAGTTACTCAAAGACAATCTGAGCATCGCAAACCTGATTGCATCCGACTTCTCGATGCTCAACGGACGGCTGGGCAAGCACTACGGCATCGAGGGGCTCGAAGGCTGGGAGTTCTGCCGCACGAAACTGCCACCGGAAAGTCATCGCGGCGGCGTGCTCACCATGGCCAGCGTGCTCAAGGTCACGGCCAACGGCACCACGACCTCGCCCGTGTTGCGCGGCGCCTGGGTGTTGGATCGCATTTTGGGGACGCCCCCCTCGCCGCCTCCGGACGATGTGCCCGTGATCGAACCCGATATCCGTGGCGCGTCGACCATTCGCGAGCAGTTAGCCAAGCACCGTTCGGTCGTGGCCTGCGCCAGTTGCCATGTGACGATCGACCCACCCGGTTTCGCGCTGGAAAGTTTCGACTGTATTGGTGGCTGGCGCGATAACTATCGCGTGACCGGGAGTGGGGCGACGGTCATCATTGACGGCCGGCGGATGGCCTATCATCGTGGCAAACCGGTCGACCCGTCGGACGTGTTGGCCGACGGCAGCCGTTTCCAGAACGTCGACGAGTTCAAACAATTGCTGTTGCGCGACAAAGATCAACTCGCCCGGGCGATTACGACGAAGTTGCTCACCTACGCCACGGGTTCGGCTCCGGCCGCGATCGACAAGCCCGAGATCGAGCGCATCGTGGGTCAGGTGCGTGAGCACAACTACGGTCTGCGCTCCATCGTGCATGAAGTGGTTCAGAGTGCATTGTTTCAGACAAAGTAGCAACCAATAAAAATACGATACTTACGAAAGAATAAATCTCTCGATCTGGCCACCGAGTCGCCGGCTTGGGACAGTTACATCACGAACGAGGAATTGAGATCATGAAATTCGACCGACGTGCGATGTTGCGAGGTGCGGGCGTAGCGATGGCACTGCCCTTGCTCGACGCGATGCAACGACCGGTTCGGGGCGCGAACTCGAAGCGTGCCAAGCGTCGCATGGTGTGTATCAACACGCCGCTGGGAGTGCATCCTCCCTTCTTCTTTCCTAAACAGCAGGGCCGCGACTATGAGTTGTCGCCGTACCTGGAGGTGGTCAAGGAGTTTCGCAATGACTTCACGGTCATCTCGGGGCTGGCGCACCCGGACGTCGGCCCGAGTCACGACTCGAACTTCAGTTTTCTCACGGCGGCACCGCATCCGGAGCGGCGAGCGGGCTTCCGTAACAGCATTTCGCTCGATCAATTTGCAGCCGAGCATCTGCGTGGCGAGACGCGATTTTCAAGCCTGACGCTCTCTTGCGAAGGTTTCGGACTCTCCTGGACGCGGAGCGGCGCGGCGGTTCCGACCGAGTCGTTCCCGTCGAGCGTGTTCGCCAAGCTGTTTCTCGACGGTCGTCCCGACGAAGTGCAGGCCCAAGCCCGCCGACTGCAAGATGGCCAGAGTGTGCTCGACGCCGTGCGCGATCAGGCTCAACGGTTGCAGCGCGCCGTCGGAGCGAACGACCGCGAGAAGATCGACGAGTATTTCACCAGCGTGCGCGAATTGGAACAACGTCTGGCGCAGGCCGAAGCTTGGTCGAAGAAGCCCAAGCCCAAGGTCGATGTCAAACCACCACAAAACGTCATGAACAGCACCGACCTCGTGGGAAAAACTCGACTGTGGTTCGATCTGATTCACTTAGCGATTCAAACCGACTCGTCGCGACTTTACACCCTGCAACTGCTCGGCACGAGCGGCGTGCCGCCCATCTCGGGCGTCAACCAAGGGCATCACGACCTGTCGCACCACGGCCAAGACCCCGCCAAGATCGCTCAACTCAAGGCGCTTGAGATTGAGAAGATGAAAACCCTGCGCGACTTCTTTACGCAGCTCAAGCAGACTCAAGAAGAAGGCGAATCGCTGCTCGATCGGACGATGGTGTTCTTTAGCAGTAACTTGGGCAACGCCGCTACGCACGGCGTTAAAAACATGCCCGTGCTGCTCACCGGTGGCGGGTTCAAGCACGGCCAACACCTGGCCTTCGACGAGAAAAATCATCCGCCGCTCAGCAATCTGTACGTGAGCATGCTCCAGCGAATGGGCATCGAGGCCGACGCATTTGGATCGAGCACAAGCACGCTCAACGGTCTTGAATGGAAATCATAGTTACTCAGCTCCTAAGCGAATAGCGAGCCCGTCAATTCCACGATCTACCTTAGCGACGAGATCACCATCCGATGCTGGCGTCCCGACGATCGTTTACCTGGATAACCATGCTCGGGTGTCTCATCGGTCCGATCTGTGCCGCCGAACCGGTCACGATCGACAATCTGGTTGCGCCCACCCCGAACCGCGCTGACGAACCGTTGGCGCAAAAGTTCTCGCTGTCCCAGGCGGTTCACTTTCTCGACTCGGCGGCGCTCGACTGGCAACAGTCATGGCAATGCTTTACCTGTCACACGAACATTTCGTACCTGATGGCCCGGCCGTTGATTTCGGCCGACGCGCCAGCTCATCGCGTCTTCCGAGTCCTCGACCAGCGTCGCGCCGCTCGCGACCAGGCGATAAGGCCCCGAACCGCCGCTTCGGCCCACGACCGCCCCGGCTCCGTCGGCGAACAGCGAGTTCGCGACGATCGACTCGGCCTCCGGCCCGTAGCGAAGGTGGAGCGAGCAAAGCTCCACCGCGCAGACCAAGGGGACGGCCTTGGGGTCGGCCGCGACAAACGC
>CAYLYE010000176.1:0-13466 GCA_964387325.1 uncultured Planctomycetaceae bacterium
CCCGATCGGGATTCTACTCCTTAAATACCTGTCCAGTTTTTGGGGTCCACTTCAAACACCGTGGAGTCGGCAGAGAAGCCTATTTTGTCGGCTTTGCGGCAGAGATCTTCACCCTGGCGACCACCGAACTCGGGGCGAAATGCATGTCGGCCGAGACCTGGTCGGCCAAATCGAGCAAGCCGATCATCGTGCTCCACTGACGCTGAGCGTCAACGATCGAGAGCCGTTTGAGCGTCTGCCATTGCGGAGAGCCAGCGGCTGACTCGCGGAGCACGCGACGTAGTTCGTGGAGGTCGATGAACAGCGATTGCTGAGGGGCAGGTGTCGCCGGGGGCTGTTTCGCGGCAGAGGTGTTCTGTGTGATGAACTGCGCGATTTCAGCGGCTGACGAGCCCCCCCAGATCGAGTCATGCTTCGCTGTCAGCAGCCAGGGGATAATGCCTTCTCCGCCGCGAGTACGAAATTGTGTAAAGCGTTGGTCGTGGATCGTGAGCGTTTCGACCGTGGGCGTCGCCTGGACATCGGCTTGCCGATACGATTGAAATTGGGCCCATGCGCGAAGTAGCGAGAGCATCGCCTCGGCAGGGGGCGAGGTCGAGTTGCTACGGTCGGGCGATTGAGTGCCGAGCTTTGCAATCCAACTCACGGGCCAATCGACTGCCCCGTCTTGATTGCTCGATTGCGTGCTGACAATTCCGGCCTGAAAATCGGGACCCAGGCTGCTGAGCAACGCGGCGCTCACAGGCCAATTCTCATCCTTGGGCAATGGCAACAAACTCGGATTTTGTTCGTCGGGCAAGAATAACTCCTGGAGCACGCCCCGCAGGTCGCAGCGCAATTGAACCTTGGCCAGAGCATGGTCAGGAAGCCGGCTTGGCAACGTTGGCGTTCCCTGCACGGTCGCCAGCAGGCGTCGCATGGACGGAGGGAGAATCGCATCGTCCAATCCCACATGGGCTTGTAGCTTGATATCGTGATGAAGGTCGAGTGCCAGTGAGATGGCGGTGCAGGCTCGCCACGTTTCTTGCAGCAATTTCCGCAGTCGGCGAGCACGCTCGTCGCGCGGCTCCTCGCTCGTGAGTAACAGCGTATCCCAGGCCCGTGGCTGAATGAAAACCCTGAGCGTGGCCTGCTCGGTGTTGGGAGCGATGGCGCTCTGGTAGCCTGGGTGCTCGCTCAAAGCTCGCTCGACGCTTTGTCCTTGCAAGGCCAAGAGCAGCCGATCGACCGCCGTTCGATGGCTGGCGAGCAACGCCAAGCTGCCTCGCTGCTCGTCGCCGATAATATAGACCAACAACAGGCTGGGCTTTCCTGCCCCGAGGTTAAGTTTATAAATCTGCGCGCGACGATCCATGATCTCGACGGTCTCGTCCGGCGAGCGGGGCTCCGGCTTGCCACCGGTCGTGACATGTTGAATCGTCGAGCGGACTCGCTCGTGATGCCGCGAACGGATGAGTAATATTCCGCCTGCAGGCAACTCGACGCGCGAGCCAGGCCATACCGCAAACAACGTCTCGTCGGCGGCAAACTCTCGGAGCAACTCGACGGGAGAAAGACCAAGCCGCGTGCGAATTTGTTGCGCCGCCTTGCTCAACTCAGGTTGACGTCGTTGCCAGATCATCCGCATGAGCGGGTGCGCGGACCATTTCATTAACAACGGGCTATCCGCAAGCTGCGAGTAGCTTTTGCCGAGGTCGTGAGTCTCGATGCAGAGACCGAGATCGTCACTGACCAAGGCGGCCAAGGGCACCTCAGCGGCACGCAACGAACCCAACAGGCTCAACGCACTGCAGACGATTGCAATGACGATCGACCATTTGCGTCGGTTCATGAACGAGGTTCCTCGCCCCCGGTGGGCAATCCTCGCCATAACATGTCGAACGCTTCGGTCGCCGAGCGAGTCAGCGGCTCCAGGCCCAGGGGGGGGGCCGTCGCGGACGCGGTGTCGTCGGCTGGTGGCTCGGTCGGGCTCGACGAACCAAACCAAGGGACGTTCCAGTTCGACAAGCTGGCCAGCAATTGCAGGGCATCTTCGTCACTCGTGAGCGGCTGCGGCGGTTCGGTGGTCGCGGCGAGTTGCGGTACGACGTCGGGTTGCGATGGTGACGTGAGAGGCGGCGCGGCATGCCACGCCCAGGAGGCGAGCATCAAGAGCACGACCAATGGGGTCGCCATGAGCATGCGTCGCCGCCTGACCTGCCACGATTTTGCCTGTAGCACGGCGCTGGCCACGCGCGACGCCAATGCCGGAGCCGTTGGTTCGACGAGCAATTCGACGCCGTCGGCCAGGGTGAGCATCGCGTCGCGCCATGAGCGGCAGGCTCGGCAATGCTGGCAGTGTTGATTCAAATCGACATCGTCGATCAAGCTGGCTCGCTGATCGAGTCGTTCGTGCAACCGGAGTTCAAACTCGTCGCAACGCATGACAACGGTCCTCCACAACGCCGCGTCGCCGGAGCACGGCGGCTAATTCTTCTCGAGCACGATGAACCCACGTGCGTACGGTCCCCAGCGGAATCGCAAGCACTTCGGCAATTTCGGCATAACTCAACTGCTGGCGATGGAATAAAACAAACGCCTGACGATGCTCGTCGCGCAACGCTGCGAGCGCAATCTCAAATTCTTCGCTCAAATGTCGAATCGTCAACACGTCGGGCCGGTCGTCGGCGATCCGCTCCACATCGGCCGATGGCATGCCGCGTCGTTGCCGTTGAACAAGGAACGAGCGACAGCGGTTACTGGCGATTGTCAGCAGCCAAGGGACAAACGCGCGTGTCGAGTCCCATTGGTTCAGATTGCGGACGGCTCGAACGAGCGACTCTTGTGCGACGTCCTCGGCGTCCTGACGATGGCCGAGCATGCGGTAGCAGAGAGCAAACACCTGTTGGCCAAAACGGTCGATGAGCGCAGCGACGGCGCGATCGTCCCCGCCAAGGCAACGTTCAATGAGTTCACGAAGCTCTTCCGGCAAGGACGCGTCCCCGACGTCTGAGTGCGGAGTAAATTGAGCACATCGGCTTTCAATTGAGTATTGAGCGGTTAATGAACCAGGGCGACCAGCGGAAGCCCGGTAAATTCAGGCTTCGCGTTGCTCGCCTTGGCTTATTCGCCGCGCATGCATCAATCGTTATACCTTACCGCGAAGGCAGAAGTTTCGCCGTGCCCGTGAGGAATTTTTCGGCACCGGGTTTTACGGCCAATTACGAGTGAATCTCGCGGAAGATATTGACCAAATCGCGCGGCGAGCAGTCTTCGAGCTTCATTCCGCGGCGATCGAGCTGTTCGTTCACCTTGATAGCCGTTTCTTGCATCTGCTCGTGTGTCTCTTGCGAGCCGCCACACAACAAGAAGTTTTCACCCCGGGTGATGCGTGTGTGGCCGTCCTCGTTGTCGAGGCCTAATCCTAGCATTCCAGCAGGTTTAGGTTTTTTTCGGGTGGGCTTCATGGTAGGCCTGACGGGCCCATCGCTGGGCATCCCTGGTTACCGAGTTTCACTCATTGAACTATAGGTAGGATCGGTCCGACCGGTCAAGGAATTTTTGTCACGACGGAATTGCCTCGCCTGGGGTAAAGCGACTCAGGCTCAGCTCCCCTTCACGATATCTCGAACCATTTGGCGTGCCAACTTGAATGCGCTTGTCAGGACCTGCGTACGCGCTTCCATTTGGTCGGTCGTAAAGCTTCGCGGTCCTGAGTTATCGGGCAACCCCGCGATGGTCGTCGTCAGCGGCAGTAGGTCGAGGAACTCGCGATAGCGGCGCTTCATGGCTTCTTCGTCGGGAGTCGACATGGCGAGCAAGTCTCCGAATGGTCCTGAAAAGATCGAAATATGAGGCAAACCGTAGTATGCCTGGCGCGACGGCGACGCTCAAGCAATCGGGAATGGATTATTCCCAGCAGCATGGTTGAGGCCTATCCCCGGGGCCGCGACCGTACGGGTCAAGGCAACTGCCCACGACGCATCTTATCCAGCATTTCAGCAGCCATTCGACCGGTCTCGGCTGAGGTCTGCTTGGTGTCGGACGAGTTACTCTTGGGCTGCTTGGCAGCATCATCCGTCGTGACGACCCCCAGGGCGGCTAACTCCTCGGCGCTCATACGGGTCGGTTTAGGAGCGTTTTCAGCATCCTCGCGCATGCTCTCGGCATCGCCAAAGAGCGAGTCCAGGTCGACTTCATTTTTCGTGCGAGCAGGGCCAGCCATGCGCTGGGCGGCCTGCGAAGCGTCGGTGACCTTGGGCAGTTTCTTCTTTGTCATCCCGGTCGAGACATGCACTTCGAACTCGAGCGCACCGACTTTAATCCTGTCGCCCGTGCGCAATTCAAACGGCTTGTCGAGTCGCCGGTCGTTGACGAACGTACCCGTCTCGCTCCCCAAATCGGTGATGACCGCGCGGCCGTCTTGCTGAACAATCGAACAATGGCGCGGTGCAATCGAGTCGCTGCGCGGACGTAATTGACATTTCTCATCGCGACCAATAAGAAATTGTGGGCCAGCAATGAGCAGTTCCTGCCCGGCGTTCTTACCAGAGATCACTTTGAATTTGACTTCCATGGCGGCATATTACTCGGGGTGATTTAAGAAGTCAAAAATCATCATGCACGATTAGCATCGTTCGTTCCAGTCGAGTTGAGTGAATTTGCGCTGTTGCAGCTCGCCGGAGCGGGTCAATTCACGATCGCTTAACGATTCGCTCATCCATTGCACACGCCACGCGCGCGCCAGCGATTCGCTCCAGGCGGTCGCGAGTGCTTGAGGCGTGATACTGAGCCCGACGAGATCGTTGATGCCCGGTAGCTCGGGGGCCGCGATCGATCGATTGAGCAGGACGCTGCCGTGTTGCAGCACAGCGCCGTCACGGCGTCGTTGTGCGCTGCCGCCGATTTTGAAATCTCCAAGGATCACATCGCCAACCGCACGACGCTCGAAGCACAGAAATGGTTCATGAGAGCGAGGATGCTGCGTGGCCTGTTCACAGATTTCCGCCGGCGCGCCCCACGCGCGCAGCACATCGATGAGCACCGTGTGTACCACACGGTAGAGTTGTTGAGTGTCGCGCGCCAACGGATCGTTAGCGCTGAGCGTGAAGCTGTAGGTCAACTCGCGGTCGTGCAAAATGGCCCCGCCGCCACTGAGCCTCCGAACGAGCGGGCATGCGCGACTGGCAGCATGTCCGTCGCGTTCCACCACTCGCTGAAAGTAACCTAACGACAACGTGGCGGGCGACCACTCATAAAATCTCCACGTCGAGGGGCCTCCCGCGCCGACGCTTTCGAGTAGCGCCTCGTCGATGGCCATATTTCGTGGGCCGCTTTGCGGAGGATCAACGATCAGCCGAATCGGTGTCATCGTTCGCGATCATCACTCGGCTTTGAGCACGCTCTGGCGCGCGGCGCGAACTTCGTCGGCTCGACTCATCAGAGTCGTGTAAGGTGCGTCGTGCAAATACTCGGCTGTCTCTTGAGTGATGCTATACAAGGCCTCGGCGAAAGCATCGAGCGTTTCCTTGCTTTCTGTTTCGGTCGGCTCGATCATCATCGACTCTTTGACCGTCAGCGGAAAATAAATCGTCGGGGCATGATACCCCAGGTCGAGGAGTCGCTTGGCAATGTCCGTGGCCGTGATTCCCTTGTCGGCCTTGAGCTGCGCGGCGCTGGCGACAAACTCGTGCATGCAACGGTCTCCTTGTGGCACATTTAAGAAGTGCTTCACTTTGCTGAGCAGGTAGTTCGCGTTGAGAACCGCATGCTCGCTTACCCGACGCAGCCCGTCGGGACCGTGTGTGCGGATGTAGCAGTAAGCCCGCACGAGGACACCGACCTGACCGAAGAAACTGCGCACCCGGCCAATCGATTTTGGACGATCGTAGTCGAGCCGGTAGCGACCCTCGTCGGTGCGAACCACCGACGGCACAGGCAAATAAGGACGTAATCGCTCGACGACCGCGATGGGGCCCGCTCCCGGTCCGCCGCCACCGTGGGGACCGCTGAACGTTTTGTGCGGATTGAAATGCATCATGTCGGCGCCAAAATCTCCCGGCCGAGCGATGCCCAGAATCGCGTTCATGTTCGCGCCGTCGAGATACAGCAGCCCTCCGACTCCATGCACCATCTCGGCGATCTTGGCGATGTTGGGCTCGAACATCCCGAGCGTGTTGGGGTTTGTGATCATGAACACGGCGGTCTGATCGTCGAGTTTCGAGCGCAGCTCGTCGAGGTCGACGAACCCTTCGCTCGTGCTGCGAACGGTGATTGCCTCGAAGCCGGCGACCGCGGCGCTGGCCGGGTTCGTGCCGTGGGCACTGTCGGGCGAGAGGACTTTGGTGCGCGGCCGATGTTGGTCGCGAAAATAGGCTTTGGCGGCCATCAGGGCGGTTAGCTCGCCGTGAGCGCCGGCCGCGGGCTGCAAGCAAACTGCCGGCAGGCCGCTGATCTCCGCCAGCATGGCTTGTAACTCGTAGAGCAAATGCAGCAAACCTTGTACGGTCGAGTCCGCTTGATACGGATGAACATCGACCACGCCAGGCAACGATGCCAAGCGCTCATTGCGCTTGGGATTGTATTTCATCGTGCATGAGCCGAGCGGATAAAAGTGCGTGTCGACCGACATGTTGAGCTGCGACAAGTTCGTGAAGTGCCGCACGACGTCGGGTTCGGCCAACTCGGGGAGCGCCGCTGGAGCGGTGGCCAGCGCCGAGGCGGGGATCAGCCGCTCGACACTCTGCGTCGGGACATCGCACCGAGGCATGATCGCTGCCCGGCGGCCAGGATGAGACATTTCAAACAAGGTGCGAGTGGCGCGCGTGTTACGCATGGATCGGGGTCGCTCGTGGGGCCGATTGAGTTAATGTCTGGGCTAAACGATCGATTTCGGTCTTGGTGCGTTTTTCAGTCACGCTGACCAAGAAACAGTCGGACAGTTCGGGATACCAAGTGCCGAGCGGGATGCCTGCGAAGAAGCCGGCCTCGGTCGCCTCGGAGAGCAACGTCTCGACTCGCCCCTGTTTGTCCCGAATGACAAACTCTTTGAACGTGGGCCGCGTGAACGCGGGGGACAAGCGAGTCGTCGCGGCGAGTGTCTGCCGGGCGTAGTGCGCCTTGTGCAGGCATAGCTCGGCCACTTCGCGCAGTCCTTGCGGCCCCATGAGCGAAAGATAAATGGTTGCCCGCAGGGCGAACAACCCTTGATTGGTGCAGATGTTGCTGGTGGCTTTTTCGCGGCGGATGTGTTGCTCGCGCGTTTGCAGCGTGAGCACCCAGCAGCGTTCGCCCCGGCGGTCCACGGTCTGCCCGGCGATGCGACCTGGCAGGCGGCGCACGAGCTGTTCGCGACAAGCCATAATCCCCAGGTACGGTCCGCCGTATTGCATGGGGGTTCCCAGCGATTGTCCTTCGGCGACGACAATGTCGGCGCCGTAATCGCCGGGGCGTTTGAGCAAGCCGAGGCTGATTGGATCGACGCTCGTCACGAACAACGCGCCGGCGTCGTGAGCAATTTGTCCAATCGAATCGACATCTTCGATGCAGCCAAAAAAGTTTGGTTGCTGCACGATCACGCAGGCCGTTTGGCTGTCGACGGCCGTGAGGAACTCGGCCGGAGAGCAGACGCCGTCGTGAGCGCGGACCGTAACGAGCTCGATGCCAAGGTTGTTCAAGTAGGTGGCGAGAATTTGCCGGTACTCGGGATGCACTGTTTCGGCGATCACGACCTTGCCCTGGCGTTGGGTCGCGGCGGTGCTCATCAAGGCGGCCTCAGCCACCGCACTGCCGCCGTCATATAAGCTGGCGTTCGATACATCCATGCCGGTTAGTCGCGTGATGAGCGTTTGGTACTCGAAGAAGGCTTGCAAGTTCCCTTGGCTCGCCTCGGGCTGATAAGGCGTGTACGACGTGTAGAACTCGCCGCGCGATGCGAGTGCGTCGATCACGGCGGGCACAAAGTGGTCGTAGCTTCCGCCACCAAGAAAGCACACACGATTACGAGGCGACAAATTCTGGTCGGCCAACGATTGCAGATGAGCCGTGAGCTCGATCTCGGTCAGGGCTGGCGGCAGATCGAGTGGCCGGCACAGGCGCAGATCGCTGGGGACTAAATCGAACAGCGATTCAATCGACTTCGCGCCGATCGATTGCAGCATCGCGGCCACGTCGTCGGCGGTGTTGAACAAGTAAGGCATGAGTATAAGTTCACTTAAGGGTCGTGTTGCTGAAATCCTTCACCCAGCGGGACAAGGATTCTCAACATTAATGCTGTTCCTCGGCGCACTGCTTCTGGTAGGTCGGGTAGTCGCTCAGGGCGCTGAGTCCATCGTCGCTTGTGAGCTTGACCTTGATCATCCAACCGTTGTCATAGGGGCTGCTTCCTAAGTGTTCGAGTTGATCGGAGAGCTCGCCGTGGACCGCGATCACCTCGCCCGTGACCGGGCTGTACAAATCGCTGACCGCTTTGACGCTCTCGATCTCTCCGAATGACTCGCCCGCCTTGAGTTGCCGGCCGATTTTAGGGAGTTCGATGTAGACCAGATCGGTGAGCGCTTCGAGGGCGAAGGCCGAGACGCCAATGGTGGCAATCTTCGCTCCATTCGCGTCGTTCTGGAGATGGACCCACTCGTGGGATTTAGCGAACTTGAGTTCAGCGGGATTCACGACACCTTTCCTCCTGGTGATAGACAGCTCGAACGAATTCAACGACTCGCCTTGGGGCGACGGTAAAAGGGGAGCGGAACGATCCGGCCGCTCTCGGCGCGGCCGCGAATGTCGATCGCGATTTCGGTTCCCGCCGCAGCACAAGCCGCGTCGATATACGCCATGGCGATCGATTTATTGAGCGTGGGCGAAAACGTGCCGCTGGTCGTTTCGCCGATCGGATGACCGTCGCGCAATACGGTAAAGTGTTCGCGCGGCACCCGTTTGCCGTCGAGTTCGATACCGACGCGAATGCGTGTCGGTTCGGGCTGTAGCTTGGCCAGGGCGTCATGGCCCGGAAACGAGCGGCCTTCGAGATTGACAGCCATCGCCAGGCCGGCTTGCCACGGGGTGATCGACTCGCTGAGTTCGTGACCGTAGAGGGGCATGGCCGCTTCGAGCCGCAGTGTATCGCGACAGCCCAGGCCACATGGGGTCGCACCGGCGTCGATCAGCGCTTGCCAGATTTCGATGATGGCTCGATTGCCCACGATGAGTTCGCAGCCGTCTTCGCCCGTATAGCCTGTGCGACTCGCGATTCCGCCGTGTCCCGAGATGCGGGTCTCAGCTCCAGTGTAGTACTTAAACTTGGCGAGTTCGGCTTCGACGAGCGGCTGTGCCAGTTCCAGGGCACGCGGGCCCTGGACGGCGATCATCCCCCACTGTTGGGTCACGTCCGTCATGAGCACGTCGCGCCGATCGGCCAAGCGCGGAGCGAGCCAAGTTAGAATTTTTTGCCGATTGCTTGCGTTGACCACCAACAGCCAGTAGGTGCCGCCGCCGGCGTCTTGCAGGCGATACACGAGCACGTCGTCGAGAATGCCGCCCGCTTCGTTGGTGACCAATCCGTAGCGAATCTGGCCGCTCTGCATATCGCTCGTGCGGCGCGTCACCAGTTGATCGAGAAACTCCCCCGCGCCAGGACCATCGAATCGAAGCCGACCCATGTGTGAGATGTCGAACACGCCTGCCGCGGTGCGCGTGGCTTGGTGTTCGTCGACGATCGACGCATACTGTACGGGCATAGCCCAGCCGGCGAAATCGACGATGCGTCCACCATGGGCGACGTGCCAATCATGCAGAGGGGTGGAAAGCATGGCTGTACTCACAAAATGATTCCGTTCAAGGTCGTCGCGCAAAGGGATGCAACCGTCGCCGGTGATAAACACCTACGAGCCACACAGGGCGTACGAGGGCTGCCGAGATGTCAAAAGAACAAGGATCGCGCAGGGTATTCTACCGATCGGTTCACGAATTGCCAGCGACAAACAGCCGTTCTCTGATTGGGCCTCGGGGGATATAATGTCTGGCTTGGTCTCACCTTTTCGACCGAAACGGACTTCGCTCACATATATGCCCGCCTCGGATATCGTTGTTAAAGGCGCTCGGGAGCACAATCTACGCGATGTGAGCCTGGCCCTGCCGCGCAATCAGCTCATTTGTCTCACGGGGGTCAGCGGGTCGGGCAAAAGCTCGCTGGCCTTTGATACGTTGTATGCCGAGGGGCAGCGACGCTACGTCGAAAGCTTGTCCAGCTTTGCGCGCCAGTTCTTGGGACAAATGCCCAAGCCCGATGTCGATCACATCTCGGGCCTGAGCCCGTCGATCTCGATCTCGCAGAAGTCGAGTGGCCAGAACCCGCGCTCGACCGTGGGGACCATCACCGAGATCTACGATTACCTGCGCGTGCTTTACGCTCGCTGCGGACAAGGACACTGCCCGCAATGCCAGCGGCCGATCACGGCCCAAACGCGCGAGCAGATCATCGACCGTATCGTCACGCTCCCCGCTGGGAGCAAGACGTTGGTGCTCGCCCCGCTGGTGCGCGGACAAAAAGGAGAGCATCGCGATCTGTTTACGGATTTGTTGCGGCAAGGTTTTGTTCGCGCGCGGGTCGACGGCACCGTGGTCTCGCTCACCGACAACTTGCAACTCGATCGGCAAATGCGGCATGCGATCGAGGTGGTGATCGACCGTGTGACGGTCAGTCATGGCGTGCGTAGCCGGCTGGCCGAGGCCGTCGAGTTGGCGTTGAAGTTGGGCAAAGGCAATCTGATTGTCGCGCTCGAAGACGCTGCCGCGCCCGAGGGAGACGAGGCGGCCGAGGCACCCAAGCGCGGCGCGCGACGCATGGCCCGGGCCGATACGGATCTATACCTGTCGGCTCATTACTCGTGTACGCACTGCGGCGTGAGTTTTGAGCCGCCGACGCCTCAATTGTTCAGCTTTAACAGTCCACAGGGGATGTGTTCGGCCTGCATGGGCATGGGGCAAGTGTACAGTTTCGACCCGGATCTGCTCATCCCCAACGTCGGTCGTTCGTTCAAGCAAGGGTGTTTCGAGATCATCGGTCCTTGGCCCGACCTGGGACGTTGGAAGAAGCACATCTACGACGGCGTCGCCGAGACACTCGAACATAAACTGAAACTCGATCGCGGCACGATCCTTGAAACCGCCTGGGAAGAACTCGATCCGTCGATTCAACACCAGTTGCTCTACGGTACCGGTGAACTGCACATCACCTTTACCTGGAAACACGGGGCGGGGGTCCATAAGTACGGTGGGAAATTCGAGGGGATCATCCCCGAATTACTCAGCAAGTATCGCGAGAGTCAGAGCGCCATGCAGCAGCGGCAGCTCGAACAGTACATGAAGGTCATACCCTGCGGAGGTTGCCAGGGAACGCGGCTCAACGATCAAGCCCGGAGCGTTTTTGTTACGACCCGCTCGTCCGCGTTTGCCGAGCGCCCCACGCTCTCGCTGCCCGACGTTTGCCATCTGGCGGTGAGCGACTGCGCCGAGTTTTTCCGCGACCTGGAACTCGACAACACACGGCAGATCGTCGCGGCCGAAGTGCTCAAGGAGATCCGCGGACGATTGGGCTTCCTCACCAACGTGGGGCTCGAATATCTCATGCTCGATCGGACCGCGCCCACGCTCTCGGGTGGCGAGTCGCAGCGCATCCGCTTGGCCGGGCAGATCGGCTGCGGGCTCGTGGGCGTGTTGTACATCCTCGATGAGCCGTCGATCGGCTTGCACCCGCGCGATAACGACCGCCTGCTAGCCACCTTGCGGCAACTTCGTGACCTGGGCAACACCGTGATCGTCGTTGAGCATGACGAAGACACGATGCGTGCGGCCGACCACATCGTCGACTTCGGTCCAGGCGCCGGAGTGCGCGGAGGCGAACTCGTCGCCTCAGGGAATTACGCCGAGGTGTGCGATGCGCCGCGGAGCGTCACCGGCGCATTCCTCAGCGGCCGTCGCACGATCGACGTGCCGAAAAAGCGACGCGCTGTCGGCGAGCGAAAAATCCAGATCCTCGGCGCGCGAGCCAACAACCTCAAGAACATCGATGTCGATATTCCACTGGGTGGACTCGTGTGTGTCACCGGTGTGTCGGGATCGGGCAAGAGCACGCTCGTGAACGATATCCTGCTCGAAACGTTGCATCGCGATCTGAACGGAGGTGAGGGGCATCCGGGCGAGCACGACCGCATTGTCGGCGCCGAACAACTCGACAAACTCATCGCTATCGATCAATCGCCCATCGGCCGCACGCCGCGAAGCAACCCCGGCACGTACATCAAGGTGTTCGACGACATTCGCAAACTGTTCGCTCAGTTGACCGAGTCTAAAACACGCGGCTATCAGGAAGGCCGGTTCAGTTTTAATGTCAGCGGCGGGCGATGCGAGGCGTGCGAAGGAAACGGCGCGAAGTGTTTGGAGATGGACTTCCTCGCCGACGTCTGGGTCACTTGCCCCGTGTGTGAAGGGCACCGCTTCAATCGCGAGACCTTGCAGGTCAAGTTCAAGGACAAGAGCATCAGCGAAGTCCTGGAAATGGACGTTCAGCAGGCACTCGAACACTTCGCCAACATTCCCAAGGTGCAGCACAAACTGCAAACGCTCCACGATGTCGGGCTCGACTATATTAAGATCGGCCAGCCGTCGCCCACGCTCTCGGGTGGCGAGGCGCAGCGGGTCAAGTTGGCGCGCGAGCTCGTCAAGCGAAGCACCGGCAAAACGCTCTACCTGCTCGACGAGCCCACGACCGGATTGCACTTTGCCGACATTCAGTTGCTGCTCAAAGTATTGCACGACTTTGCGGACGCGGGGAACACGGTCCTTGTCGTCGAGCATAACCTGGACGTGATCAAAACGGCCGACTGGATCATCGACATGGGGCCCGAAGGAGGTGCCGGCGGCGGACGAGTGATCGCCTCGGGTACTCCGGAACAGGTCGCCCAGGTGCCCGAGTCTTATACGGGTCGAGCACTTCGCAAGGTGCTCGGGATCGACAAGCCGGTGCCGGTCGTGCAGCGTGCGGCACCGGAGATTCCGATCAGTCAATCGATCATCGTGCGCGGAGCGAAGCAGCATAACTTGAAGAGCATCGATGTCGAAATTCCACGCAATAAAATGACGGTCTGCTGTGGGCCCAGCGGCTCGGGCAAGAGCTCGCTGGCGATGGACACCATCTACGCCGAAGGGCAACGACGCTATGTTGAGAGCTTGAGCTCCTATGCTCGGCAGTTTGTTGGACAGATGCAGAAGCCACGGCTCGACCATATCGAGGGGCTCTCGCCGGCTATCGCCATCGAGCAGAAGAACCTCGGGCACACGCCCCGTTCGACTGTCGGTACCGTGACCGAGATCTATGACTATCTGCGGATTTTGTATGCGCGGTTGGGACAGCCCTATTGTCCAGATTGCGACGTGCCGGTCGGCACACAAACGGCCGATGAAATCATCGATCAGGTCTTGGCCTATGACGAGGG
>CAYLYE010000177.1:0-13429 GCA_964387325.1 uncultured Planctomycetaceae bacterium
CGACTGTTTCATCCGCGTGTCGGCGACATCGATCTGTGCGACCGACACCTCGATGTCACGAAAGCTGAAGCGGGGTCCCGCGACGAGCAATTTGCCGCCGGAGGCGATGAGCGCACCGCCATCGTAAATAGCGCGTCCCGACTCGTTCCCCAGCAGATTGCTGTACACGTAGCTCACGTTGAACGCGCGCGAACCTTCGAGCACGAAGCGACGGCGGATTTCGTACTTGCCGAACGCGAAGTGACTGGCGCTCGGGTTCAGGATAATATCGACGCCGCGGAGCGCCAGTTCGGCGCCAGGACGGTTCGCGACCCAGGCATCTTCGCAAATCTCGAAACCAATTCGCACGCCGCCACAGTCGA
Source organism: uncultured Planctomycetaceae bacterium (assembly GCA_964387325.1). Lineage (GTDB taxonomy): Bacteria > Planctomycetota > Planctomycetia > Pirellulales > PNKZ01 > CAZZBK01. The sequence continues at coordinate 363 of CAYLYE010000177.1, forward strand.
ACACCAGATCGCCGATCGGCACGCTCGCGCCGAGCCAGTCGACCTCGGCGCGGTGGCCGGCGGGCCAGGGCTTGAACCAGCGTGGCTCGTAATGGATACCGTCGCCGGCCAGGAATCGCTTGGCGACGAACCCGACCACGCGGCCATCGACGGCCAAACACGCGGTGTTAAACACACCATGCTGAAAGGGGAGCGGCAGACCCAGTGAGACGATCATGCCGCGTGTCAACGGAGCCAACTCGGCGAGCACGGTCCGCGCTGTTTGATGCAGTCCGGGTGCATGAAATGCGTCTTCGCACCCGTATCCGGTGATACACAGTTCGGGCAAACAGAGGATTTGCGCGCCGGCGCGTCGAGCGGAGTCGATGGCCTCGGCGATGCGGCTTTGATTGCCGTGCCAATCGAGGGGTGTCTGATTGAGTACCGCCGCGGCGACCTTGATGAGTTGCATGATGCGAAGCCGGTACGGTCCAAGTCGCTAACGATTGACGACGACACGAGTACGTTGCAAACGATCGTCGAACCGACGTTGGCGGGCTTGCTCCCAACGCCCTATCGCGGCTAGTGCCATGATCGCCATGCCCAACCACGACGGTTCCAGGCAGAGCCACCACGCCGCGCCAACCAGGGCTATCGAGCCAAAACGCCGCGCCTCGATCCAAGCGATCCAGCGATCAAGTCGCTGGGTGTTGTGACGCAAGTGCCAAGCGAGAGCCAGCAAACTTGCCAACACGGCGTACCGAAGCGCGTGCGCCATCCATGTCGACGACGCATGTATCATAAGGGCTGGAATGCCTTTCGACGAGGTGCGAGCAAACAGAATCGCCGCTCCAGAAGCATTCAGATCGAACTCGCTCGCTTGGGACCGGACCTGATCGAGCTGCTCTTGCCACGGTTGCAGCCGATTGCGCAAAGTTTGCAGACGATTGAGATCGGCAGGATCGTTACTCTTGATACGCTCGAGTGCCCGTTCAGCCCGATGTAGGCTCACCGCGATACGTTCTGACCAGCGGCCGATCCAGGCCAGAGCGTTGGGGGACTTCATGTCGATCTGTCCGGCGACCCCTTGCAACAAGCCAACATCGTTCTCGGCTTGTGATAAGGCCCATTCGCGCTCGGTCAACGGTTGTTCGACGGTCCCCCAAGATTTTAAGGCATCAATCGTGCCACTCACTCGCCAAGTCATATTTTCAATCGGCAGATTCGTCAGCCAAGCCGAGGGCAGCCGGGTCGATTGCCACGGCAGCCAAGGAGCAGCGGATTGATACTTAAATGTGACCACCAATTCATGCGGCAATGACCAATGGGGGCAGTCGAGTTTCCAGTGCAGGTCGCCTGGCGCTCGATCGGCATCGGCCCGCTGTCCATCGATCGCGACTTGCAACAATTCACAATCCGACCCCAGAGCAAAGCCGATCTCTTTTTCTTCCTGAACGGCGAACACAACGCGGGTTTGTCCCACGAACTGTCGGTCGGTTTGCCAGTACAACTGCGTCTCGGCGGAAAATACGCCGTGGGTGTTGGTAAGACCGCGTTGGTCTCGATAGGCCGTCGGGGTTTCGCCCGTCACGCGATAGACCGTGTAGCTCGCGTCGTTCGCAGCGCTCAACTCGCTGGGAAGCTCAGCCCGCTCCAGGTCGGTCGTCTGCCAACGGACCGTTTGTTGATGCAATTGAGTCGGCAGCAAAACATAATGAACACGAGATTGCACATTGAGCGGCTGCGGGAAATGAATGAGTTCGCTCGCGTTCGAGCCCAGCGACACTCGGAAGCGGGTGCGTACGGATTCAGTCACAGGGGAGTCGAGCATCGCGAGCCATACCTGTTGCGAAGGTTCGCGTCCCGCGAACGACTGCCAAGTCATCTCGGGTTGTCGATCGCGCGGTTCAGGCCACGTCGATTTGGCAATCCAACTCACTCGATCGAGCATGCCATCTCGCACCATCCACAGCGCATCGACCTGAAGTGACTCTTGTCGCAGATCGTGCAGCAAACGCGAGACTTGAACCACTTCAATCGATACTCGACTCGGTCGAACTTCGAGTTGGGCCGAGGGGCGATCGCCGCTCAATGACCAGGCACGTGACGTAGCGTTGCCTGACGTTGACGCCACGGCTGGTTGTAAATCTTGAAGGTCTGTGACCGTCACTTCGAGATCGAGGTGGTGACGCAGTTCAAGGGTCGATTCGGGGGTGCGTTGAGCGCCCAACAACTCGACGATGGGCAGCGGTAATTGCGGTTGAATCACAGGAGGCATCGAGCCATCGATCAGCAGCAAGTAAGACCCGACCAACGGCAATTCATAAACCAACTCGATCCGATTCGGATCGAGACGCCACCATCGCACCGCATGCTCGACGGAGTCTTGCTCGATACGGACGCGTCGCGGAGTCCAATTCGCGGGGACTCGCAGCAGTTGTCGAAATACGGGTGAGCCGACCGCCTGTTGCGAGCCGCGATAATTCAAAGCAATGTGCGACGTATGAATATCGACCAACGTGTGATCGGTGGTTGTGATCGCCGTGTCTTGAGGACGAACGTGAATTTTCACCGGCGAAGCGGTCGATGGCTCGACGACTCGATCCGGGGGTGCTTCGTTGATCCCCCATCGCTTAATAAAGGCCGCCAATTCATCGGCATTCGGCACGGCCATCGGCAGATCAACCGATAGGCTGGGGTCGATCGTCGCGGCCAAGGCTCGTCGCGTCTGACGCGCACCCGTCACAGTCACCTCGGGGCTCGACACCGTGCCAATGCCTGTCGTTGCCGTATTGAGAAACGAGAGCGGAATGGTCACCGCTTTATCGGTCCATTGCGACATCGTCAAGCGATAATGGCGTACACGATCGGTGCTGGCCGCCAAGGGTAGGGTCTGCACATCGATCAGCGGCGTATCGACCTCGCCCCAGGGTAAAAGCCGCCAGCGGCTATCGACCGCGATATCGAGTTCGCGATACTTTCCCTGGGTGGGCTCGACCCGCACGCGCAGGTCGGCCGCAACGGCCCCTGCTCGCAGACGTAACCAGACCAGTGAATCCACATCAAAGTCAAACGGAGCGGCTTCCTGATCGGGCCAAGCAATCTGCAATTGATCGATCGGGCCTAACTGCAGCTGATTCGACTTTGCCGTCTGTTGAATAACTCCGGTCGGTGACGAATATTCCAGCCGAGGAGCAGCACTGCTCGTCGTAATATCTAACACGGCGTCATGAACACGAGGCAGCAGAACAGTGGCTCGATGGGTGCCCGACCGCCGCTCGAACAAAAACGGCAGCTCGAGCTCCACAAGATGCTCGCCCGTCGCTAGCGACCCGAGTCGGAGGCATTTATGCTCTTGATCGAAAATGAATTCGGTATGACGACCGTCGATCGCACCACGCACCGAATCAACGAGCGTATCAAGCTGACCTAATGCCAGGGGAGCATCTTCTTGCGGGCGATCAACGATCAGTCGCAGTTCGGCCAACAAGCTGCCTAAGACCCAAGTACCCGAGAGCTCATCGAAAGTAAATTCACCACGATAGCGTGCCGAGCGAAGGGCGTAACCATCGTCGGATGGAAGCCCTGCGGCAGAGCTGCGACGGAGTTGTTGAAGGAAATCCTCGCCAATCAAATACCGGCCCGTGGGTTGGTTATTGGCATCGACGGGGATGAACACGCGGGCCTCGTCACCGCGCGGGTCTGCGGCGCCTTGCGCCTCGACTCGAACGGGCATACCAAGGATCAACGCAAGCGACAATGCCGCCGCGGGGAGCCTTGAAGCCGATGCGCTATCGGGGAATGAAAGTGGACGAGGCACTGGAAACCACCGCCGAGCGACGTGCCCTAACATCAGGCCGACCAAGGTAGACAATCCCAGCGATTGCCAAGGGGGTGACGTCGCGGCAATGAGCAACAACAGTAGCGCGGCGACGGAGAATGTCTCGAACGTTGTCCAGCGGAGCCGCCATGCGAGCACTGCCGCCAGCCAACCGAACGCCCAAGCCAGCATTTGCATTCTCGTACGATGAACCAACAGCACATGGCGTGCATCGCTGGGCAACGTGATCGCCGCTTCGATCGGAGTTCCGTGGGGGCGCAGTATGCTCCCGGACAAATAAGCGTCGTAATCGGCGCTGAGCCGCAGGGTCCAGTGATGCGACAGCACGGCATCGCCGGCGAAGCATTGTGGTGGCCCCACGGACCGCGCCAACCACACGTCTCGTTCCTGAGTCGAGAAGGTCATCACAACTCGCGAGACGCGCGAATGAACGTCGAGCGGCAAACGTAAACGTCGGCCTAGTGGTTCGATATCGTGTTGAACGTCATTGACCCAAACCGAGACGTTGGCCGCAAGATTCTCGGGCAGATCGCACGTCAGCGTCGGCGAGTTGGTCGAATCGCATTCGAGGAGCCAGCGATGCTCGATCCGCCGCGCGGCGGTAAACTGGCTGTGTAATTCGCTCCGTAAAACCACGGGGTCCGGCTGTACGAACGGGGCTGGTTCGCAACGGAGTTTGAGCGTGGGTAGGCGACCGGCATCGCTATCATCCGCGATGGCGTAATCGAAGCGGCGTCGAATGGTTGGCGTGGTCCACTCGTGCGGTGGTGGAACGACCTGTTCGTGGATTGGCCCCGCGACGGCTGTAACCGCAAGATCGGGTGGACCTTCGATGGAGATGCTGGCGCGTTGGTCAGCGATGTCGCGCAGGACGGCGAGGTTGACCTCAACCGTATTTCCTGCGCGTGGCAAATCGCGTGTGGCAAGCAATTCGAATTCGTCGACCAGCGGACGAAAGAAACGAAGTTCCCAGCGTTCACCTTGGCCCGCCTCGTCGTCAGCAGCTTGAATGCGTCGAGCACTCCATTCTCCGTCCCCCAGGGCCGGAACACTCCATTGCAACGGAATGTCGCGACGCCGTTGTAATAGCACCTCGATCCGATGCACGGCTGTTTGTTGAGGCACACATTGCCAGCGAAACGATTCATGAACGTGTGTCGCATCGATCTTTGTGTACAGATCGCCGCGTACGACCAAGGGCCCACGCCGGGGCACCAAGGTGACGCTCCCCAACGGACGTCGAGGATCGAACGCGACAACGATTGCCCCTCCTGGCTCGTCGAGCAGTTCGCGATCCGCAGCCGCGAGCGAGTCGAGCTTTCGCAGAGGCGTTTGCGGCGAGGGGACGATCGACGCGAACCGACCCGTTTCGTTGTTTAGTGCAGCATAACCCTGCTCGAAGGTCGCTCCGCTGAACCGTAGCGGGAACAGTGCTGCCGCACCGATCCGTGTGCCCAAGCTCAACAGTGGCCCACGCGCACGCAGAGCTAAACGCAACGGTTGAGTCGAATGAAGTTCCGAGTTGAGCCGGAGACTGAACGATCGGGTGTTTCCGAGCGGCGGATCGATCGACCAGTCGACGATGCGTCCGCTGGGAATCGAATCGACGGACTCGAGCATCCAGTCGGCGGGCAACGTGCATTGCAATTGATTACGTCGCGATTGATCGATTCGCAGATGAGCGACCGCATTCAACGTGGTCCCGTCGTCGGAGACGAGCAAGCTTGATCCGAGCGCGTAGCGCACTTCTCCCGCGGGGGTGTCGATCCGGCAGCGGAGCGTCGCCGTTTCGTCGAAACATTGAAATTCGGCAAGTTCAGCGAGCAACGGCTCGGGTACCGCCGAGGAACGTGATTGTCGGCAATGTACCGTCTCGAGTTGGCGTAACTGGTGCGGGGCGGGGACCTGCAAGCGAATGGTCGCCTCGTGCCAAACGAGTCCGCTGGCCCAGATGCGCGGCAATGCGTGTGCTGCGCCGAGCGTCGCGGCTGCAACGGCCTCGAACCTTACGGTGCGACCATAGCCGCGTAGCGGCGTCGCAAACTGGATCTGATAACGACGTTTCGTCCTGTTGGTCGAGTCGACTTGCAGCCATTCCAGCGAGTCCTCTCCGGCATATACGGCGGATAGTGCCAACTCGGCATCCATCTCAACGATCAATTGGTCAAGCGGCACACGACCGACATCGATACGCCAGTTCGACGTAACTTCCCAAGCACGATTGGCATATTCGAATTGAGTGGTCGAACGATAAGTTGTCTCGATCATCGATCCTCGGGGCGGAAAGACGGAGAATCGCAACCGGGCCTTGGGGCCGAGCTGCCAGCGCCAGCGGGTCATATCGGTCGTGGTAGGGGAACGATCGGCGACTTGCTCGCCGGAGTAAACCTGCCAGGACGCGGGCAAATCCAACTCGAAGGTGCTTTGCACGCAACTTGGCCAAGCGAAGTCGAACGTCCATTCCTCCGCCGTTTGCGAACGTGCGCGCATTTGCCATTTTGCTTTGAGCGTACCATCTTGGCGCGGCATGACGACGAGTTGCCCTTGTGAGTTGGTGCCGATCCATGGCGGCGAGGCGCCATCGCTCCAAGTGAATGAAGAGCACCCCGCCTGACACGGTGCGAGTGTCAGACGCGCTTGGGGCGAACTGCCGCTCAGCACCCACTCCAAGTCGCCCGTCAACAAGCCGTCGGCGGACAGCGTCGCTCGATAGACCGAGCGTTCCAAGCGGGCACGTGTCTGCTCATCGGGACGCGTGGACTCGTCGCGTTGCGACTCGATCAGCTTCTCGAAGACCTCGGCCTCGATGGGGACCAGACGCTGATTACCGCGTGGTAAGTCACCGATACGATCGGCCGGTGCAAAGACGCGGCGAAACGAGAGTGGTGGCTCCGCGGCCTTCGTGTCTTGAGCGTTCGCCATCGACACCAACCACCCCATCGACCACAAGCAGAGTAACGCAGCGAGCGATTTCGGTCGCGTCATACGCCACCATTCGATGCCGAGGCGGGGCGTTCGACAGCCATCAACGCGGCTGTTGAGCCGGTGCCGATTTTTACGCCTTTATTCGGCGCTTGGGTGACGGTCGAGCCGCGTTCCAGTTCGCGTGACAAATGGCTGCGAGCACCGAATATTTGAGCAATCCGACGTTGCCGTCGGTTACGAAAGGCGACTGCGGCTGCTCCTGGTATCACGGCCACCAACGCGGCTTGCAGAGCCAGCAATGCCGCGCCTGGAAAAATCACTCCCCAAGTTACCACGACGCCGGCGAGCGACAGCCGTGCCCAAGGATGGCGCAACACCGTCGTTCGCAGCCCGACCAAGCTCACGAGCAGAACGAGCACGGCGACACTAATGGTCAGCGTTGAGCGACGAAAACTTTGCAACTCCCAACTTGCGAGTGGCTCCGTGAGTGTAAACAAATAACGATGGCCTCCCTGTCCCCAGCCAGGCTCTTCGATCGCCTGCGCCCAGTCGGTTAATTCCGACTCGCTCAATCGCGGATAGCGTCCCCAGGCGAGTCCGTCCCATTGCCAGCGATTTTCCTCGTTCAGTTGCGACTCGACCGACCACAAATGATCGGCCCCAGGCAGAATCACTTCGCTGAAACCTCGCTGAAACTGCACGTGACCAATCAGCTGAGGTAACCAGACTCGCTGCGACAGCGAAATCCCACGTGAATCATCGCAACTGAGACGCAATTCGATTCGGCTCGACTCCCAGGGGCCATTGTCCGGGGCTCGCAGCACACTCACGTGATGATCGCTGCTCAACTCACAGGGGACCCGCTCTCCGTCAATAAACAGCTCGCAACCATTCACCGCGGTAGGAAGCGCCCAACTCAAGCGCGCGGCACGTGACGAGAGCACATACGCAACACGCGATACCTGACGATGGGGAGCAAGAATCGTTTGTGCCCAATAACGTTCGACATGAATGCTCTGACGCTGTGTCTCATCGGTATCGAATTTGAGCGTAATGCGCAGCGGCGAGCCCGTCGCGCTCCACACATGATCTTCGGTCGAGTTGGTCGTTTGCGGAGGGACCAACGCTTGCCAGGCCGAGTCCGCCACGGAACCATGAGCATTACCAATCGCTCGCAGGTGAAACCGATGCTCCGTCACCAAGGCATCCAGCGGAAGGACGAGCGGCAAGAGCGTCTGGGCGGACTCACCCGATCCATCGAGCGTCCAACGATAACGCAACTCGACCACCAGTGGCTCGGTGCTCGAGGGCGAGGCCACTCCCAATCGGGCGACGGTCAGATTCTGTTCTTGGGTCTCGCGGCGTTCGAGCGAAACCGGCACGCTCTGACCATTCAAGCTGATCGACCACCCCTCGGACTCCCACAACGTGCGGTCTGCTTTCAGGGCGAGAACATCCACACGATCGTTTTGGGGGCGATAGGTTAACTTGCTAATAACCTGGGCAACTCCCTGCTGAACGGTTGCCGTTGTGACGGCCTCGACCGCAATCCCTTTGGCGGTCCGTCGCACATCGGCAATCAATCGCGGTGGAAGAGCTGATGTCTGGAACTCGATGGCTGGTGTCGGAGCCGGGCTAGTATCAGGTCGGTCGTTCCATCGCGGAGTAAGCCCCACCGACTCGTCATAACGGGGTCGCAACTCGAACTGACCATCGCTCTGGATGACGAGGTCGCCTGATCGAACTTCCTGTGCGGTTGGCCAAGGGAGCAGGACGTTCAACGAGTTCTGCTCGGAGTCAAATGCCCGCCTAGCGCGAAACACCGTTTCAAATTCACCGATTTGCGATAGTTTCAGAGGTGCCCTTAACTCGTCATTCTGAATCGTGTGACCATTATCGGCCGTTGCGCCGCGTTGCGAGTCAAGTTCATCGAACTGCCAACCGTTGAGCTTCCATCCTATCGCGGAGACACGACCGCCCCGTGCACGATACAGACCACTCACCTCGAGCTGGAGCCGGTCGCGCTCAAGCGTCAGACGATATCGAGGCGAGACACTCAGGTGCGGTTGTCGCTCGCTGAGTTTAAGCGTGAGTGAAAAGGGTTGGGCTACGTACTCGAATCCAGCTAAGATACCTGTGCGTGGCAAATCGGGCGGCCAAGTATCGATTTGCCGCACGGCACGCTGTTCGTTCCAGACCGCCTGCCAGGCATCGTCGACCTGCAGGGTCATAAATCCCCCTTGGCGAATCGCTCCAGGCACCTCAAAACCACCTAGCTCAAAAATGCTTGAGGCCGATGGTTCGTCGATCGGTCGCTCGGTAAGCAGCGTTAGAATGACGGGGGTATTGGTGCGCGCGAGCAGCGTGACCTGCAAGATGGTTCGCTGATCACCGCGCGCGGGGTCCGCTGGCTCGATCGGTACAATGGTCATGCCGGGAACATCCACGGCTTGCCACCGTGCCCCAGGCGGCAACTTGACTTGGAACGAGGACAAGTCCCCCACCACGCTTCGCACCGTCAGCTGTGCCTGGGTTTGGATACCCCGTGGCGAGACGCGCGTTTGCACAAGCCCACTGGCTTCAATTGCCTGAGTTCGTTGCAGATCGAGGCTCGAGCGCCAGCCAAGGCTAAAATCTCCTCCCCACCCCAGCACGTTGACTTCCGTTGCTGAGTCGACATTGCGAACCGAGTCCAGAATCGCACCGCCCGATGCCTGCGGGATGACATCGCCCGCGATGGTCATCTTGAGTGAAGACGACCAAGCTCGCGGCACCGACAGGCGCAAACGATGTTCATCGTGCGAGGCGATCAGCGGGGCGACAATTTGCACGACGAGTTGATGCGGCAATTCGCTTCGGCCATGTAGCCACAGGACATACTCGTTGGCCTTTTCGTCGAACTCGAGCGCATGTTTGCCTGGACCCTCGTACTTGGGCGCATCGACCACCACGTCGTTGAGCCGCAACGGCACGCGGACCCAATCTTCACTGTCGACCAAAACCGTAAAGGTGAGTTTCAGAGTGGCTTGTCGCGCGTCGACGGTGCCCGTGGCCGAGAGCTTATCGAGTCGAAAGGGGGGGCGTTGCGGAGCCGCGGTGCGACTACGATCTCGCTCAAGCAGCCGCTCGAAGTCTTCCAGAGTGAAGCCGGGCACCGGTGTCAACTGGCCGTTCTTGTCCTTGAGGTAGAACAACTCGGGCTTCGCTTCTTTGATGGCTGGCGCGGTCGGCGTGTTGTCCGTGGGTGCGACCTGGGCGCGAGCGACACCCGGCAGGGATAGGCCTGCCAAGACCGTGACGATCGTTAGAAACCAAGGCCCGAGACGCACAGTTGGCAAGGTCCTCAAGATGCATGAGACGTGATGAGATAGGCGTTCGGCGAAAACCTTGCCGGTCCGACTAGGCTACCTACGCCAAGCGTAGCGGAGCGAGCGGGGCCAGCGCCTAATTCCCTTCAGTGTAATTGGCCTTCACCTCGCTACCAAATTTCACACGGGTCGGAGCATGTATTTCGTGCCATAAACCCCCTTTTCTGGTGGATTATTGGGCGAAATCGACCTATTTTCGTGTATCGAGGACCTCGGAGAGCTCTCGATGAAGCGCAGAACTTGCGGCGGCGATGAAGTGCGGGGGCTCGATGCGGAACGGGCCGCCCAGCGGGTCCGTGACCATGCCACCGGCTTCTTGAACTAACAACACCCCGGCGGCGATGTCCCAGATTTTCGTGCTCTGTGACCAGTAAGCGTCGTAACGTCCAGACGCAACATAACATAGATTCAGGGCCGATGAACCCATGCGACGCATCGATTGAGTGCATTGCGTGAGGTCGACAAATTGTCGCAGTTCGACGGCGTCCGGGCGAACCTGGGGCGGAAAGCTGCTGGCGACCACCGCTTGGCTAAGTTGCTGCACGCGGCTCACGTTTAGTTTGCGCCCATTCAGGTACGCTCCCTCGCCACGGCGGGCGGTAAAGCACTCGCCGCTGACCGGGTCATAAACCACGCCCACGATCAGCTCGCCGTTTTGTTCCAGCGCGATCGATACACAGTAAAAAGGGATGGCATGCACGTAATTCGTCGTACCATCGAGCGGGTCAACGATCCAACGCAATCCATTCTCGCGGCTAGGAATCGATGCGTTTTCTTCGCCGAGCAGACCGTGATTCGGAAACGCCGACAGCAAAATCTGACGAACTTCTTCCTGGGCCGCGACATCGGCTTCGGTGACCAGATCCGAGGGGCCCTTCTCGCGAACGCTAAATCGTGGCGCCCAATCGAGTAGCACGGCCCCGGCCGAACGAGCCGCCCTCTCGCCTACCTCACAATAATCCGTTAATGAACTCACGCGCTGGCTCCCTTCTACCGTGACCGATTCCGTGGCTGACACTGGGGAAGAATTATAGGACCTGTGCCGCTGATGGCCAACCGCTGCGATTGCTGGCCAAAAAACCGCAATTTGCCCGAAAATTCCTTGGAGCCTGACCGAGAAATTGGTAAGATTCGCGACATACATCCTTGCGGCGATGGAACAACGAACGTCGCAAGTGAGCCCTCGCTGCTATGTGTCGTGGGGGCTCGAATGCTGGATGGCCTCTTCTCTGTTCCGGCCCCGCTGTTTCACTTCGCGGTGAGCAGCGGGGTTTTTTTATTCAGGGCATTCATCGGAAACCCGATCTTTCCCGGCATCGCGTTGCTCGCCTAGGCCCGTTCGCTACGCAGAATTCAATATGATGACCTCATTGACCGCCGCGAGTGCCTGGACCCTCTCGGGGCATCAGGCGCAGCTCACCTTAGCGCAAGGCTCCTGTTCGGTCGATCTACTGGCCCCCAGTCAAGGGCTGACGGTCCAGATGCACGAAGACATCGGGCCGCTCGACAACGTGCTCGGGATCGACTGGTCGCTCGACGCGGATGAACAGTGGCTCGATTGCTATCCGCGCGGAAATGACCTGATCGCCGTCTACGCGCCTACCCAACGGCACCCGGTCCGCATGCAGGCCCTTTGGCGACGGGTCGATCATCCGCTGTACTCGATCATCGATCTGCACGTGTCTGCTCAAACCGAGTTGCTTGATGCAAACCCTGAATTGCAGACCCGCTCCTCGATCGCGGCAAGCGAGATCCTTTGGCTCACGTCGCTCGATCCGGTCCGAGCCAATCAAGTTCCGCTCGCGGCGATGAACTTTTTCGAACTGCCCGCAGAAGTGTTGCCGCACGTGATGCTCTGCCGATATCGCGAGCGCCCGACGACTTATGTCGAGATCGTACATCCGATGGATGTCGGCGGCGACCGTATGACCTACTCGATCGCCGAGTTGCGTGGCACCTTAAGCCATCGACTATTCGTAGGCACACTCGAAAAAGGAGTGATCCTGCGATCACGGATCCGTGGCGCCTGGGTGCCTCGATCGGGCGATATTGAGCATGCCGCGCGACTGTACGCCGCGTTTGTACAAAGTGAATTGCCACTGACGACGTAGGCGCTCGCGCATTTGCTAACATCATCGCGTCGGCAGCAACGATCGATGTACCTTTTTCGATCGCTGAATCATACGCCCGTAATCTACCGCAATGCACCTGAACTGGCACCAGGAGCACTCAGCGGTGCAGCCCCTGATGTTGCGGAGGAGTCGAGAGGCGGATTCGGAGTCGGCGGCAGCCGCGCCATGCGACCATCTCCGATCGCTTGAGCGTTCTGCGGCAACTGATCAGCCGGCTGACCATAGCGTGCATCTTCTGGCGCGGTCGGTCGGGGCGGACGAGGCTCATTGCTCACCGGACCGGGAAATGACGTCGACACCCCCGTGGGACCGATGGGCAAAACGTTACTGACCGTCGATGGTTGCCCCAGCGGCGCTGCGAGCGAATTGACGACCGGAGCCACGGCGCTCGCGACAGCTTGGCCTTTTTGTTCCAGCAGCGCCACCCAAGTTGCCGCAGCTTCAAACTTTGGATTCAACGCGAGCGCACGTTGAAATTGCTGTAGGGCTTGGTCATTGTGCCCCAGTTTGGTCAACATAAAACCAACGTTGTACCGGGCGATCGCCTCTCCGTGGACCGGCGCAAGTTGTGCGATGGCGTCCTCGGCCTGACCGCGTTGCACAAGGACCATCGCCAGATTATTGCGATAAAGTACTTTGTCCCCTTGAAGTTCGACGGCCCGTTTCAGGGCTTGTACGGCGTCGTTATCGCGACCGAGCTTGTGCAAACACATGCCGAGGTCGTTGAACGCCGGCGCCTCGTTGGGAAACTTCTCGACGGCCTGTTGATAGTATCGCGCCGCGTCGTCCAGTTTTCCTTGACGATCGTATACCCGAGCTAAC
>CAYLYE010000178.1:0-7032 GCA_964387325.1 uncultured Planctomycetaceae bacterium
AAGGTGTAGGTATTCACCTTCAATTCATCACCCAGCGAGCCACCGGATGCATTGTAGCGTTGGGCAAAAACTCCCGCCCCGCTGCCATCTTCAACATAGCTTGACCAACCGATCACAAAGTCGCCGCTGGCATCCATGGCGATCGTCGCACCCCACTGGTCGGAGGTCGAGTAGGTGTTGACCTGGAACTCGGTTCCTTGACGTGATCCGGCCGGGCTATAACGCTGAGCATAAATTCCGTAACCGCTACCGTCCTGGAATCGACTCGTCCAGGTGATGACAAAATCACCGGCGGCGTCCATCGCCACGGCCGGAAATAGCTGATCGCCCGTCGTGTACGTGTTGACCAGGAATTCGCCGCCCACGACCGTGCCAATGGCGTTATAGCGTTGTGCATAAATACCATAACCACTGCCATCTTGGTTGGGGCTTTGCCAGGTGATGACAAACTCGCCAGCGGAGTTAATGGCGATGGTCGAGCTTTGCTGATTACCGGCGGTCGCCGTGCTGACGCGGAATTCGTTCCCCTGAGATGTTCCAGTCGCGTTATAGCGCTGTGCGAACACGCCGCGCCCACTACCATCCTGACCGTAACTGGTCCAGGTGATCACAAAGTTTCCATTGAGATCCATCGCGACGCGCGGATTCGCCTGTCGGCTGCTGGTGTAAGTGTTGACGCGGAATTCAGATCCACGCAGCACGCCTGCGTTGTTAAAGAGTTGAGCGTAGATCCCTTCGAGCTCGCCGTCCTGCGCGGCGCTGCTCCACACGACGACGTAATTTCCGAGAGCATCGGCCGCAATAGCCGAAGAAGATTGTGAGCCCGTCGTGTAGGAGTTGACCACCATCTCACCGGCCTTGGCGTCGGCCAGGATCGCATAGCGCTGAGCATAGATGGCGTACGTGGTGGAACCGGTGCGTGCCCCCCAACCGACAATAAAATCGCCACCTGCGTCCATGGCCAAAGACGAGGCCGCAATCCCTCCTTCCGCAATCCCCGAGATCAACGAGGTGGCGCTCCCTACTGCCATGCCCGTGGCACTGTAACGCTGCGCATAAATGGCATAAATCGAGTCGGCAATGTCCTGAGCTTCCCAGGTCACGATATAATTACCGGCGGCGTCGAGAGCAACATTGAGCGCTGCTTGCGGAGCAGTGCTGAAGTTGGTCGTGACCAGCGTCGCACCGTCGAGCGTGCCGCGCGAGGTCACATGTTCGGTGTAGACATCAATCAGTTGGGTGGAGCCGTTGCGCTGCTGCCAAACGACGACAAAGTTACCTCCGCGGTCCATGCCCAAAGCAGGTACGAACGACGTACCCGTCAGTGCACTGGAGGTTAACGTGACTGTCCCCAGCGAGGTTCCAGTGGCATCGTAGCGAGCGGCATAGACTCCATAACTGGCGTTCCCCGTATCGGCTTGCTTCCAAGCGATGGCAAAATCACCCGCTGCATCGGCCGCGACCGTGGGGATCATAAGCCCGCTGGTATTGGCAATGGCTTGCGTCGAGGTGGCGATGATCATCTTGGTTCCGAGCGGCGCCCCTGAAGAGTTGTAGCGTTGCGCATGAATCGTGGCCCCCGCGATGCCATCTGTTGTGAGCGTTCGCCAGGCAACGATGAAGTCGCCTGCCGCATCGAGAGCCACGGTTGGATACGCGGAATAGCCGGCGCCGACATCGAGGGTGACGATGAACTCACTGCTGAGGGCAACCCCCGCGGCGTTGTAGTGTTTGGCTAAGATAGCCGGGGTTCCGTCACTGGCGAGCCGCTCCCAGGTAACGACAAAATCGCCCACGGCATCCATCGCAACGGCAACATGCGCGGCGACCGTGGTCGTCAGGGGGGCCACTTGAAAGCTGTTCCCTTGAGTAACACCGGCGGAGCTATAGCGTTGTGCGAAAATGCCCTGCCCCTTGGACTGCCAGACAGCCACATAATCGCCTGAGGCGTCCGCGGCTAATTGGACACCATACTGCGGAGTGGTCGAGAAGGTGCTCAGCGGTACGACATTCCCGACGGAGGCGATTTGCGAAATGGTAAAATGCCGCGAGAAATCGCCTCCGACCGTACCATCGCTATCGCCATCGATTGCATTGCCGTTGGTATCGCTAATCGAACCGCGAGCGGTGAGTGTATAGGCGCCGTCGGCCAAGGGTGCGGAAAGTGCCAACAGCGCTTCATATCGACCCGTGTTAGAATTGTAACCGTAGCCAATACTGCTGATCTGACTGGATATATCCGCGCCATTGCGAGTGAGTTGCCAGTTGCCAGTGCTGGTGACATTTCCCGCACCGGTGATCGACAGATCGGCGGTAAAGGTCACCACGAGCCGGGGGATCGGATCGGTCTCGCGTTGATCTTGAGTGATGGGCTGGGCTAGGGAAATTCCGGCCGCGTTAGCGGGGTAGACCGCCGAAACCGTCGTGAGCGCTGCATAGCGTTGGGCATAAATGCCGTAGCCGTTGCCGTCTTGATTTTGGCTTTGCCACGCGATGACAAATTCGCCTGTGGCATTTATGGCAACGGCCGGTAGTTGTTGGTTATTCGTTGTATTTGTATTGACGTGGAATTCTACATCCTGAGCGACCCCAACGGCATTGAATCGCTGGGCATAGATGCCATAGTTCCCCGAGGCTTCCTGTGATTGGCTTTGCCAAGCGATGACAAACTCGCCAATTCCGTCCATGGCAATGGTCGGATTGATTTGCCGCTGGTTCGAGTACGTGTTGACCTGGAATTCACCTCCTTGCGCAATTCCAGCTGCGTTGTATTGCTTGGCAAAGATACCACCATCGTTGTCAGCGAAGTTATTGCTACTAAACCAGGTAATCAAGAAATTTCCGAGAGCATCCATCGCCACGACGGACGAGCTTTGGTTTCCTGTCGTGTAGGAATTGACCAAGAATTCGCCACCCAGGGCAGAGCCAGCGGCATTGAATCGTTGCGCATACACACCTTGCCCATCGCTGTCCTGTTGTCCATAGCCGAACCAGGTGATGACAAATTCGCCGATCGCATCCATCGCCACGCTGGGAACGCGTTGGTCGCCCGTCGTGTAGGTGTTGACACGGAATTCGGATCCTTGCGCCACGCCCAAGGCGTTGAATCGCTGCGCATAGATCCCTTTACCGCTACCGTCTTGAGCACTGCCGTCGTAGGAGGCACTTTGCCAGGTGACCACAAAGTCACCACTGGAGTCCATCGCCACCCTAGATAGTTGCTGATTTCCAGTCGTAAAGGTGTTGACCCGAAAAGCGGTCCCTTGAGCGACTCCCGCAGCATTGTAGCGCTGGGCGAAAATTGCGATGCCACTGCCATCTTGTCCATCGGCGGACCAGGTAATGACAAAGTCGCCGGCCGCGTCCATGGCGACCGCCGGCTGATTTTGGTCCCCCGTCGTGTAGGAGTTGACTCGATACTCGCTGCCGAGAGGCACATTGGCAGCACTAAACCGCTGGGCATAAATCCCGTAGCCGCTGCCGTCTTGACCGGTGCTTGTCCAGACGACGACGTAATTACCGGCCGCGTCGCTGGCGACTTTCGTCTCGAACTGATTCCCGGTCGTGTACGAGTTTACGCGGAACTCACTACCGGCAGTCGAGATTTGGCTAATCGTGAAATGCCGGGAGAAATCACCTCCCGCGATGCCGTCTGCGTTGCCGTCGAGGGCGTTGTTTTGCGTGTCGATGACTGTCCCAAAGACCGTCAGGTTGTAATCGCCAGCCACGAGCGCATTGGCGAGCGATAACGTCGCCTCATAGCGATGCGTGGTCGAATTGAAGGCAAAGGTAATGCCGGTGATCTGCCCCGTGATATCGGCTCCGTTTTGCAATAGCTTCCAGTTGGAAACATTCGTGACGCTCCCAACTCCACTGGTCGATAATGCCGAAGTGAAACTCACGACAAACTTGACGATGCTGGATGTGTTACGCTGATTGGTGGTGATTGGATCCGGTAATGCCAAACCAGTAGCCGTAGCGACGTAGAGATTCGATGGCTTTGCCAGCGATTGATAACGTTGCGAGTAAATACCGTAGCCGCTGTTATCTTGGGCGTAGCTCGCCCATGCCACGACCACGTCTCCCACGGCATTCATGGCTACGCTAGGCAGTGCCTGCGCAGCGGTCGTGTAGCTATTAACTCGCAGTTCACCGGTTTCCGCAACTCCAGCTGCACTATAGCGCCGTGCGTACACGCCGTAATGGCTGCCGTCTTCGCCGAAGCTTGACCAAACGAAGGCCAAGTCTCCCGCGGCGTCCATTGCCAGAGCCGGTTGATACTGTTTCCCCGAGGTATACGTGTTGACTTGGAATTCGGCCCCCTGAGCCGCGCCGGCGGGACGAAATCGCTGCGCGAATATTCCGGCCGGGCCATTCTGGTTGTAACTCACCCAGGTCACGGCAAAGTCACCGGACACGTCCATCGCGACAGCCGGATACCGTTGGTTGCCCGTGGTGAAGGTATTAACAAGAACCTCGCCGCCGAGTACGTCCCCCGCGGCATCGTATCTCTGTGCATAAACACCAAAACCGCTTGCGTCTTGTCCGCTGCTGTTCCAAACGATGACCATATTGCCGGCCCCATCGAGGGCGACGCCCGGGTTATTCTGAGTGCCGGTGGTGAACGAATTGGCGCGGAATTCCGTCCCGATGGGAGCGCCTGATGAGTTAAATCGTTGGGCGTAAATTCCTTCGTTGCTGGTATCCTGTCCGTCGCTTGACCAGGCAATGACAAAGATACCATTGCGGCTCATTGCAATCGTCGGTTGTGTCTGAGCATTAGACGTCCATGTATTGACCTGAAATTCGCTTCCTAGCGGTGAGCCGGAAGTGCTGTAACGCTGAGCACGAATGCCCAAGCCACTACCGTCTTGACCGTCGCTCGCCCAGGCAACGACGAAGTTGCCGGTAGCATCCATCGCCACGGCAGGGAATGTCTGCGCTCCGGTCGTGTATGTGTTGACTTGGAACTCGTTTCCTTGCGTCAGGCCGCGAGCATTATAGCGCTGCGCGAAAATGCCGTACCCGCTGCCATCCTGACCACTGCTCTGCCAGACGATGACGTAATCGCCGGATGAATTGACGGCGACGCGAGGGGCGATTTGATTGCCGATCGTGGCCGTGTTGACCTTCGATTCGGCTCCAACACTCACGCGGGCGGCAATGGTGAAGCGGCGATTGAAATCACCTCCGGGCGTACCATTTCCGTCGCCGTCCAGCAAACGGCCGAAGACGTCCTGGATCGAACCGCTCGCCGTAAGGTTGAAGATTCCTGACGTCAGCGGCGTCGCGAGTACGAGTGTGGCCTCGTAGAGGTTGGTCGTTGCATTGAGGGCAAACGTGATGCCGGAGATTTGGCGCGTGATATCGAGACCATCTTGAAGCAATATCCAGTTGCCCGTGTTGGTCACGCCCCCGGCGCCGTTTAAAGCCAGATTCTGTGAGAATGTGACTATCATGGTCGATACGACCGAGGACTCACGTGCGTCTTGAATTACGGGCAGCACTCGCGATACACCGACAGTCGTCGGATAAACGTTGCCCACCGTCGGATAGGAAGTCGTGGTCAAGGTGGCGTAGCGCTGGGCATAAATACCGTAACCACTGCCGTCTTGACTCTTGCTTTGCCAAGCAACGACAAAGTCGCCACTAGAACTCATCGCCAACGAAGGCTGGAGTTGTTGGTCGAGCGTGTAAGTATTGACGTGAAGCTCGCCCCCTTGGGCTACGCCCACCGAATTGAATCGCTGAGAGTAAATACCATAGTTAACGAAATTGGGACCTTCCTGAAATTGACTTTGCCAAGCGATCACAAAGTCGCCGACAGCGTTCATCGCAATGATCGGATTGATTTGCCGCTGGTTCGAGTACGTGTTGACCTGGAATTCACCTCCTTGCGCAATTCCAGCTGCGTTGTATTGCTTGGCAAAGATACCACCATCGTTGTCAGCGAAGTTATTGCTACTAAACCAGGTAATCAAGAAATTTCCGAGAGCATCCATCGCCACGACGGACGAGCTTTGGTTTCCTGTCGTGTAGGAATTGACCAAGAATTCGCCACCCAGGGCAGAGCCAGCGGCATTGAATCGTTGCGCATACACACCTTGCCCATCGCTGTCCTGTTGTCCATAGCCGAACCAGGTGATGACAAATTCGCCGATCGCATCCATCGCCACGCTGGGAACGCGTTGGTCGCCCGTCGTGTAGGTGTTGACACGGAATTCGGATCCTTGCGCCACGCCCAAGGCGTTGAATCGCTGCGCATAGATCCCTTTACCGCTACCGTCTTGAGCACTGCCGTCGTAGGAGGCACTTTGCCAGGTGACCACAAAGTCACCACTGGAGTCCATCGCCACCCTAGATAGTTGCTGATTTCCAGTCGTAAAGGTGTTGACCCGAAAAGCGGTCCCTTGAGCGACTCCCGCAGCATTGTAGCGCTGGGCGAAAATTGCGATGCCACTGCCATCTTGTCCATCGGCGGACCAGGTAATGACAAAGTCGCCGGCCGCGTCCATGGCGACCGCCGGCTGATTTTGGTCCCCCGTCGTGTAGGAGTTGACTCGATACTCGCTGCCGAGAGGCACATTGGCAGCACTAAACCGCTGGGCATAAATCCCGTAGCCGCTGCCGTCTTGACCGGTGCTTGTCCAGACGACGACGTAATTACCGGCCGCGTCGCTGGCGACTTTCGTCTCGAACTGATTCCCGGTCGTGTACGAGTTTACGCGGAACTCATCCGGCGAGCGTGTCGGGGTCGGCTGCGGGAGGTTTGTCCAATGCCGGGTAAAGTTGCCCCCGGGGGCCCCGTCGCCGTCGCCATCCAGTGCGTTGCCGATCGAGTCCAGCATCGTGGCGCGTGCTGTTAGGTCATACGTGCCGCCGAGCAACAATTGAGTGAGGCTAACCGTCGCCTCGTAACTGTTGGTAACGTTGTTGAAGCCCGCGTAGCTGACGCTGGTGATCAGACTGCTGACGTCCACGCCATTTTGCAGTAGTTGCCAATTGGCTGTATTCGTAACACTCCCCGCGCCG
>CAYLYE010000178.1:7042-13322 GCA_964387325.1 uncultured Planctomycetaceae bacterium
AAAAAGCCTCCAAAACAAATTGATATTTGCCGCTGGGCCGCGCTGGGCCGCGCCGCTCGTGGCCATCGCTTGCGTGAAGGAGACGACGAGCGACGAGACGGCGAGAATCTCACGGCCGTTCTGAGCGATCGGCGCGACTTGCCGCACGTCAGGGGCAACCGGATACACATCTCCTACGTGAGTCGTGGCAACGTAACGCTGTGCATACACGCCATAACCACTGCCATCTTGGCTGGTGCTCTGCCACGTCACGAGCATGTCGCCCGAAGTGGTCATCACCACGCTCGGGCTTTTTTGCGCATTGGTCGTGTACGTGTTGATCTTGAATTCGCCTCCCTGAGCGACGCCGGCGGCATTGTAACGCCGCGCGTAGATACCCCAGTTGCTGAGCGCGCCTTCGTGCGCGTAGGTGTCCCAAGCGACGACAAAGTTGCCTGCGGCATCCATCGCGACCGACGAGCCGGGAGTCCCCTCACGAGTCACGAAGGTGTTAACTTGGAACTCGCTCCCTTGCGGTATGCCGGCGGTGTTGAAACGCTGGGCGTAGATGCCAAATTCACTCGAGTCACTGCCGCGGCCGCTGCTCGTCCACGAGGCGACAATGTTGCCCGCGGCGTCCATCGCCACGGACACGGCCGACTGACCACCGGTGACATACGTGTGGACCTGGAACTCGGCCCCTTGCGGGACCGCGGCGGCATTGAAGCGTTGTGCGTAAATACCTCCGTTGCTGCCGTCTTGATAGAAACTGGTCCAGGCAATCACAAATTCGCCTGCGGGGTCCACCGCGATTGCCGGCCCCGATTGGCTGCCCGTTGTGTAGGTATTGACCTGAAACTCGCCGCCGATCGGCACGCCCGCTGCCGAGTAGCGCTGCGCGAAGACGTCGACACTGCTTGGCAGGTTATCGGGACCAATTTGTCCGCTGCTGCTCCAGGCGATGATAAAATTACCGGCGGTGTCCAGCGCCACGGCAGATCCGTATTGCTGCGCGGTGGTAAAGGTGTTGACCCGGAATTCACTTCCCTGCGGCAAGCCTTGCGAATTAAATCGCTGGGCAAACACATCGTTGCCGTTCGTCTGCGTATATCTGGTCCAGGTGACAACAAAATCTCCCGCCGGGTCCATGGCGACATGCGGATAGTATTGAGTGTTGCTTGTGTAAGTGTTGACTCTGATTTCAGTGCCCAACGGGGTGCCGGCATGGCTGTAGCGTTGGGCATAAATACCGTAGCCGATGCCGTCTTGGCCATTGCTCTGCCAGACGATGACATAATTGCCGGCCGAGTCGAGAGCGCTGCGGGGAGATCTCTGCTCACTGGAGGTGTAGGTGTTGACGCGATACTCGTTGCCTGCCGCCGCACTCTGCGAGATCGTGAACGAGCGTGCGAAATCTCCGCCGGATGTGCCGTTATTGTCGCCGTCGAGTGCGTTGCCAAGCGCGTCGAGGATCGTCCCCTTGGCGGTCAGGGTGATATTGCCCGACGAGAGCGGCGAAGTGAGCGAGAGGATCGCTTCATATCGATTGGTCGTGGCATTGAGTGCGAACGTGATGCCACTGATCTGGCTCGTCATGTTCGTGCCGTTTTGCGTGAGCAGCCAATTGCTCGTGCTGGTGACGCTCCCCGCGCCGCTGGTCGCCATATTGGCCGGAAACGCGACGACGAACGCGGGAATCGTGGTGAGTTGGTTTTGATTCTGATTGATTGGCTGCGGCAGCGCGATACCATCCGCCGTGGCCGGATACACTCCCACCACGGTGTTCAAGGCTGTGTAACGCTGGGCAAACACACCCGAGAAATAGCCGTCTTGGCTTGTGTCAGAATACCAAGCAATGACGAAGTCTCCGCCGAAGTCCATGCCCACAACGGAGTTTTGTTGCGAAAAGGAGGTGAACGAGTTGACGAGGAATTCACCACCTTGAGGCACTCCATTCGCTAAGAAACGTTGTGCATAGACTCCGAAGCTAGAACCGTCTTGAACACTACTCCATGTGATTAAAATATTTCCTGCAAGGTCCATTGCCACTTCGGGAGAGAATTGCGTATT
Source organism: uncultured Planctomycetaceae bacterium (assembly GCA_964387325.1). Classification (GTDB taxonomy): domain Bacteria; phylum Planctomycetota; class Planctomycetia; order Pirellulales; family PNKZ01; genus CAZZBK01. Next base: position 9,092 of record CAYLYE010000178.1, read on the forward strand.
GGCGGTAACGGTATTGACTTGGAACTCGCTACCCTGAGGCTGTCCCGCAGCATTAAATCGCTGAGCATAGACCCCCCAGCTATCCCCATCCTGGTATCGACTGCTCCAAGTGATGACAAAATCCCCCTCCGCATTCATGGCCACATCAGACTCTTTTTGCTGATTGGTTATGTAGGTGTTTACATGAATATCTCCCCCTTGGGGCACCCCGGCAGCGTTGTAGCGGCGAGCGATGACTCCGTAATTGATGTCGTATTCATTTAAGCTAGTCCAAGTAATCACGAAATCGCCTTGAGCATCCATGGCAACAGACGGATCGCCCTGAAGAAAGGTTGTGTAGAGGTTGACCTGAAACTCACTTCCTAACGCTGCCCCATCCGAATCAAAACGTTGCGCAAACACACCTGTCTGGTAGCCATCTTGCAAGTTGCTTTGCCAAGTGACGACAAAATTTCCATCCGCAGCCAATGCCACGGCGGGCGAGAGCTGATCCGATGTCGTATAGGTATTGACTTGAAACTCAGCGCCTTGGGCTAAACCGGCTGCGTTGAAACGTTGCGCAAAGACGCCAAATCCTGCTCCATCTTGACCGTCACTAGCCCAGGTAATGACGAAGTCCCCTTGGGCATCCATCGCCACGCGGGGCGTGATCTGTCGGCCAGTCGTATACGTGTTGACGCGAAATTCGCTCCCGACCCGCGTTCCGGTTGCACTATAACGCTGCGCATAAATGCCATAATCACTGCCATCTTGGTCGAAGCTGGACCATGTGATGACATAATTCCCTACGGAATCGGTAGCGATGCTGGGGATAACTTGCGAGTTTGTCGTGTAAGTATTCACGAGAAACTCACCGCCCGCGGGAACCGGTGCAGTCGTGTTCACTGCAAACCGGCGATTAAAGTCGCCGCCGGAATTGCCGTCGGCGTCGCCGTCGAGCACGCGGCCGAACACGTCTTGAATCGTGCCGCGTGCGGTCAGATTAAAAATGCCGGAGGTCAACGGTGCGCTCAGCGACAACGTGGCTTCGTAGAGATTCGTCGTGGCGTTCAGGGCGAACGTGATGCCACTGATCTGGCGCGTGATGTCGAGGCCGTTCTGCGTCAAAATCCAGTTGCCCGTGTTGATGACGCTGCTCGGCCCACTGACGGCGAGATTCTGCGTGAACGTGACCAGAAAACTGCTGATCGCTGACGACTCGCGCGAGTCTTGAGCGATCGGCTGCGCTCGGGCCACACCCGCAGTGGCCGGATAAACGTTGCCGACCGTTGGATATGCCGTGGTGGTGAGCGGCGTATAACGCTGCACATAGATATCAGCCCCGGTCGCGTTTTGATTGTAGCTCGTCCAGGCGATCACGATGTCGCCAGCGGCGTCCAACGAGACCTGCGGCGAACGCTGGCTGTCGATCGTGTAAGTGTTGACCCGAAACTCGCTCCCCTGCGTTACACCCGTGGCGTTGTAACGCTGGGCATAAATGCCGATGCCGTTGCCATCCTGACGGTCACTGTCCCAAGCGATGACAAAATCGCCGGCGGTGTTCATTGCTGCTGAGGCAAACCGCTGCCAATTGGTCGTATAGGTATTGACCTGGAACTCGCTCCCCTGGGGGACGGCGGCGGCATTGAAGCGTTGGGCAAAAATCCCCGCGTCGCCCCCATCCTTAGAGCCGTAATCGGTCCACACGGCGAGAAAATCGCCGGCGGCATCCATCACCAGCGAGCGGAGGGCTTGCGCCTCAATCGTGTAGGTGTTGATCTGAAACTGGCCCCCCTGGGCCACACCCGCCGCGTTGTAGCGCTGGGCGTAGACCCCTCCGTCAAAGCTGTCGCCTGTGCCGGCCCCAGACCAGCCGATGATGTAATTCCCGGCGCTGTCCATCGCGACGATGCTGTTGCCCTGATAGCCCGCCGTGTACGTATTGACGAGGATCTCGCCCCCTTGCGCCACACCAGCGGCGTTATAGCGCTGCGCGTATACGTCGTAGCCTTCGTTGTTGATGCCGCCATGCTGATTTTTGCTTTGCCAACTGACGACAAAGTTCCCGAGCGGGTCCATCGCCACCGATGGGAAGGATTGCTCGTAGGAGGTAAACGTGTTGACGCGGAATTCGCTCCCCTGGGCAATACCCGCGGCATTGTAACGCTGGGCATAAACACCAAAGCCATTGCCGTCTTGGTTGAAGCTCTGCCAGGCCACGACAAACCTGCCGGATGTGTTCATGGCCACGACCGGGTTGGTCTGGATGTTGGTCGTGTACGTGTTGACGCGGAATTCAGCGCCTTGAGCCACCCCGGCGACGTTGTAACGCTGGGCATAGACACCGTAGCTGCTGCCGTCCTGTCCGTTGCTGCTCCAGACGATGATGTAGTTGCCGACCGCGTCAGTGGCCATTTTCGTGACCGGCAGTCGCTGATCGCCGGTGGAGTAGGTGTTGACGCGCGTTTCGAGCCCCGAGATCGTCGGCTCCGCCAAGCTGGTGTAGTGCAGCGTGTAATCGCCGCCGGCCGTGCCATCGTTGTCGCCATCGATGGGGTTGCCGAGCGCGTCGGTCATCGATCCTTTGGCGGTCAGGTCGATCGTGCCGCCCAGCAAGAGTTGACTGAGCATGACGGTCGCTTCGTAGTTGTTGGTCGAGCTATTGAACGCGAATGAGACGCTCTTGATCTGGCTGCTGATATCGGTGCCGTTTTGCAGCAACTGCCAGTTGCTCGTATTGGTGACGCTCTCCGCACCGCTGGTGTTCATATCCTGCGTGAACGCGACTCGGAACGCCGAGGTTGCGAGGATCTCGCGACTATTTTGCACGATCGGCGTGCCCTGCACCGTGCCATTGGCCGACGTCGGATAGACACATCCGACGGTCGTCAGCGCCGCGTAGCGCTGGGCGTAGACGCCACCCCGGTCATAGTCTAACCATGTGACGATAAAGTCACCGGAAGCATCCATCGCAACGCGTGTCGCGCCCTGATTTTGTGTTGTGTACGTGTTAACAAGGAATTCATTACCCAGCGGATACCCCTGCGAGTCATAGCGTTGGGCATGAATATCGAATGGCACATTACCCGTGACGGTGAGACTGCTTCGCCAGGTAACAACGAAGTTCCCAATCGCGTCCATAGCCACGCTGGGATTTACTTGAAAACCCGTTGTAATTGTGTTGACGCGGAACTCGGAGCCTACGGGGTTCCCGTCAGCCGCATAACGTTGGCCATAGACGCCGAAGGTCCCGCCGACTTGATCTTGGCTCTGCCAGACAATAACGAAATCGCCCGCGGAATTCAGGGCAATTGCTTCTCCCTCTTGAATGTCCGTGGTATACGTATTGACGCGAAACTCACCACCTTGGGGAACTCCAGCGGCATTGTAGCGCTGGGCATAAATCCCAGAGGCACTGCCGTCCTGGGTCTCAAAACTTGGAAATCCGCTGCCGCTTGTCCAAGCAATGACGAAGTTACCCTCTGCGTCCAGAGCCACAATGGGATGCGTTTGTTGAATCGTTGTATATGTGTTTACCAGAAAGGCGTTTCCCTGTGCCACGCCAGCCGCGTTGTAACGTTGAGCGTAAATATCTGGGTTGTTTTGGTACTGTGCGGTTTGCCACGCAATTACGAAGTCGCCAGCGGCATCCAGCGCCACTGAAGGGTATTGGTACTGAGGCGAGCTGGCTACGGGATTGACTTGAAAGTTGCTTCCCAGGGCTGTGCCCGCAGCATTGTATCGCTGGGCATAGATGTTCCCGTAATGACTCCAGGTCACGACAAAGTCACCCGTTGGATCCATCGCAACGACAGGCGTTCTCGTATTGCTATCGGTATTGACGCGGAATCCAGGCCCTTGAGGAATTCCAGCTGCGTTAAATCGTTGGGCATAGGTGTTATAGGAGGTTCCATCTGCTACGTAGACGCCAACGAAATTTCCTACGGCATCCATAGCGATATTGCTGACACCAATACTTAACTCGCTGCTCACCGGCCCGACTTGTGCGACGACAAAATGCCTTGTGAAGTTTCCGCCGGGGGTGCCGTTGGCGTCGCCGTCGAGCGCGTTGCCGCCGATGTCGGTGAGCGAACTCCGTGCGGTAAGGTCGTAAATGCCTGCCGTCAACGAACTGCTCAGCGAGACCGTCGCCTCGTAACGATTGGTCGTCGTGTTGTAGCCGAAGGAGACGCCGCTGATCTGGCTTGAAACGTCGATGCCGTTCTGCTTGAGCTGCCAGTTGCTCGTGTTC
>CAYLYE010000179.1:0-13274 GCA_964387325.1 uncultured Planctomycetaceae bacterium
CCACCCCGGCAAAATCGATCGGCAAGAGCGTGGCAAGCGGCGTGTCGCGGTAGCCCAACGGATTGAACAGAGGACCGGCCAGGAACACGACACCGCCCCCTTTCTGGGTCACGAAGGCGGCCAGGTTTTGCAGCATCGACGCGCTCAAGAACGATGGGTCGACATCCCCAAACAGGATCACGTCGTATTCGAAGAGTTCTTCACGCCGCACAGGAAACACCGGCAGCGCGGTCGCATCGGTCGAAGTGTAATCTCCGTCGGCCTCTTGCAACACGGTGCGCAGTGAGATCGTCGAATCGCGTTGCAGCATGTGTTTGAGGTACCGGAACTCATAGTTCGGATACGACTGCACGAGCAGCGTGCGGATTTGCTCCTTGCGAACGCTGACGCTCCGCCCCTGCATGTTGTTGTCGGCCTTAACTTCTTGCGCGTCGGCCTCGACCTCGAGCAGGTACTCGAAGTCGCCGACTTTTGTGGGCCGATAGGGGACCGAAATCTTCTGAGGTTTGTTGTCGGGCCCGACCGTAAACGCTCGCCGCGCAAGGGTCTCGCCGGTCCCTTTTTCTTTCAGCGTCACATTGACACTGCGCCCCTCGTAGCCGGCGCCGGTCAGCTTGGCCTCGAAGTTAATGAGGTCGTCGACGAACACGACCTCATCGACCAACAGATCGGTCAGCTCCAAATCGCGCAGCGGGGTGCGTGAGCCGATCGCCACGGTGAACAGCGGCACCCCTTTTCGACGGGCCAGCGTCGTGGCGTCGGCGAGTGTCTCGCCGTCGGTCGTGATGCCGTCGCTGAGCAAAATGATCGCCGCGGGAGGCGCACCGCGCAGGTCGTTGAGCACGCTACGAATGCCCAGCCCGAGCCGCGAGTTTTCTCCGATCGGTTCGAGCTGCCGCAAGTTGTCGAGGAGCGCGGGAACATCGCCCGACTGCACTCGAGCCGCGTCGCTCAGGTAGTACAATTTGAGTTTGTAACGGTTCTGGATTGTATTGAGCAGCGTCGCGTTGTCGGCAAGCAAGACGCTCTTGGCCAGCGTGAGGCGGCGCTGGTCGTTCGTCTGCGCGGAGCGGAGCAAATCGGCGATCGTCGACTTGAGCTCGCTCTCGTCATAGTGGTCAGCAATGCCCATGCTGGCTGAGTCGTCGACGAGCACGACGACGTGCGGCAGGCCGGTTCGCTCGCGCGGCAAGATGAACTGTGCGAGCATGAAGAGCACAATGCCGATCACGAGCAGCCGCAGCGTAACGAGCCCCACGCGGGCCAAACGCCGCACGCCGGCCCCTTCGCGCTGATGTGCAATCACGACCAGCATGACCACGGCCACGCCCAAGAGCAGCGTCTGCCACGGGGCCAACGGCCAGGCGTGTCGTAGCGACCAGACGGTTCCCTCGCCCGAGGCGTTTTCTGGCGACGGATAAAACCACTCCAACAGCGATTTGAGCCATTCGGCGGCGGTGTTCATGACGAGCGTCGCCCCCAGTACGAGGCCAGTGACGACTCGAACAACAAGAGCACGACCGCCGTGGCCAGCAACCACTCGTGGAACGTGCGACGACGGATGAGCGCCTCGTCATCGTTATTCGCCAAGTCCTGCCAATCAGTCCGCAGCAAGTAACTCACTCCGGGCCACACGTGCTGCTTGAGCTCATCGGCCTCGATCCGCGACAGGTCGCTTTCGCTCGTGTCGACGTTCACGGCAAACGAGTCCACACGGGTCGTGGGCGACGAGTAGCTCGCCTGATACACGCCGCTCGTGAGCGTGTCGGCAAACGACCAGCCGCTGTCATCACTGCCGGACGCGACACGCACCGTCGACGACTCGTCGTTCGGAGTGCGAATGACGACCGTGCTCTGATTAACGAGTTCGCGGCTGTTGCTCCCGAGCGGAGAGCCGACGAGCACGTTGTGGTCTTGGGCCTGACCGCGGACGACCCACGCGAGCATTTCCTGCACGATGGGCAAATAGCTGGGCCAAACCGGCATGGCGGTCCAACTCGTGTCGGCCGACGTGGCACAGACGATGACCCGGCCACGGTGGACCGGCGCCTCGACCACGGCACTCTCGCCTGAATCGAACGCCAACACGACCTGCGCGCGGTCATGCCCGGTCGTATCGAGCTGCACGTAGCGTTGGATCGGCGTGGTGATGAGGCCAGCTTGCTCTTGATTGCGGAACGGCTCGACGATCGGATGACGATATTCGAGCGGATTGAACTGATACTGGCCGGCGGCCGCGACCGCGCCGAGGGTGACGGGCAACAACCGCTCGCCACTCATGGCCTGGTTGCCCAACACGCGATTGTAACTCTCGCTTTGCACCTGATCGCCGAGAAAGACGACGAGCCCGCCGCCGCGCTTGAGGTATGACGCCAACACGCCCCCCTCGGTCTGTGTGAACTGCGCGACGTTGACCAGAAACACGGCATCGTATGCCGATAGGTCGCTCTCGACCAAGGCGCTTTCCAACACCACGTCGACACGCACGATCGAGCGGTCGTTCTGATCGCTGGCCGGCGAGAGCGCGAGGGCCAAGTACTCGGTCCCCGAGCGTCGCGCGGCCGAGGCGGGTTGCCCGTTGACGCACAGCACCCGCAACTGTTCCTTGACGCCGACGCTGAGCCAGCGATGGTTGTCGATCGAGAGCAGGTCGTTGGCCAGCCGAACCTCGACCACGCGGTCACCCGGTGTGTCGAAGCGATACTCGAACAGTGCGGTGGCTTGCCCACCGGGGTCTAGATCGACATGATCTTCGCCCACGCGCCGGTTGTCGACGAACAGCTCGACAAGCTGTCGCGGCTTGGCTTGTCGGCCGAAGTTGCGCACATCGGCCTCGATGGTCACGTCGCGAGCCGTCGTCGCGAAGGGATCAACGGTCGCGACGCGGGTAATGGCCCCGTTTTCGGTATCATCCTGGCCCAAGTCGATAACGGCAAGCGAGGCTTGCTGGGAGAGACGCTTGGCCCGATCGAGAAAGGCTTGTCCCGACGGCTGCGCAAGGTCGACGGCCCAGGTGTTGCGTCCGAGATCGCTGAGGATGTACACCTCTTCGCGGAGGAGACGCGGTTGTTCGAGGCGAGCAGCTTGCAACAGTTCTTCGACCTTGGCGAGTGTGGCGACCAGATCGGCGCCACCGTGCGGCAAGCGGAGATTTTCGATCTCGGCACGGAAGTCGAGCGGCTCGAAGGCCGGGGTGCCCACGACGACCCGCGGCGGCGAGCCGAGCAACACGAGCGTAAAGCCATCGCCCTGGACACTCTCGCGAACGATGCGTTCGGCGAGCTGCTTTGCCTGCTCGAAACGACTCTTATCGCTCGGTTGATAGGCCATCGAGTACGAGCCGTCGATGACGATCATCTTATGGGCTCGATCGCCGCTCCGCAGACGCAGAGCGGCTTGCTGACAGCCGGGCTCGGCCAGCGCCAGTACAACCAGCGCGACGATGAGCATGCGAACGGCGAGCAGAATCCACTGCTCGAGCAGGATGCGACGGCTATTCTTGCGCATGGCCGCGAGCAGATATTGCATGGCGGCCCATTGCATCTCGCGATACTTGCGCTTGCTGAGCAGGTGGATGATGAGCGGGGCCATGATGGCAGCACCCCAGCCCAGCATCAGCGGGTGGCTCACAAAGGCGATCGGCGTTAAGACACTGAGAAACATTCCGTTATTTCACCCGATTCATGCGCCGCGCGAGGTACGTGTTCAGCACCAGATCGAGTGACTGATCGGTGCGCATTTCGACGTAATCGATGCGTTGGGCGCGACACCCTTGCCGCACGGCCTTGGTGAAGGCCTGAAACTCTTCGAGGTACGCCTGACGCAGCGCCCGCGGATCGGCGAGCACGTCGGCGAAGCCTTCGAGCCCCTGAAACATCGTCATCTGCTTGAACGGAAAGTCCAGCTCGGCCGGGTCGAGCACGTGAAACACGATCACCTCGTGACGCCGATGGCGAAAATGCTTGAGCCCCGCGAGCATGCTGGCCACATCGTCGAACAAATCACTGAACACGATCACGACGCCGCGCTTCTTGAATCGCTCGGCGAGGTCATGAAAGATCGGACCGGTGGCCGTTTTGCGCTCGGGGACCGTTTCTTGCATCACGTGCAGCAGTTGCTTGAGATGCGACGGCGAACTGCTGGCCCGCACGAGGGCGCGGAGTTCGCGATCAAACGTGGCCAAGCCGACGCTGTCTTGCTGCTGTAAGACGAGGAACGCCAAGGCCGCGGCCGCGCACTGGGCATACTCGAGCTTCGAGAGCGCTGCGGCGTCGCTGCGATAGCGCATGCTCTCACTCGTGTCGAGCAGTAGATAGCTGACGAGGTTCGTCTCTTCTTCGTACTGTTTGAGATAAAACTTGTCGGTCTTACCGAAGACCTTCCAATCGACGTAACGCAGGTCGTCGCCGCTCACGTACTCGCGATGCTCGGCAAACTCGATCGAGAAACCATGGTACGGACTACGATGGACGCCGGCGACATAGCCGTCGACGATCGTGCGGGCCCGCAGTTCCAGACCGTGCAGACTAGCCAGCGTCCGCGGGTCTAAAAACTTCTGGTAACTTTCCAAGAGCAGCGTCCTCGTCGGTCAGGGGCTCGATCACGTCGATGAGCCGTTGAATGATATGGTCGGGCTTAATGCCCTCGGCCTCGGCATTGAAGTTGGTCATGATGCGATGCCGCAGCACCGGCGCGGCTACCGCGCGAATGTCCTCGCAACTGACATAGTAGCGGCCGTGCAACACGGCCCGAGCCTTGGCGCCCAGCACCAAGTACTGACTCGCCCGTGGGCCCGCGCCCCAGCTGACGTAGTCGGTGATGAAATCGGGCACGTCCCCTTTCTCGCGGCGTGTGAGCCGAGTGAGTTGCAACGCATAGCGGGCCACATGATCGGCGATCGGCACGCGCCGCACGATGTGCTGCAACGCCAGAATCTGTTCGCCATCGAGCGAGGCCGTGACCCGAGGCATCGCGTCGGCCGTCGTTCGCTTGATGATCTCAAGCTCTTCCGACTCGCTCGGATAGTCGACGTATGTGTTGAACATGAACCGGTCGAGCTGCGCCTCGGGCAGCGGGTAGGTCCCTTCCTGCTCGATGGGGTTCTGCGTGGCGAGGACGAAGAACGGCTCCGAGAGCCGATGCCGCTGGCCCCCCACCGTCACTTGGTGTTCTTGCATCGCCTCGAGCAGCGCGGCCTGGGTTTTTGGCGGCGTGCGATTGATCTCATCGGCGAGCACAATGTTGGCGAAGATCGGGCCGGGCAGAAATTTGAACTCGCGGCGGCCGTTGAGCTTGTCTTCCTGGATGACCTCGGTGCCGGTGATATCCGAGGGCATCAGGTCCGGGGTGAATTGAATGCGGCTGAACATCAGCGACATCGTATCGCTCAAGGTGCGAATAAGCAGCGTCTTGGCGAGCCCCGGCACGCCCATCAGCAGACAGTGTCCGCGCGCGAACATGGCGATCAGCAGTTCCTCGATGACCTGCTGTTGGCCGACGATCACCTTCGCGAGCTCGGAGGTGATTTGTTGATAGGCGTCGTTAAGCTTTTGGACGGCTTGCACGTCATTGTCATGCAACATGAATGGGTTCTCAGTTTTCGGTGTGAGGTTTGATGTTCGATCGTTAGCCGCGCTCTTGCAGCGAAGCGTGTTAAGGAGCGAGTGACGTTCTCACGTTGGCCGCCCTGACGCGCTCCGCTACGCGTCGCGGCTAACGACACTCCTCCACTCCAGTCTCCAGTCTCGTTTCAGTCTCGATTCTGCTCGAAGGCAAATATCTGCTGATCGGTGACAATCAACAAGTGCTGTTGGGCGACAATCAAATGCCCGCCCCGCACATTGCGGGTATTGAGCAACTCGATCGGCTGCCGCTCCAGTGGCAAGGCGGTCTGCTGATCAAACACGTGAATGGCCTCGGCCGTGGGAAAGTAGATCGAGTCTCCCACCAACACGCCGCGACCAAAACCGAACGGTGATTGCCCCTGCGGCGGCCACTGGGGGGCGACCAATTTGCCGGCCCGCGACTGCTCTTGTGGGTTGTCGGCTCGATAATCGGTGCGGAACGCCCAGACCGAAGAACCGCTGGCGATCAGGTTCCCCTGAGCGACGCCGAGCAAGTGGATGGCGTTGTTCGCGAGGCCGGTTTCCCACAACAGCTCGCCGGTGTGCGCATCGAGAGCGAGGATCTGCTCGCTGTCGCTGGGCGCGACGAAGAGTCGCTCACGGTCGTAAATACAAGGATTCAAGTCGCGATAGAAATGCAGGTGTGCGTCGCTCGCCTCACCCCCTTTGGCGCGCGGGTAGCGATAGATCCAGTGGACGTGGCCGTCACTCCGGGAGAGCGCGGCAATGGCTCCTTGGTTGGTGTTGTAGTACACCGTGTCGCCGTGCAGCGTGACGAGATTGTGCGTGATCTCTTCATACTGACCTTGGCCGGGCGTTTCGCTGCTACAGATAAAGCGCCGCCAGCGTGGCTTGCCGGTACGAGCGTCGAAGCTGGCGACAAAGGCCTGCGGACGAATATCGCTGCGCCGCATACCAACATAAATCGACTCGCCGTCGCACAGCGGAGGTCCCTCGAAGGCCCATTTATCTCCCTCGGCACGATCGTCGCCGGGAGTGATTTCCCAGAGCAGACTCCCTTCGCTCTCCAGGTCGAGGCACACCAGGCTGCTCGACCCCTGATGCGATGTCTGCCGCTCGTTGAAACACGTGACGGGATTGCCCGTGCGCACGAACAATTTGTTCCCTTGCGACGAGAGCGTGAACCGCTGCGTGCCCAACCGCGGATTCTGATGCGACGAGGGCAACGGTCCACCGATCAGTCCGCGCAGGTCGAGCGGATTGTTGGCCCAGGCGGGCTCGCCCGTTTTCAAATCGAAGGCATGAATTTGATCGGCGCCGCCGTCGACGGTGTGAACGAACACGCGCTCGCCGACGACGATCGGGTGGTAACTCAGCGGTTGCAACGGATTCTCGGCCACCCCTTTGCCACTGGGCCAGGGATAATTTCGTGCCGGAGGCTTGGGGAGCTTCTGCATCCATTTCATCGCAGACAAGTCGATCGTGCCGTCGATGGTGCGTTGCCGCGCACTCGCCCCGCCAAAGGTCGTGTGCTCGGTCAAGCGCGCGTTGAACGCTAAGCGACCCACGTCGGCCGCGAGACGGTTGAGCAACTCGACATAGTTGCCGCTACGCCCCCCCAGCCGTCCGGTGGCGGTCGCGTGCAAGGCGCTAAATTGCGCCAACTCGTGGGTTGCGGTCGCCGTGTCTCCGGCAAGCAACTGCACGAGCACGAGCCGAGCGCGGATCGCCGCGAGATCGATGTCGGTGTCAGGATAGACCAGCCGGGTCAACGGTCCGTTCGGACGTGACTTGTGCGGCAACAATTGCTCCCAGGCACTACGGGCCAGCGAGAACTCGCCTCGTTCGAGCGCCAGTTCTCCCAGCGCCAAGAGCGCGTCGTCCCCCGAGCGACTGCAGTACCACTGCTCAACTATCTGCCGCAACAGCCGTTCATCGCGCTGGGCGATGCCTTGGTCATACCACTGTTTCGCCAACGGGTCGGCCTGCTGCCGATACAGGGCCAGCGCCGGGGGCGGAAGGTCGGCAATCAACAAATGCGTGTACTCGCGCACACTCAGATACCGTCCTTCGGCGACCGAGAGGACCTTGTCAGCGTGCCCCTCGGCAATCAGCCGCAGGGTGTCAATCGCATCGGACCATTGTTCGTTCGTCAGAAAAGCGTGAAACTGCTCGAGATGCTTCTTGGCAGCCGAGCCGGCCTCGTCGAACGTGACATTGTTGGGCAGTTCGAGGGCGGGTCCCAGCGATTGGGAGAAGAATTGCCCCTGAACCAATGACGGGACCGTCAGCAGGCTGCCCAGCAGCAGTAGAGTCGGCACCAATTTTCCTGGTCGCCGCAAAGTACGCATGTCCGTCACCTTGGCCCAACCCAGGGCTGCGAACCCGACGGCGCACGCTGCACCGCGCGGAGTGACGGCCCTTCCGTGACCGTCTTACATTACATAAGTATAGGCAAATCTGGAATTTACGGGAAGAAGAAATAGTGATCCACGCCGAGCAGCCCCCCTGCCCGCGATCTCGTCCTTGACCGCCAGGCTATTACCCGCGCAACTACCGTGTCCCAGCGTGGGTTTCGAGCAAATGCCCTATCCCGAACAGACACACGCACCCCGCCAACCAGAGCAATTCCTGGTAGCCGTACGGTAGCACGCCTACCATATTGAGTAAAATAGCCAATGGAGCCGCGACGAGCCCCACGAGTTTGAGCAGATGAGCGAATCGGCGCATGGCTGCGAGGCGGTACTAGAAGAGGAATTGCGGCGGTCCCTGGAGCAGAAGATAACAGATGCTCCCGCCCCGCGTCGTGGGCTGGCAACCACAATTTTCTTGAGATCGCCTCATGTCGATTCCCTCGGTCGTGTTTCGTGCCGCTCGATTGCGTTGCCCACGTTGTGGCGAGGGGCGGCTGTTCCTGGGGCCGTTCCGCATGCGCGACGAGTGCGACCACTGCGGGCTGTCATTTGCCCGCGAGCCGGGTTACTTCCTGGGCTCGATCTATTTCAATTACGGGCTGACGGCCCTGCTGACGACGGCGGCCTTTTTCATCGGCTTTTTCGTGCTGGAGATTCCCGACCGCACGCTGCTCTGGTCGCTCGCCGTGTTTTGTGTGTTGTTCCCGCTCTGGTTCTTTCGTTACGCCCGCGCGTTGTGGATGGGCTTTGACGAAATGATCGACCCGCAAGGCCGCAAAGACGTGCCGTAGGGATACCGTGCTCAGCGACACGACGACCAGGGCCTCGGCTGACAGCGACGATCGATTCGACTATCTTGAACGATGTTGTCGAGTGTCGCCCTAGCACCACGAATGTCGATCATCGCATGTCACTTTACTACGCCGTCGGATCGCCCACGACCGAACTAAGCTCGGACCAAATGCGCGAGGCGCTGCACGCTTGCTTTGCGCGGTTGGGCGCGAAACAAAAAGTGCTCGCGGTGCCGCCGGATTTTACTCGCTACAACAGTCGCGCTGGCTTGCTGACCTGCCAGACCTACGAGTACTTCGGCGAGCGGCTGACCGATATTATGCCGGCGCTGGGCACGCACTTTGCCATGCCCGACTGGCAACTGGAGAAAATGTTTCCCGGGGTACCCAAGTCGTTGTTCCGCGAACATCGTTGGCGTGACGACGTGGTAACGATCGGACACGTGCCGGCTGAATTTGTGACCCAGGCCACCGAGGGCATTTGGACAAAGCCGTGGCCCGCGCAGCTCAATAAACTGCTCTGGAATGGCGGGCACGATTTGATCCTCTCCATCGGCCAGGTTGTGCCCCATGAAGTGATTGGCATGGCCAACTACAACAAGAACATCTTCGTGGGAACCGGCGGCTCGCAAGGGATCAACGAAAGCCATTTCATCGGCGCAGCCTATGGCATGGAACGGATGATGGGCCGCTCGGACACGCCCCTGCGCCGCATTTTAAACTACGCGCAGGACCATTTCTGTCAGCACTTGCCTCTGCTCTATGTGCAAACCGTGGTGGGGGCCAACGAGCGGCGCGAGCTCGTCACGCGCGGTCTGTTCATTGGCGACGACCACGAATGCTTCGAGCGGGCCAGTGAGCTGGCAATTCAAGTCAATTTCACCATCCTCAACGAGCCGCTCGACAAAGTCGTGGTCTACCTGGACGAAGAGGAGTTTCACAGCACGTGGTTGGGGAACAAGTCGATCTACCGCACGCGGATGGCCATTGCCGACCACGGCGAGCTGATCGTGCTGGCCCCCGGAGTGAAAACATTTGGCGAGGACCCGCAAATCGATTGGCTGATTCGCAAGTACGGCTACCGCACCACACCCGAGATTATGGCGTTCATGCGTGAGAACGAAGACCTGCAAGCGAACCTCTCGGCCGCGGCACACCTGATCCACGGCTCGTCCGAGAACCGGTTCCGGGTCACGTACTGCCCCGGCCATTTGTCTCCGGCCGAGATCGAAGGGGTGAACTATCGTTATGCCGATCTGACGGAAATGAGCCGACGGTACGACCCAACCAAGCTCGCCGATGGCTGGAACACGATGGCCGACGGCGAGCGGATTTATTTTATCAGCAATCCGGCGCTCGGCTTATGGGCGAATGAAGCGCGCCTAAAGTAGCTCGCTCGCCATCGAGCGCGCTGCCCACTATGCTACGTGGGTGTCCGTGTCGGAAGCACGTCCCTCGGAGTTCGGGTTCTACCATGTCACGAGCGTATCGATTCATTGGAATGTTGTTCGTCGCCGGGTTATGTGCCTGGTTCGATGGCGCAATCGTCCGAGCCGCAGACCAGACACCGCTGAGCGTGGTGGCCCATCGTGGGTTGTTGCTCGACGCGCCGGAAAACACGCTGGCTAATTTTGCGGCCTGCTTGCATCTGCGCATCGGTTTCGAGTTTGATGTCCGGCGCAGTCGCGATGGCCAGTTGGTGTGCGTTCACGACGATACCGTGGATCGCACGACCAATGGTCAGGGGGCCGTGACTTCGTTGACTTGGTCTCAGCTGAGTGCGTTGGATGCCGGTAGCTGGTTCTCGTCCGACTACCAAGGGGAGCGGATTCCCACGATCGACGAAGTGCTGGTGCTGATCGCGAAACATCCCACGTCGACTGGGGTCTATGCGGTCGACATCAAAGCGGACGATCTCGAGGTGGAACAGGATTTGGTCCGCTTGGCCACGAAGCATGGCGTCTTGAATCGCCTGTTGTTTATCGGCCGCACGATCGATCATGCGGAGGTTCGCCGTCGTCTGCGCGCCGCCCATCCGCAAGCCCATACCGCGATGGTGGCCCACGATCTTGCCGAGCTCCGGCAGGCCGTGGCCGATCGAGACTCCGACTGGGTCTATCTGCGATTTGTCCCTGAGCTGAATGATCTCAAGAGTGCCCATGCGGCCGGTAAGCAGGCGTTCATCGCGGGAGCGACCGTCGCGGGCCCTCTCACGGAGCATTGGCGTAAAGCGGCCCGCGCGGGAGTACAGGCGATACTGACCGATCATCCGCTGCTATGTCGTCAGCAACTCGCCTCGCCACGGAAATAATTCGACATTCAAAAAATCTACTTCAGTGTCGATAGGTACTCGACCAAGTCGCGGATCTCTCGCAAGCTCAGCGAGTTCGTGACGACCGGCATCGACGACTGCATCGCGGAGCGTTCGTCGATGTCGCTCACCGCGATGCGAAGCTCTTGGCCGTTGGGAGCGAGCAGCGTAAGCGACAGAGCCGACTCGGCTTTCAACATACCTCCGACGATCGTGCCGTTGTTGAGCGCCAAGGTCACGGTGCCAAAACCGGGGGCAATCTTGGCGCTGGGCACAATCAGCGATTGCAGCAAATACAACCGATCGCCTCGTGTCGCCACTTTGCTCAAGTCGGGCCCGGCATCACCGCCACGCAATTCGATTTTATGACAACGGATGCATTGGGCTCCGGGGTGACTGGTAAACAGCTCACGGCCTCGCTCGGCATGTCCCCCCGAGAGCGCGACATGGTAACGCGCCAGCGGATCAGCCCCCTGCCAGGACTTTTCGATCCGCTCCAAGAGCACTTTGCCGCGAGCGGTTGAGCGGCGCTGAGCAAGCTCCCAAACGTCGAGCTGCAACGTTTGGGGCAAACGTTCTTCGACCCAACGCTGCAACAACTCGTCCATCAAACGGGCCGCTTCGGGTGTCGCAATATCGATGAGTGTCAGCACTGCGGCTTGCTGTTCGCTGGCGATGCCTGTGGGCTGGTCGATCACCTGCCGCAGCTCGGCAACTCCGCGCGCGGGATTGGCCAAGGCCAGCAATCTTCGCGACCGGCCACGCAACTCCGGCGAGTCGTCTCGCAGGCACTGCTCCAGGATTTGATCCAGGTCGTCGTACTTGCGTTTCGCGAGCAGTTCCAACGCGGCGATGCGGGTCGCCAGCGATTGTTGAACGTCACGAGCCCAAGCAACGAACAGTTGATCGTCGGCCTGGAGATTCAACTTCGTGATCAAGTCGGCCACGTCGGCCTGCAAACCGCTGCTCGCACTGGCCAGCAGAGCAGGTACCAAGGGCTGCAACACCTCGCGTAACTTCGCCGCATCGCGAACGCTCAAAGGTCGCCAATTGCCGTTCACTCGATCGCGCGGCGGCGGCTCGACCCAATCTCGCAACGCAAACAGGGCCTCGCGACGCATCGCGTCCGACAACTTTACCTGGCTCGCCAACTTGGCCAATCGTCGCATACTGTTGGCATCATCGAGGCGAAAGTTCGCGTTGATCACACGCCGCACGAGTGCATCAGGCCACGGAGCGACAAAGTACTCCAGTCGCTCAGCCACCTCAGCCAACGATGCCGTCGCGTCGTCGATTGGCAAATCGTTGATCGCCCGCGCCGCCTCGGTCACGATCTTGATATCCGCGTCGGCCAGCAACTGGGCAACCGCAGCGTCTTGCCAGCGACGCAACGTCAAAGCGACCCCCAAGCGGACCGCGGAGTGTGAATCTTTAGCACGAGCCAAGACCGACGCGCGATCGTGAATGCGCGTCAGGGCCTCGACATAAGCATGCCGCAGATATAAATCCTGATTGGCATTCGCCTGGAGGCACTCGAAGAGCCGAGGGACGGCTGCGCGATGCTTCAGTTGCCCCACGGCAATCGCCGCATGAAACCGCACCCGAGGCTCCGTGTCACTCAACCGCTGCGTGATGGTCTCGGCCGCGACATCGGCCTGCAAGATACCCAAGGATTTGATCGCCTGCGTGCGCACTTCCGGATCGGGATCGTCGAGCCAGCGAGTCAAGCTCGTGACCGCGCTGCGTTGGGTGCGCGCAATCTGAGCGAGCCCCCAGATGCCGTGCAGACGTTGAAATTGATTGGCCGTCTGTTCAACGGCCGGGGACAAGTGCTCCAGACTCGCCGCACCACGTTCGGCGAGTGCGAATTGAGCGCGCTGACGAACCCGCATGTCGGCATGCCGCAATAGGTCGGCCAGTTCGCGACTCGCGCGCTGCCGGAAGCCTTCACGAAACAGGCGTTCGACCTGACGTATCACAGGCTGTTGTTGCTGTTCAGGATCGAAGAGCGTGTAGATCCGGCCCCCTTTACTGCCTCCGTTCCATTCCAGATTCACATAGTCGGAGATGTACATTTTGCCGTCGTAGCCAAACTCGGCATCGGTAGCTTTCATGGGCTTAAGAAAGTCGTGCATGTCGACGATCTCGAAGCTGGCCCCAACAGGCTTTATGG
>CAYLYE010000180.1:0-13267 GCA_964387325.1 uncultured Planctomycetaceae bacterium
GCACCCGCAAAGGCCACGTCGATCTGGCCGGGCAATACCTGCCGCAGCCGCAAATGGTCGGCCGGGGCCAGACGCATCATGATCTCACCAAACGCCAGAATCATCACTGTTTCCTCGTGAGCGACCCGGCCCAGAGGGCCGACAATAAATTACCCGGCCCAGAGGACCGGGCTATGAATGTGTGTTCCCAATAGCCCGGTCCTCTGGGCCGGGTACTACAAAATACGCGAGGCTACTTTGTAGTGGCCCGGAGCAATTCTTTCAACTCGGCCACGACTGCGGCGTGCTTCTCGTCCTTGGCCAAGTTGGTGAACTCGCCTGGGTCGTTGTCGTGATCGTATAGTTCCACGCCTTGCTTGCCGCCGTCCCACTCGGTGTACCGCCAGCGCTCGGTTCGCAACGAGTAGCCAGCGAACGCGGTCCCCTTGCCCATCGGTCCGCCGCCGCGCCGCACCTGGGTGATCGCGGCCGGTTTGCCTTTCACCTTGGGATCGTCAAGTTGCGGCCGCAAACTCCGCCCAGGCAAATTCGCGGGGGCCTTGAGCCCGCACAAGTCGGCCAGAGTCGGGTAGAGGTCGACCAACTCGGCGACCGCGCCGCTCCCCTGCCCGACGGTCTTTTGACCTGGCGCGGAGATGATCATCGGAATGCGGGCCGACTCTTCAAAGAGCGACATCTTTTGCCACAGCCCGCCGTGCTCGCCGTTGTGGTAGCCGTGATCGCTATGAAAGACGACGATCGTTTTGTCGCGTAGCTTGAGCCGGTCGAGCGCGGCGAGCAGCTTGCCGACCTGGGCATCCATAAACGTGATTGAGGCGAAATAGGCTTGCAATGCTTCGCGCGTCACCTTCTCGTCCATGTTGTACCGGGCCGGATGCTGCATGACGGCCGGGGCCGGGATGTCGTCTCGATCGTTCGAGGGGAATTGCGGCAACGGCAGTTTGTCGCGTGGGTAGAGGTCGAAATACTTATGCGGCGCGACGTACGGTGTATGCGGCCTATAGAATCCGCAAGCGATAAAGAACGGCTTGTCCTTATTAGCTTCGAGTAGCTTGATCGTTTCGGCCGCGCCGATCGCGTCGGTCTGTTCTTCGTCGGTACCGTCGGCCGAGAGCCAGCTGGGTGTGCCGCCGAACTTGCCCGCTTCGAGCGAGAAAATCTTCGGCTCGTCGTCACGATCGCGGCCGCGCGGATTGCGAACGAGCATCCAACTCGGCGGGTCGTCGAGCCCGCTCGTACCGATCTGCAACGGTACGCCATAGTGATACAGCTTGCCAACCCGGGCCACGAAGTAACCGTTGTTCTGGAACATCTGCGGCAGCGTGACCACGTCAGGGATGTTCTTGCGGAACTCGACGGCGTTGTCCTTGACACCGTTCGTGTCGGGACGCAAGCCCGTGAGGAACGACGAGCGGCTGGGATTACAGAGCGGGAACTGGCAGTAAGCCCGATCGAAGCGGGTGCCCTGCGCGGCGAGTCGATCGACATGCGGCGACTTGACCGTGGCGTGGCCGTAACAGCTCAGCGCGTTGTTGAGGTCGTCGACCGCGATGTACAGCACATTGAGTTTTTGCTCCGCCGCCTCAGCGAGCGTGGCCGAGAAGATGACGGCGAGCAGTAGTAGGATTCGCATAGTTATGGACTCCGTAGGGTGGCCGACCGAGATGCGGTAAAATTAACCACAGAGTTAACTCATCTGAATCCTAAGTTGAGCAAGGTGCTTCAATTGCTTATCGCTTGACTTGCTGTGGCTGGAATTTCAGAGTGACAATATTGGTTGCTATTCTTTCGGGCGGTTCGACGGTTCGACGCCGAGCTGCTTGAGGGCGTGGGCCGAGACTCGCATCACGTAATCGTTTTCGCGCTTCCGAGCGTTGGCCCGTTTCAGGGCATCGAGCGCCGGCCGCGCTTTCTCGCCAAGCTCGTCGAGCGCGATCGCCGCCTGAAGGGCGACGGCAAAATTGTCGTTTTCGAGTTGCTGACTTAGTTCGGACACGCTGCCAACGGCTGGGGCCGCTGTTGGAGGATACCCGCTCGGACGTGGCAAGCTCCGCCAGTCAGTGGGCGATTTACGAATCATGTTGAGCATGTCGATCTCGGCGACGAAGCCCAAGTCAGCCGTCTGCTTGACCCACGCCTGATGGGCGTTGCGGAGCCGATCGAGTGTCACCTGATGCTGGGGATCCCCGGCGAGATTGTTGATCTCATCCGGATCGCTCACGCAGTCGTACAATTCCTCGGCCGGTTTGCTGGGCTGCATAAACAGCGCGGCCGGGCCGGTCAACTCGCCTGCGGCCGATAGTCGCCGCCACTCCTGCATAATCGGCATCGCCTCGCCGTAGGCGAGGTGCTGTGCATACGGCTTCCAGGGCATGTAGTTGCGAATGTACTTGTATCGCGAGTCACGCACGGCTCGGATCATGTCATAGCGTTCGTCCATGCGATCGCGGGCAGCGTAGATGTACTCGCGTGGCTTGTCGGCCTTCTTGGGGCCGAGGAACGCTTGCCCCTGCATGTGCTTGGGGATGTCGACCCCTGCGATCGACAACACGGTTGGCGCGAAGTCAACGAACGCGGTCAGATCGTCGACCACCGTGCCGGGCTTGATCTGGCCCGGCCAGCGGACGAGCAGCGGCACGCGGAGCCCCGTGTCGTACAGGAACCGCTTGCCGCGCGTCAGGCCGCGACCATGATCGCCAAAGAAAAAGACCACCGTGTTGTCGGCGAGCCCATCCGCGTCGAGCTCGGCAAGCAAATCGGCAACCAGATAATCGACTGCCGTGACGTTGTCGTAGCAGACGGCCCAATTCTTGCGCACGATGGGTGTGTCGGGATAATATGCCGGCAGCTTGGCCTTCGCCGGGTCGTGTCGTTGTTCGGAGGTGAGCCGGCGCGTGTTGTTCTCGTACTGCTTGGGAGCCGCCCGGTTCTGGCTCTCGTGCGAGACGGTGAAGTTGAACACGCTAAAGAACGGCTGCGACTTGTTGGGCCGATTGCGCCAATGGGCCTTGTTGCTGTTCTCGTCCCAGGCGTCTTTCGGCACCGGGAAGTTGTAGTCGGTCTTCACGTTATTCGTGCAGTAATAGCCCGCGTCGCGCAGGTAGGCCGGAAAGCATCGCCAGTCGCCGTGCGGCAAGACATTGCTGCGCATGTGATGTGTGCCGACCGTGGTCGGGTACATGCCGAGGATCAGGCCCGAACGGCTCGGCGCGCACACGGGCGCATGACTGAACGCGAGCGAGTATCTCGCGCCTTGTGCGGCCAGCTTGTCCAAGTTCGGCGTCACGGCATACGAGTCGCCGTAGCAACCCAGGTCGGGGCTCGTGTCTTCGCACGAGATCCACAAGATATTTGGTCGCTTGACCGGCTCGACGGCGTCGACTCCCGAGAGAGTTCCCAACAGCAGGCCGACGATCCAGAGCGCAGATAACCGCATGATGTTGCTCACGTTGCTTCGAGACGGGTGAAGAGCAACTATCGTAACGCTCGGGCGAAGCAAACTCAAATTCTCCGCGTAGTTTGGGCCACTCCAAGCCGACGGCTTGGCCGTCGGTCGATCGGCGACAAGTCGCCGGCTTGGGCAATGACTAATCGAGAACGCCGCCAATGCCGCCGCGGAAATGGCAATCGGCGCAGGCCTTCGAGAGCGCGTCGAATTTATCGCGCGCCGGTTTCAACGAACGCTCCTTGACGAGTGGCGCCAACTCGGCGACCGCGTCGGCATAGCCTGCCGACGAGTCTTGAATCTCCATATTGCTTGAAGTCTTGAGCAACTTGGCCATCTCGACCAGATTGGGCAAATGCTCGTCGATCAGCTTCCAGTCAGGTGTCTTGGTGAACAGCGTGTCCTCGATCTGCTTGTAAGGCGAGTTCTTTCCTTTGTGGACCCGCTTCATCAGTTTCTCGACGGCGTCTTTGCCTTGGGCATCGTCGCGAAACGCTTCGGCCGCGTTGATATCGTGCGGTGTGTTGAACGTGAAACCGGTTGCGAAGGCGAGCAATGAGAGTAGCGACAGCGAGAAGAGATGACGCGCGGGCATGATTCTGTTCCGGGAGAGAAGAGTTACGGACGATGCGTCTGATACAAATCTAGCGTAGCACGATCGCCAATGATCGTGAACAGATCGCGAATCTGGCGGAGCCCTTCGCGGATGAAGAAGCGTGAATCGCGACCGAAGCTTTTGGCCCCCAGCAGATAAAAGTTCGGCTCGGGCAGTACGAGCGCGGCGGGGCCCGCGTTCGGCTGCTCGACGCCGCTGGTCAGATGCGAGGTTCGCACCTGCAAGGTCTCGAACAGGCCGAGATCAGGACTGAAACCCACGTTGGCGATGATTCGGTCCACCTCGATGGTACCGGCATGCAGCCCGACCATCTCGATGCGAAAGCGGTCGCTCTCGGCCAGGTATTCGATCGCGGCCAGCAGCGTGCCGCTCAGATGCTCGACCCCCAATTCAGACGACGAGGCAAGCCGATTCGCCGTCTGAATCAGCGTGCGTCGTTCGGCGAGTGGGTCGTCGGGGTGCTCGTCGAGCGGGCCGGTGGCTGAAGCGAGCAGTTCATAACGGGTGACCCAAATGACGGTCGGGCGCGGATCGAGAGCCGCGAGCGCCACGACGGTCGTCGCGGCCGAGTGACCATCGCCGATCACCAACACGCGGCGACCTTGATACGCCGCGCGTTGCGCGCCGTGAACGTCCGGAATGTGCCGTTCGATCCGCTCGCGCAGGCTCAATTCGCCCGGCGCGAAAATGCCCCCTTGCCCCGCCGCGTTCGGCTGGCTCAACACGCCCGAGGTATCAATGACCACGTCGGCCGTCGCGAGTCGTTCGTGACCGTCTTTCGTGCGGAGCAGTAGGATGAAGTTATCGTCGCCCCGCGCCTCGTCGCCGGGCAGTTCGTGTTTGAGCATGTGCGGCCGACCGATCGACACGACGCGCGTGTGCAGGTGCAGGTTATCGACGATCAGGTCCGACTCAGCCAGCGGCTGCCAGTAACGCTCCAACATCTCGTGACCCAGCAGCACCGCATCTTCCGGCGCGGGCTGCCAGTCGGGATCCTGAGCGCGGATCGCTGCCATGCCGAGTGTCGAGACGTTGTCGCTCCACGGCGTGAACATCCGCACGTGCTGCCAACGTCGCACGTGCTCCAAGGCCGCGCCGGCCTCGTAGATGTCGACGTCGTAACCGAGGTAGCGCGCGTACAGTGCCGTTTCGAGGCCGATGGGCCCCGCGCCAATAATCGCGATGCGAGCGGGTGTGTCGATGGCCATTCGCTGCCGTAGTGATGTTAATGGAGGTGAACGGGTTCAATCCGGGGACGATCCAGTCGAAACGGCGTGAGGTCGATCACAGTCGGCTCGCCGCTCATCAATTGAGCCATGACCACGGCCGTCGCGCACGACAGCTGCAAGCCTTGTCGATGGTGCCCCGCGGCGACGAAGGCGTTGTCGAGTTGCGGCACCTGGCCGAGATACGGCAGGCCATCGAGCGAGCCGGGACGGAGCCCCGCCCAGCAGCGTTCGACCCGCGCCTCGGCCAGCACTGGGACGAGCCCGACGGCGAAGTCGATCAGCCCCGCGACCGCCCCGGCCGTGGTTCGCTTCTCGAAGCCGACATGCTCTTCGGTCGAGCCCACGAGTAAGCGGCCGTCGTCGCGCGGCACGAGATAGCGATGCCCATCGTTGACCACTCGCATGGGATGTGGCGCGTCGCTGTTCAAGAGCACCATCTGCCCGCGAATCGGTCGCACGCCGAGCGACAGCCCGAGCCGCTCGCCGACCGCTCGGCTCCAAGCCCCTGCGGTGATGCAAAACTGCTCGGCCGAGATGACCCCTTCGATCGTTCGGACGCCGGTGACACGCGAGCCCTCGACGATAAAGTCGTCGGCCGACACGCCGCTCGTGATCTGCACGCCCCGCGCGCGACACGCGGCCAGCAGTGCCTTGAGATGCCGGGGGTTGCGGACCTGCCCCTCCTCGCTCAGCAGTACGGCGGCATGCGCGGGGGCGAGTGTCGGTTCCTGTTCGCGTAGTTGCGCGGCGTCGAGCCAGCGGGGTTCGAGCCCCCAGCGGCGCCACTGTTCGTAAGCGGCTCGCAGGGCCTCTTCATCGGCCGTCGTCCGCGCCAGATACCAGCCGCCACAGGGTCGATAGCCGTTGTCGAGGCCCGTCTCGTCGCGCAGTTGCTGAGCCCATTGGGGATGCAGTTGCTGGCTCAGACCGGCCAGCCGCGCTAGCGGAGGTGCATCGCTCACTCGAGCCCCCGGAGCGAGAATACCCGCCCCGGCCCAAGACGATTCTTCGCCCGGCAAGTTGCGATCGAGTACGCGCACGCGCCGACCTCGTCGAGCCAGCTCATAGGCTGTCGACAGACCGATCACACCGCCGCCAATAATCACGCAGTCGTTCATGCCCCCCCAGTGTAAAGCGACGGGGTGTCGAGAGCGAGGGGGGGCAATCGAATGCTAACACAACGGGGCGGGGAGGGAGTTTTCGGTTTTCAGTTTTTGGTTCGCAGTTGGGAACGGTCAGCGGCGGGGTCAGCACGATTGACGTAGCATTAGCCGTGACCACCCGACTCGTTGAAAAACAGATCTAGTTTATTTAGTTGCCCCGATTTCACAACACGCCCGAACCGCCGCTCGGGTTGAACCGCTTGTTCGCCGTCTTTTACCAACACATGACGGCAGTTTCACCGGGTCGGTCGGCATAATATAGGCGAACTCGCAATACATACTTACGATCCTTCATCAACTTAATCTTCATGTACGCATTACGCTCTTCACCGCTATCGTCGTCGCCAGCCAGGTAAGCTAATTCTCCGTTGTTGTGTTCAAACAGCACAACGACAGTGTCCGACGTCCCGAAAGTGCGAATCTCATAATTGCGAGTCTGTGTCGGCTGAATTCGAAAATTCATTTGTTGACCAGCATCGACTGTCATTGGAATCGACTCAAACGATTTCAACTCAAGATAGTCTGCCTCTGACAGCGGAGGATAAAATGTCCTCACCCAAGTGACATCTCGCGGCGATATGCCGCCGGCAGGCTGAAGCCCATTGCGATATTGTTGCGGCTCCTTAATCAGTCCTGCCTCAAAGGGGTAATGCATGATCGAATTTGGATCCCAGCTAGACCCTTGAACTGTGTCCGGTGAGATTTTGCGAATGATGTTCCAATAGGTCTTGTCGCGGGACCACCGATTTGGTGGCTGCGCCAAGGATGAATAGACAGCCTCATCATCCCAAACAATTCCCGCATTCGGATTTTGGTGCTCATGAGGAAACCCAAGGCTGTGACCGATTTCGTGAATCGCTGTATCGATATCAGGTGGTTCATTTGCCGGAGACAGATCCCACCCAAAGTTCATTGTCCGCTCATTCGGGCCGAAGTCGCGAATCTCTCGACCGAGGTAAGACCACGCGCCATCTCCTCGCATAAAGCCAACGCGAATTTCCGCATCGTTTCGCGACGAGACTTCTTCAAAACTGAGCCCAATGCCGACGTCTTTCCATTTTTTGAAGGCTGCGCGAACAACATCCTTCTCCGCATCATTCGTTGTCCACGAAACCCACTTTGTAGTTCCATCGCTGAATACGACATTTTCCCCATCAGTAGGTTTATCGAAGAAATAATAATGCAAGACCGTTCCGTTCACCCATTTTTTATCGGATACCAGAATTAGTCGCAGTCGATTTGCGCTGACACTAGGCGCAAACGACCGTGGCGGCCTTTCGGTCATGCAACAATATGACCGGCCTCGGGCCGGGCGTGCGTTTTCATTCTTTGTGGATGTGGTTTTTTTGGGGCTTGCAGGTTTCTTTGCCATGTGATCCTCGGAAAATCAACAAAGGTTGGAATCCACTTGACGGCGAACATTGTTGTTAGAGGCTGACAAAAAAACCGTTCGCAACCCTGCTTTT
The DNA here is from genome assembly GCA_964387325.1 of uncultured Planctomycetaceae bacterium. Classification (GTDB taxonomy): domain Bacteria; phylum Planctomycetota; class Planctomycetia; order Pirellulales; family PNKZ01; genus CAZZBK01. The sequence continues at coordinate 7,920 of CAYLYE010000180.1, forward strand.
CCAGAATACCCAGTCGGTTATTTGTCGGCCTCTTAGATTTGCCTGAGAAATATGAGAAATAAAGGAAATAAAGGGGTCAAAGAAATAAAGGGGTCAGAACAATTATGATCTCCGATCGCTCGGCCGGTTTTCTGGGCCTCCCCCGCGGACGAATCGTGAAATCAAGATCTAGTTCCTGGGCAACTCAACGGGACAGGTCTCAATAGAGACTGACGGCTGGGATGCACTGTTTGTCGTTTAACAGCATGATACCATATGCTCTCGTGCCGCAAACCGACAGCTCGATGCGTATTTTGTAGGTCAGGCACTCTGTGCCTGACAGGAGTCAGCGGCGCTCAATTCATTGGGTCAATCGCAGCACGGTACCGTGTTTGGTCGACCATGTGGGCTGATGATTGAACGGTCGATCGTCATGCACGGAGTGCATGACCTACGGGAACCGGATCGGCTGATGATGAGTACCGAGAGGCCGGGTGCCTGTGCGAGGCTATCGGGAACCTGACGGTTCCCGCTCGATGACCGTGAGGCGAGTGCGACGTGAAGAGGGTGGTAACGGTCACTCGCGCCGCGCTGGTGCAGAACTCCCGACGTCAGCGACGAAGCGTCGCTATCGCCGAGGGCTAATGATGGAGGCGATGTCGGGTGATGCGCTACGATCGCCGAACGGACCGGCGGCACTCGCCGCCGACTGGGGTGAAGATATCGGGGGCCTGACGACCACTGCTCCTTCAACTGAAAACGGAAAACCGAAAACTCGCCCAACTTTTTCTCTGCATGATGGCCGGAGCACTCCCGTTTATCCCTCATTTTTCTTGTTGTATAGCTTGGCGGAAAGATCGCGAGCGGCTTGAGCGGCGGCGGCAATTTGCTCGGGGGTCATCTGCTGTTCGAGTTGTTGCAGTTGCTTTTTGGTCGCGTCGCTAAGGAGCGGATCGGAAAGCGTCAGCCAAGCATGGGCTAGCACCAAATCCTTGGGAACTCCCTGGCCGGTGGCGTACATGCCGCTGAGGCCACGCTGAGAAACGGGATAGTTTTGCTCGGCGGCCTTGCGCTGCCAGTTCGCGGCTTCTGCCAAGTTGCGGTCAACTCCCTTGCCGGCGGAGTACATGTGCGCGAGATTGTAATAGGCATGCAAGCTGTTCTGCGCGGCGGCTTTGCGAAACCACGCCATCGCTTGGTCGTAGTCTCGCGGCACGCCGCGGGCGTTGGTGTACATGACGCCGAGCATGCTCTGGCCGCGCGCGTCCCCTTGCTCGGCCACTTTGCGATACCACTTGACCGCAAGCGCGTCGTCCTTGGCCACGCCGTCCCCCTTGCCGTACATGCCGGCCAACGCATATTGCGCGTTGACGTCGCCCGCCTCGGCCTTGGCTTGCGTGTCCTGGAAAGTTGGCTTGGGCTGAGCGACCGCTTGGGCCGATGCCGACAACGGCAAACCGAACGCAACGATCAACGCGATCGTTCGACCCAGCATGCGAAGAATGTTCATGATCGTGAACCTATGGGGAGTTGCGGGCGATGAGGTCAAGTGAGTCATTCATTGGCGTTGGGTTACGGGCGAGGCCACCAGCGCCACGTTTCGACATGGCGTTTGACAAAATCGACGGCCGCAGCGGGGCCGTAGTAGGAGATACCCTCCGGCACGCCTTCCGGATCGGCTACGACGCCGACGACGCGCTGGGCCGAGGCCGAGAGCAAAAAGTCGGCGTAAGAAGGGCTGCGGGCGATGTACAACATCCGCGTGTGATCGAGTTGTGGGGACCATTTTTGAAGATCGCCGTGCGCATCGGCATCGGCGATGGGAGTCAGCCGGTCAACGTAGCGTTCGCGCCAGGGAAAGACCCGGACAAAGTCGCGTGGCGCCCAGTTGAATCCGACCAGCACGGCGTTGTACGACCCGTGATCGTAGGCGATGTAGGCGTGCTCTTGTGTGAAGTCTTGCTCGGGATAGCAGAGGGACGCGGCGCGCAACGGGCTCAGCACGCGTTGCTGATATTCTGTCCACGAGAGGCTTTGCCGTCCGGCCTCATCGGCGCGGAGCCAGGTGTTTTTTTGCGGGGCGTTCCAGCGTGCGTCAAGCGTGAAGTTGCCCACGTGATCGAGCAACAGGCCGCCGAACGAGCGTGCGCGGTGAGGATACGCTTCTGGGCAAAGGACGATATCGAGCGGCAGTTTGTGCTGATCGATCGTCGAGAACAGCCGCTCGGCCGCGTCGAACTGATCGCTTTTGAGTCCCAGCAGGTTGAGTTTGCGATGGCTCAAGGCAGCGAGGTCGTTGGGCTCGATGACCGGCGTTTTGAACAAGGCTTGATAGATGTTTAAGCTGTCGGCGGGAATCGCCTCGACACGCGGTCGAGCTACCTGCTTGGGTTTGATTGCGTTGCGAAGGTTGTCGCCGAGCAGGGCCAACGAGTGGACCGCGTAATAGGTGCTGTAGAGTCTCGATCGCCAGCCGGTCTGGTCGCCGAATCCGCCATCGTGGTTCTGCAACGAGTTCAACCATTGCAGGCATTGCACGGACTGCCGGGGTGTTGAGCCTAGGATGGCCAGCGAGCGGAGTGCGGCCCAGGTGTAGTACACGTCGGCCTGGTTGGCAGGGAGCGTGTCCTGCGGATTCCATCGATAGCCGCCCGAGGTTGTTTGGCATCCCTGCACAAACGTCACACAGCGTGCGCGCTCGGCGCTCGTCGGCGAGTGGCCCAACAGTTTGAGCGATGCCAGAGCAAAGTACGTGTGCGCGATATGGGCGTCGTGGTCGCTTGGCGTGGCGTTTTCGCTACGCACATCGACAAAGCCACCGGAGGCGGCCTGACGGCTTCGCACATACGCGACGAGTGGTTGCGGGTCGGCCGGTTCGCGACCCGAGGCCTGGAGCCCCGCGAGCAAGTAATACAGCGACGCGAGACTGTCGTAGCCGAACCGCGTGGTTGCCCCATCGAGCGCGTCGGAGTCGGCGCGGCGACCGGCTTTGAAGAGCGTATCGGCGTCGATTCCGAAGGGGCTGCCGTAATAACGGGGCTTAAAGCCTTGATGTTCGATTTGCACCTGACGAGCTTGAACCGCAATAGGCCGACCGAGTCGTTGGCGAAGTTGATGCTGATGAAAGAACAGCAGATGCCCAACGCCCGCGTGACCTTGTGGATAGCCCAGCCCATGTTCGAGGATTTTCTCTGGTTGTGCGATGGGCTCACCCAGGAACAGCAGGGTCTCGACCGCCGGAAAGTTCCAGGCGGCATCGGTGTAGGCCTGATCGACGGGCCCAAACGCACCGTTGGGTTTACGGCAACTCTCGACATAGGCCACGACCGCGGCCGCGTCAACCGTCACCGTGTCGGTTGGCTCCGCGGCATTGGTTACTCCGCCGAGACAAAACCAGATGACACAAAGATAGCGCAGCGAGCGATTCATTAGGGGGTTTCCAGGCGAAAGCTCGCGGAGCCGTAGATGGGCAGATCGTCGCGCGACGACTCGGCCATGATCGAGACGTTGGTTCGCGGCGGCAAACGGACCGACTCTGCGAACCGGAGGGTGAGCGTGGCACGGTTCTGTGCCGCAGTGAGCTCGACCGGTTCGCACGAGAGCCCTTGAGCCTCGGCGGGCAATTTTAGCCGTAGCCGAATGGGCTGCATGGAGACATAACGATTCACAGCAACCGTGATTTGAGTCACGGTACCAGGCTGCCAGACGACCACGGCGGGCTCGATCGTCATGGTCAATAGGCTGGGTGCACAGCCGATGGACATGCTGCCGGTGGCCACTTGAAATACGGGATACGATTTGCCGTCGGCACCGAGCACGTCGGCCACGCCCATCACACGACAACGGTGCGTTGTTCCCTCGGTGACCTTATGTTGAATGACCAACGGGATCGAGCCGGTGTTGCTATCGGCGGCAATTTGTCCGGCGAGGGGGACGACCGTTCCACGCCGATCAGGCTCGACGCCTACTAGGCGAATCGAGCCGGTGAAGCCCTCCTTGCGCTCAACTGCGACCGGAAACGGAAACGCGGCCATGCGTGGAGCATCAAGGATGACCGTGGTCGTCTTCAGCGTGAAGGGAACCTCGGGACTGACGGCCAACCAGAGGCTTTGGCTGAACGACTTGGCCTGCGCCGACTCGGCGATCAGCGCCACGCGCTCGAGCGGCTTCGACTTGTCGGTACCGCGCACCACGATGCGGATCAACTTCGATATGGGCGCACGCTTGTCGACCACGGTGAAGGGAAGTTGAATCGTGGCGGGAGTTTTGACTGGCACCGCTTGCGGCTTCGCCTCGACCCCGTCGGGCAACCCCTCGGCGGCAAGTTCGAGTTCGTCGGCCAAGCCGTCGATGCGATCGACAAGCACGGCCAGATTCGTTGTCTGTCCGCTGTGAAGCGTCAGCGAATGCACGTTTACACGCGCGGTGACATGCGGCCGATAGGGGCCCAACCGCAGGCGATAGATGAAATCATCGCCACCATCCCGACTGCGATCACGCAAAGCAACAAAGTAACGACCGTTGGCCGGCACGGTGAATCGCACGCTCGGATCGCGTGACGTCTTATCGTCGTCCGCTTCCAGCACGCTCTTGCCCGCCTCGTTACTGATCGACAGCACGAGATCCGTGGGGAAATGCAATTCGGCCGAATCGACGTCAATCGCGAAACGGTCTCCTTTGGTGGCGGTGAACGCGAACACATCGACATCGCTGGGCGCTCCGAGCCGACCATTGATGATGATCGGGAGGGATATCTCCTGAGCCTGTTCAGGCGTGTTGTTGGGCTCGACTTCGATGTGCTCCGGTTGATCGCCCACGGGAATCGAGATTTGATTGGCCGCGCCGCTCAAGCGGATCTCCAGCCCATCGGGTGCTGGGGCTGTCACGCGATGTTCGAGCGATGAGCGCGTGGGCGAAGGCAAGTTCCAACCATAGAGCGTGAGCGGGGAGTCAATGTTCTGCGGCACACCGGCTGGAAATGTGTAATCGAGCCAAGGGCCTGTGGTGAGCGTTGCGCGGTAGATGTGCTGAGGTCCCCCGGCCAGTTGAAAGTCGAAAATCTGCAGCGTGTAGCGGCCTGCCGCAGGCGTGCGATAAACCAACAATGCATCGGCCGAGCGACGCGACTCGCTCGTGGCGACGATCTGCTGATCCGCGTCGAGCAAGCGGACCACGGCATCGACCGGTGACGAAAACTCGCGGGCGGAGACAGCGCACACGAGCTGTTCATTGGCCGACAGTGTGACGGCGTATTGATGGACATCGCCTGGGGAGTTGAGTCGGCCGTTCATGGTCAGGGGCAATTTCAACTCGAGTGGTTGCGAGTGGTCGGCGTAGGTCGACTCCGGCAGTTCGCCGATCAGGAACGG
>CAYLYE010000181.1:0-9249 GCA_964387325.1 uncultured Planctomycetaceae bacterium
TGTTAAAGATGTGGCGAAACGCCCGCTGAGGGTGCCACAGATCGGGGTTGTTGATGCAGGCTTGAAAATCGGCTTCCGTGCCTAATGGTTCAAAGGCCAGACCGTAAGCTTGAGCTAGAGCAGTAAAATGTGCGCTGGTGGAAAACGTGACTTGGTGGCCACGATTACGAAGTTCCAGTGCCAAGCCCAGCATCGGAAAGACATCACCGGAACTGCCGAATGTTGAACAAACGAATCGCAACGAATGACTCCTCGACTCCCCCTGAATCCGCTTCTCGTTCGGCATTCTCAAAATATCCGACCGTGGTTCAGCATGATGAGTTGTGCTGTTCAACGTCACCGTGAAAAGTAGCCCTCCGTGGCTGACAGGCCTTCCGTCAAACGGATATTCTATCGACACGACAAGTTGATCGGTAGAATGTTGGCTTATTTTTACGGCACGAGAGATATGGAACGTTGCCCCGCAGTCATCGCCCCTCCGGCACCGCAACGTTGCAGTAGCGAAGCATTCGTGAGAAACGTTCGTTCTGTCGAAGACGGCGATCGGCATCGCTACGTCGATTAGACGTATCAATAAGTTCCGTCTACGGTTGAAGGCCAGTTTCGCAACAGGCTCAGCCTGGGGCTGACCAGCACCTACTCATCGTAGCGGCTTGCCCTGAATCTGTTTGCCATTGGCCGTGAGCATTTGCAGATGATGCACGCGATGCGGTCCCTCATATGACCACACAATCTGTTTGTCGCGAGTGATCTCGAAGGCTTTGATGCTCTTAGCAGCGTGTTAACTGGCGGCAAGCGTGGTGTTGAGGGCAGCGAGCGGCGCGGTGCGACTGAGCGTGCCGATGCCATTGCCACTGATCTGGCCGCTGGTTAAGCCACTGGCGACAGTGGTGGCCAGGGACAGACTGCCATGCTGGGCGCTGAGGATGGACGCACGGGATCGCAAGCCCGCAGGGAACGCCGTGCGATGTTCGGCGACAACGAGATTCTCGCAAGCGCGTATACGTACAGCGTTCTCATCAAACAAGGCGATGCGCTTTTTACAACACTGGCGGTCGGTGAAGTCCTAAGCGTCTTCCCCGACCGCCAATTGTTTGTTGAAAATGCATCGTTTGCGGTTACTGGACTTTCATCTGGGTTTTGCCTGCCAGATTCACTCGGGTCATCAAATTGGCGCCGTTGCGCTGATAGCCGATGTTGGCCCAGCCATCGGCATTCGCGGCGGTGCGAAGTTGCATATTCAATTGATCGTGTGAGCGGACTTGATTGTTATTGACGGTCATGATTTCGTCTTCAACTTGCAGGCCTCCCCGCTGAGCGGCACTGCCGTTGTAAACGTGCATCACCCTCAGGCTGCCCTGTCCATCGTCGAGTCCGATACCGAGTGTGCCGCGTTGCGACAGGTTGAGTTGCGGCAGCGTCGACGCAACCAAACCGGGGACAAGTGCGCTCAATTGGGCCTGCCCGGTCAGGTCGACATTGGTCGTGAAGGACTGGCCGTTGCGCAGGTAAGCAATGGCCGCGGGGTTACCCGTAGCGGCAGCGGCTTGAAGCTGAGCGTTCAATTGACTATGCACAGCAACCTGATTGCCGTTGATCGAAACGATTTGATCGCCCATTTGCAACCCGGCGCGCTGAGCCGCACTGCCGCCATAAATATTCGTAAGGAGCAATTGATTCTGACTGTCGTCGATCCCCACTCCGAGAGTACCACGTTGTGATACGTTCAGATTGGGCAGAAGGCCATTTTGGTTAAGTGCATTTTGTAATGCGCCGCCCCAGCTCACTTGGGCCGTGGTTGGTTGCCCGTTGCGCAGCACCGTGATCACGGCCGGATTACCCGTCGCGGCGGCTGCCGCCAACTGAGCGTTGAGATTCGCATGAGTATCAATCGTATTGCCATTGATGGCCAGAATTGCATCCCCTTGTTGCAGGCCAGCCCTCATCGCAGCACTATTCGGATAAACATTCTGGAGGATCAGGTGGTTGCCACGATCGTCGATGGCGACGCCCAGGGTGCCTCGCTGTCCGAGATTCATGCCCACTGGAATTCCCAATGCATTGCTGATTTGTCCGCCGAGGACTCCGCCGATTTGATTATTGAGCCCCGGGACAATGCCTGGGGTGCCTGGAATCAACGGCAGTACTCCCCCGCCGACACCGATTCCGCCGCCAACATTCGCCCCACCGCCGATAACCCCACCACCGCCGCCCAAGCCACCTCCTCCGCCGCCACCCAAGATACCGCCGAGTTGGCCATACGCGGAACTGGATTGCAGGACGATCGCAATCAGTAATAAGCTGGCGAATGTCGTCGTAACGAACGCCGCAGAAGATTTCGGGATAATTGATTTCATGACATGATTCCTGAGAATTGTGATCAAGGCAAATTAGCAAACGGGTACTTCATTGAGGGGAAGCGAGCGATTTCATGAATAATTGAAAGACGCTCATGCCTGCACAAATTGAACGGCTCGAAGTGCGACATCGGTTGACGATCGCATCGACGGGCGGAATGCTTCTGCCGCTGCGAGACATGCGCCGGGACCTGTGTTCGCAGGCCTGGACATATACTGCAACGATCGTTGCATGGGCTTTCATCCCGATTGCCACAATTGGGCAGAGGGCGAAACAATACTACGTTTGTGACTGCTGCTGCGCGGTCTTGGCCAGGCGTTCTGCTGCCTGGTGATACGCACACGCAGCATGTTTGGCCGTTGTGGCCATCATTGATACTCCTTAAAAATACATCCGTGACGTTTCAGGGCGAATTGCCCGTCTATGATCCGTCAGAATCTGATCGATAACCCATCGATAGGTGAGGTGTTATCTCATACTCCTACGGCTATTGCCTGCAGCGAGAAGCGATCCATTCTTAGTTCGCTTTCTCACCGCGAGAATTTGTCGGAGGCATTTTGCCTTTCGACTCGACCTTATGAGTATCAGTGGTTGTGGTTGATCCATCGGGCGTGGTCACCACCTCTTTGCGTTCGGTCGTCGCCGATTTGCCGCACCCGGCGAAAATGATCACGGCAAGGCTAAATATCAGACTTAACGAAATCATTCGTCGCATGTTAAACTCCTCGTAATTAATGTCGCGATTGAACCTGCAGCAGACGATCTGGGCAAGCGTTGTGCGCGATGGCCGTGGAATCGATTACTATTTCTTCTCGTGCAACTTCACTTGCACACCACCAATCGGAGACCGCCCATAACGCACGCTGACATACTCGCTCCAAGCGGACGGCACGGTCGGAGGCCATTGATTTTTTTTGATGGTCGGGGTGTTCTCCAAAATGCCTGGTGGCAGCTCGAGAAACCACTGCTTGGAATTCTCCTGAACGACAAAGGCCGCCAACGGGATCGGATAAAGTGTCTCCTGAGTGTCGTCCTGCTGACTCAAGGTTAATAACGCGTAAGCAATCCGTTGCTGTTGTGGAATCAGACCGAAGTCGACAATTTGACCAAGTCTGTCTCCGCGAGCGTTGTGAACCGGAGTGTCTCGCAGCGATGAGAACAACACCACCCGACTCATCGAGTCAGGGTCACCGGGCAAGACTGATACAGCAGGCGTAGCAGATTGCTTGTCGAGGGTGATTTCGCCGTTAACTCCGGTCCAGCGCAATGCACTCATCGGAAAGGGTAGCAATTCGTGCTTGCCGCCATTAGCTGCAACGGGCTTGATGAGAATTTCCGCGGCGCTTCCATTGCCGATATTCAGACGAATGTCGGCAATGGTTCCGTGGACGGTGCCAGAATGATCTTGAACAGCGCTATTGAGCAGCGAATGAACCGAGCGCACAAGTCCCGCTTGGGGATCGCGATGAATTCGGTTTGATGTACCCTTGCTTGCTAAAGCCGGATCGGGCTCAACAGCTTGGGCACTGCCGACACTCCCAATCAGACACGTACAAAAGAATGCGACCAGGAGACTCTCTCCTGGCCAGTAAGTCGAGCGATGAGTTCGCCCTGGCGTCTTATGGTTATTAGTATGCATAGTAGATGCCTTGTTATTTTAATATGTCCTAGCGGTGGATGCGTCAGATATAATTTATTATTGTGAGGTTACCCTCTTCGACAGTCGACCTGTGGCATTCATCACGAGGCCGTTTGAATGCGCTAGATCAACAATATGAGGCTCGATACGTCGCGTTGATTGTTGTTCGCAGGTAAGATGCCGACCTGAGAATAATGACTGGCGATGTTGTTGTTGGTTGCTGCCATACGTGATTCTCCTCAGGGGGAACATTCTTGACGTTTCTGGGCACAGCGCTCGTCTATTATCCGTCAAGAACGGCACGGTTCGTCTCACAGCGAGGGGGGCGCCCACCGTGAAGCGCCACCGCCATAAAATAACCGACGTAATCAAAAGCCCACTGGCCTTCGATTACGTCGGCATACTTAGTAACAAGCCTCCCAGCCAGGGCCAAGTTGCTCTTTACTCAGTCATCCAACGATTCGAGTTCAACGCATTGTCGCGATGTCTTTCGACACCGCTATTCGTTCGACATGGATCTGATCGGCGCCGACCACACGCACGCTAAACTCGTTGCCGTGCAGAATGATCTGCTTCTCTTTGACTACGTGATATCCACAGCGCGCGTTGTGGTTGTTCATTACTGAAAATGTGACAAGATCGCCGCCCCCTCTGACCAACAAGCTCGAACAGGGAACGACGCTGTCCAGATGAAGTCCCCAAAACGTATCACCGGTCCGTAAATCGAGGATGTCTGCCTCGCCGTTTGAGGCGGCGGACAGAGTCGGCTCTGTCGTCGAATCTCCAAGGGAATTAAATCCGAATTGCGATACGCACCACGTGCTGACCACCAAGCAAACGGCCAGAACGCTCTGAATAGCATAACTTTGCACGTCGAATATCCTCTCAATACTGAAACAATCAAGAAATGTGCGCGGCACAGGAAATAAAAAAGCCGACGCGGCGAAACACCTTGAGGTATCTCATCGCGTCGGCTTACTGTTTAACGCGCCTACCGGTTTGCAACCGGATTGCGCTTTATATAGTCGTCCGAAAAGGTCGAGGGCCCTGGCCACATCGACCTGCCCGTATTGTATCGTCGCCGTTCAACAATGCAACGCAACGATCTCATTATTCTCATAATGTTCACCACAATTGATACGTGTCATCACCCGAAGTGTGGCGCTTCGGTCAACGAGAAGACCACGACTTCTTCACCGGTAACCGTGCTAATGTCATGATGCATACTGATCACTTTCACGCCGGCGACTTCATGGACCAATGATTCCAACATCGGGCGCGCCAGTTCCAGCAATTGCTTTCGTACTTGTTTGACGAGATCCCTTGCCACGTTAGATGGCGATAACGATTTACCAAGTTGCCGTTCGGCCTGCGTTAACACACCAATAACGCGCACCGCCAGGAGGTCTTTGATGAAGTGAGCGTGAATCTGCTGAGACCTCCATCCCATAAATTCTTCTTGAAAACGAACGATTCCTTCACAAATCGCGGCTTCACTTTCAGCTAGAGTCAGCAATTTTGAATTGCGCTCGTTTCTGATTTTTCGGGCTACTTTCATAGGCATGCGTTGTTCCGACCTATGCATGGCACGCTCGTTAGACGAGGCAGGTTGCTGCCCCTGAGGGATGTCCAGCGCATTGGTCAATACCGTTTTGATTTCTTTCAAGCCAATGGGCTTGAACAGAACTGTATCGAAGCCAGCCGTCAGGGCCATGGTCTTGTGCCCCTCGTCAGCATGGCCGGTGATCGCGACGAATCTTTTTTGAGCGAAGGCTGGAATCTGGCGAAATCGTTGAATGAGCGTACAGCCGTCTATTTCGGGCATCGCCAAATCGACGAACATTAAGTCGGCCCGAAATGCGGTTGCGACATCGAGTGCTTGCGTCCCGCCGTAGGTTACATGCACTTTATGGCCCAGTTCTTCAACAACCAATCCCAATGAGTCAGCACCGTCTCGATTGTCATCTACAATGAGCACTCGAAGTATCTTCTCGGTCGATGGCATAAGCTTGCTTTCCTTGCGTTAAGATTATGGTTTGAGAGATTCCGATCTCGCGGGCATCAAGTCGCTTGTTTTCGTGACTGTAGCCAGAATTTGTTGCAGCTTGCTGAAGGCGGCGGGCTTGACCAAGTGGTGATCAAACCCCGCTTCCAGTGAACGTTGGCGGTCAGACTCCTGCCCATAACCGGTCATGGCGACCAGCAAAATCCGAGTGGGCCCCGTCAGTAAACGCACTTGCTTGGCGATTTCAAACCCATTGAGTCCCGGTAACCCAATATCCAACAGTATCGCATCCGGTTGGAAATCGCGCACGGCATCCAGAGCCATTAGTCCATCGTGAATGGTTCGTGAATCATGCCCCGCCGCCTGCAACAGCATCGAAAGGCATTGCGCCGCATCGACATTGTCATCGACGACGAGCACCCGCAAAGCTTGTGTTGAATGTACGGCAGCGTCTTTTTTCGTTGCTTGGGGCGACGGTTCGGGACTCATCGTCATCGGCAAGCGAACCACGAATTCGCTACCCTTCCCTAGCGTGCTGTGGACCTCGACTCGCCCTCGGTGCATTTCCACCAGCCGTTGCACCAAGGCCAACCCGATGCCCAACCCGCCTTGTGAACGATCAAGCGATCGTTCCGCTTGAGTGAATAGATCGAAGATGCGAGGCAAAAGTTCCTTCGCGATACCGATCCCCGTGTCCCGCACACGAATGACACACTCGTCCCCTTCTTGTCGAACGGTCAACCAAATATGACCACCTACGTCCGTGTACTTGGCGGCGTTGTTGAGCAGGTTGACAACCACTTGCTCCAATCGAGCGGCGTCGGCGTTCAACCAGATGATTTCCGGCTGCATAATTACCGTGAGCATAAGCTGACGTTCGTCGATCAGCGGTTGCGTCGACTCCACGGCCCGTTCCACGATGCCACTCACGACGACTCGAACCATGCGAAGTTGAATCCTGCCGGTGGTCACACGAGAAATTTCCATCAGATCATCGACCAAGCGAGTCAATTGAGTTACTTGACGTTCGATGATGTCACGGGCGCGCTGTTGAAGTGGAGCCTCGTTGCTCTGCAGACGCAAGAGATGCACGGCGTTCATGATCGGGGCCAGTGGGTTACGAAGTTCGTGGGAAAGCATGGCCAGGAACTCGTCCTTGCGACGATGCAGGTCGGCTAATGCCTCGGCTTGCTCCTTGGTCTTCCGTTCCAATCGGCTGCGTTCGCTGACATCTCGGATGTTGCATTGAGCGACCGACTTGTCCTCCACTTGATAGACATTACTGACGAACTCGACTTCAGCCTTTTGGCCGTTCTTGGTTTCGAGCGGCAAGTGATCGTAGCGAACGTAGCCTTGCTCTTGCAGTTCTCGATAGATCGATTGACTCGCGCGTTTATCGCCAAAAAAGCCAATTTCCCAGAGTTCCTTGCCTAAGAACTCGCTATGAGCGTACCCCAACAACTCGCTCATGAACGGGTTGGCGTCAATAATCTTTAATGTATTGGCATCAAGGATGAGGATCCCGTCTTTGGCCGTTTGAAAGAGTCGTCGATAGCGGACTTCAGATGTTCGCAGGGCGATTTCCGCCTGTTTGCGCTCGGTGACGTCATGAAACACGTTGATCGCGCCGATGATTTGGCCATTGCGGTCGCGGAGCGGAGAGACACTTGAGCGAACGTAAACCACCGATCCGTCCGGGCATTCGATGCTCATCTCCATATTGCGTGTTGCATGGCCATGATGCACGGCGGCGGCAATCGGCGTCTGGTCGTGAGGCAATGAGGTGCCATCTGATTGAAACAATCTCATTGCCCCGCAATAATGTTCCGCAGTGCTGCCTAGTTGCGGAGCACGTCCCCACAGAGTGGCCGCCTGCTGATTGTAAAAAGTAATTACTCCCGCCCCATCCACCGTGCAGACACCCGCAGGCATGAAGTCGACCACCTGGTGGTAAAGTTTTTCACTCGCACGTAGTTTTTCTTCGGCTTGTTTGTGCTCAGTGATGTCGTCGATAGCAAGCAGAATGAGATTCGGCTGGCCGTCTAATGTAATGAAACGGCGGGCAGTGAGATGCATGATCTTCTGACCAATTGTCGGAAAATCATGCTCGACATGAAGGTGCTCGACGCAATGGGTTTCGGAGAGGACTTGGTCCAACAGCGTCCGCAAACGCGGGATATTCCACTGGCCATTCCCCAGTTCATAGATGAAGCGACCTTCTGTGTCATCCTTTTGGACATGGAATGTATTGTAGAAACTCTGGTTCGCCGTCTTGATCTTGAGGCCCTGGTCAAGCACCAAGAACGGCTCACGCAGAGTCGCAATAATGTTGTCCGCGTAAGCGAGAGCGGCTTGTACCGCGCGATCCTGGTGGTAGCGCTCCGTGATGTCTCGAAAAACCAATACGACCCCCACGACTTCTCCCTGATCATTGCGGATCGGGGCCGCACTATCCTCGATGGGGCGTTCTGTTGCGTCCTTACTGATAAGCAGCGTGTGGTTCGTCAACCCAACGCTTACACCCGTTCGCAACGCTTGAACCGTCGGGCTTTCGACCGGTTTTCGAGTCCGTTGATTGATGATCTTGAAGACGTTCTCAAGTGCGATCTCCACCGCTTCATTTTGCTTCCAGCCGGTCAAGGACTCGGCAATTGGGTTCATAAACGTGATCCGTCCTGCGGTATCAGTCGTCATCACCGCATCGCCAATGCTGCTCAAGGCAACACGACACCACTCGGGGTGAGGATAAATTGGATCTTCACGTTGGGGTTTGGGCATCGATTCCTCAGGATTGGTTTTGTCGCTGCGATCGTTCGCCTGGCATTTGTCGCCAAATCGAATCGACCTGGAAACCTCACACGAGCGCACAAAAAAAGCCGACGTGGTCGCTCACCCGGAGGTATACGACCACGTCGGCTAATTCTTTGTCGAGCCTCCCGCACAATCGGGCTGCTCATCAATTCTTCTTCCGACTCACTCGTGGGTCAGTCTACGCTGATTGCCTGCGAAAGCAATCGTATTATCCAGCGTGTAACCAGCCTATTCGATGGCGGTCAGACCGATCGTTGACTGCTATCGCGTCTCCTGCGTATGCGTTCTTATGGTTAAATTTATGCGCGCATTATTTAAATAATTCGGATTACGCGTTGCTTTCTCAGTGTCGACGCCTAGAATGCGGCTAGTCGAGGTGCGGTGGACTGAAACACGTGCTCGACTTTTTCGGACGACTATATAAAGCGCAATCTGG
>CAYLYE010000181.1:9259-13166 GCA_964387325.1 uncultured Planctomycetaceae bacterium
GGTCGGCTTTTTTTATTGCCTGTGGCGAAAGAGTGCGACTGCAACATCATGAAATACGTGATTAATCAGCCTGTCACCGCCACATTGCAACCGATGGCGAGACCATGTTGGAGGAACCGCATCAACGGATGCATGATCGGAAACCGATCGCATGCGTTTGATGTGCATGGCAGCGGTCAACAGACCCATCAACTTAAAAAGTTGGTGGGAGAGGAACGTTTGTTGCGTTCGTCGGAGGACCCTTGCGTCTTTGTTACGGAGAATCATTTTATGAGAAAGTTCATGAGTTTAGTGGCGGTGAGCGCGTTGCTCGCCCTCGCGAGCCAAGCGCACGCACAATTGGGCTTGGGTGGTGCGGCGTCTGGAGCCGCAGGCAAAGCAGCCGGGGCGGCCTCGGGGCAGGCGTCAGGCAGCGGTGCAGGACAAGCGGCCGGCGCAGCGGTGCAAGGCAACACTCAACTTCAGGGTGATACCAAGCCGCTCCAAGCAGGAGCGGCAGCCCAAGGCGGAGCGAATGTTCCCGCCGTTGGTAATCTCCAAGGTGGCCTACAAGGCAACACCAAGCCAGGCCAAGCCGGAGTCACAACGCAAGGTGGAGCCAACATTCCGGCCATCGGCAATCTCCGAGGCGGTGCGCAAGGTAACGTCAACGGATTGCCTGCCGCAGGTTTGCAAGGTGGCGCGCAGCTCCAAGGTGGCGCTCGACTACCGGGCAACACCATCCAGGGCGGGGCACAGCTTCAAGGCGGCCTCAATCAGGGACAAAACGGCGCATCGCTCCAAGGCGGAGCCAATGTCCCCGCGGTCGGTAACATCCAAGGTGGCATCCAAGGCAACACCAATGGATCGCTGGGTGCGCCCCAGCCGACGTTTCAGGGCCCAGATGGAAACATCCAAGGTCAACTCAACGGACAGACCGGCACCGGCATCGATGGACTCGGTCGTACCACGGCTGGCTATCGCGGTCTCGACACCAGCGCGAACACCGACCTCGCAACCGGGGTTGGCGTGAGCAACGGCGGTTTTCGACGCCACGGCTGGTTCCGGTTCTTCCGCAACCGCAACTATTATCGTTAGTCGTCCTCGCCCAATCGGCCCTCTTGTTGCCGCTGTGATGATGGCAACAAGGGGCGATTGCGAGTGGAAACACACGACGAGCTACGACACTCGCAGCTTGTCGACCCCAGTTCGGAAACTTTTCGGGACTCATGGCCTATTCGCCCAAAGTGTTCAGCCCCAGATCCCATTCTTTGCACAGGATTCTGTACTTATGAAGATTGCATTAGCAAGTGTGACGTCCATTATGATCGCGATGCTGACAGGTTGCTCGCAGGGTACGCCCGGCGGAGCAGGAACAACAGCCGAGAAGCCGTCATACGGTCAGGCCGACAATACGTTTAATCTAAGCGTGCCCGTCATGGCCTCATCGCTCCAGCAAGGAGACAAAACAGAAACCGCGGTGGGCATTAAACGCGCCAAGAATTTTGATGGAGACGTCACGCTCAAGTTCATCGACCTTCCCAAGGGAATTACGATTGAACCGGCCAACGCCAAGATCAAGCATGGCGATACCGAGGCCAAGATCACGTTCCGGGCCGGAGACGATGCTCCGATCGGTGACTTCAAGGTCAAGATCACAGGTCACCCGACAAAAGGCGCTGACGCCGAAGTCGAGTTTAAGCTTGATGTTGTCGCGATGCATAACTTCGCTTTGAGCGTGCCTTATATGTCGACGTCGCTTAAGCAAGGAGAGACGAAGACCGTCTCGATTGGAATTAAGCGCGAAAAGAGCTTCGATCAGGATGTCGCATTGAAGTTCGGGAACGTCCCCACGGGTGTGACGCTCGTGCCGACCACCCCAGTGATCAAGAACGGTGACACGGAAGCCCGGGTCACGCTCACCGGCGCGAACGACGCCTCACTGGGGAACTTTGCCATCACGGTGACCGGTCATCCTGCGCGGGGGCCCGACGCCTCGCAGGAGTTCAACCTCACGGTGGCCAAATAACCTGTCGCAACATGTCGACCGGCTCCCTCGGGCTTACGCCGCAAGCACCCCAGAGGGAGACGGTCACGTGTTGTCACCTGACGATTCTGAACAGCTCATTTTGAAAAATGACCAAATGGTTACCGAACATAAGCAAACCGCTACACGAGAGCCGCCGTTCTACCAATACCCTCCTACTCCAGTTCGATTCGAGGGCACGATGGTCAGTATGACGGACAATGTGCTGGTCATGATCAACAGAAGCGGAAAAGAATGCTGCTATTGCGTGACAGCGGGTGCCAAGTTCACCCAGGATGGAGTGCCTTGTAAGGCAGCCGATTTGAAAGCCGGCTATAGGATTCGGGTGACGTTGAAAAGAGATAACCGGTCGTTAGCAGTCGGTATTGAATCGCTCGACAAAAATATCGAATTCGCTATGCGCGGTTAGCAAGCAGTGGACGAGGCGCCGTGCGGTGGATCGTCGTTGCCCTAGTATTGCTGGCGCATGTGCATGTTGGCGGCTGAATCAAATTAGAACCAATCTACTTATCAGAGAGAGATTTATCATGAGTCGAGGTCTCGTCGCGGATCGGTGGTCACAGGGGGCGAAACCCATGCGCGTGTTAATTGCGGATTCCGATCAATCGCTGCTGGCGAAATACCAGGAGCATTCATCGGACGACGTTGAGGTGCTCACGGCACTCAGCGGATTGGAGTGTGTCGATCAACTGCGCCAACAAGCGCCGGATGTGCTGGTACTGGAACCGCAGTTACCCTGGGGTGGCGGCGACGGTGTGCTCGCGATGATGCACGATCACCTCAACCTAGCCAATGTGCCCGTGTTGCTGTTGACCTCCTGCTGCGATCCATCCGTGCTGAAGGCAGTCGCACGCTTTCCGATCAGTGACTTTCACCCCAAGCCGTTGTCACCGGAACAATTAGTCGGCCGGATACGTAGGCTTCTGAAACATCCGAAGTAGACGAATTACACGCTCGGGACTAATGGCTTATGAATTCCAAGAATCAAAGACAAAGCAAAGCATGAAACCGAATTACTCTGACAGGCCCTACGGGGACTTCCAGATGAGACAAGTAAACCATGCTCGACTGAACTGAATCCAACTCTTTTTTAAAAGGACATCTCAATGTCGAATTCAACACTAACTCCTGGCATCAAAAACGATGAGTGGACACAAGCCATCGGTAAGGCGAAAGACGCGGCCGACTGTGTGGGAGAGATGACCAGTCACGCTGCCTCTGCCGTAGGTGAGATGGCGAGTCAGGCGACCAGTGATGTTGGCAAGAAAGCTGACGACTTGACAGCCAGTGCAGGCGCCGGCATTCAGGGACTGGGTGACAAGCTCAGCAAGAATACTCCGCATACTGGCTTGCTAGGAGACGCGTCTCAAGCCGTCGCCAGGAAGGTCAAGGACGGCGGTGAATACCTGTCCGATGCCAAGCTCAGTGGAATGACCGAGGATGTTGCTCAGTTGATTCGTCGGCATCCGATCCCCGTTGTCCTCATCGGAATTGGTTTGGGCTGGTTCTTGGGACGTATCCTGCGGAGGTAAATCATGTACATCAATATCGAAGATTCTCTGAAGCAAACTCCGGCATCGCTGCTCAGGGGAATCCTTGGCGATCTGCACGATCTCGGCGAACAACAAATCCGGTTGACACGACGAGAGATCGAGGACGAGCTTGGCCAGCGCGTCGCAGCCGCCAAGATACCTGCCCTCGGCGTGAGCATTTGTTTTCTCGGTGCTATCGAACTCTGCTTGGCCTTGACGCATCTCATGCACGCGATGGCATCACCACCAGGGATCGATCTGGCATGGCTTCCTATGTGGGCGTGCCACGGTGTGCTGGCGGTTGTATTGCTGGTCATTGGTAGCGTCGTAACCTGGGGGCTGGGGCGAT
>CAYLYE010000182.1:0-12901 GCA_964387325.1 uncultured Planctomycetaceae bacterium
CCACAACTTGGCCAAGGCGTATTCGACAATGAAGATGGCGGGTAATTGGACCGCCGGGCGTTCGAGTTCTTTCGAGGCCTCGACATAGCTGGCCTCGTCGCTGAACAGCAGCTCCTTGAGATCAAAGTCGACATGCGATCGCAACGCCTGGCAGCCCCGATCGACCCATTGTCGGAACACGCTCTGCGTCTGATAGAGTTGGTAGCCCATGCGATGATACTGCGCGCCGCCGCCAGGGAACATGAAGACGACCGATGCTTTGTCCTGGGCTTTGTGGGTGAACACGCGTAGCGGGTCGCCGCTGCCAAGCAATCGGGCGGCCTCGTCGAGACTCGCGGCGGCGACGACGCGCCGGTCGCTAAATGACCGCCGACCGACGCGCAACGTGTAGGCCACGTCGGCCACGTTCAAATCGTTGCGTGCGGACAACTCTTGTGCCAAGCGCTGTGTGTTGGCCTCGAGCGCCGCGCCATTGCGGGCCGACAAGACGAACAATTGATACGGTTGCTGCGATGGCGTCGACGCGGCGAAATCAGGCGCTTCCTCGACGACGATATGCGCGTTCGTACCGCCAACGCCCAACGACGTGACACCGGCCCGCCGTGGCTGTGAGCCGCGCGGCCACGGTGTCAGCCGATGGTTCACCTTGAACGGGCTGTTTTCCAGATCGAGCTGGCTATTAGGCTGCTCGAAATTCAGCGTCGCCGGCAACTCGCCCGCCTCGAGCGCGAGCGCAACCTTGATCATGCTCGCCACGCCGGCGGCGGTATCTAAGTGGCCGATGTTTGTTTTCACGCTGCCGATCGAGCAGAATCCGCGACGCTGGGTGCTGGCGCGAAACGCCTGCGTGAGTCCAGCCACCTCGATCGGGTCACCCACGGCCGTACCGGTGCCATGACACTCGATGTATTGGATCGAATCGGCACTGACACCGGCCACGCTCAGCGCCTCGGCCACGGCCGCCGATTGACCGGCGACACTCGGGGCGAAGAAGCCCATCTTGCCCGCACCGTCGTTGTTCACGGCCGAGCCTTTGATAATTGCGTAGACATGGTCGCCATCGCGGAGCGCATCTTCGAGCCGCCGCAACACGACGACGCCGGCACCGCTGCCAAATACGGTCCCTTGCGCACGCTGATCGAAGGCTCGGCAACGACCGTCTGGCGCGAGGATATCGCCCGTCTGGTAGAGGTAGCCTCGTGCGTGTGGGATCTCGATCGTTACGCCACCGGAGAGCGCCAAGTCACACTCGCCGTTCAGGAGATTCTGACAAGCCGTGTGAATGGCCACGAGCGAGGTCGAGCAGGCGGTCTGCACATTCACGCTGGGGCCATTGAGATTAAAACTGTACGAAACGCGCGTGGCGAGAAAATCTTTGTCGTTGCCCGTGTGCCGCAGCAGAAACAGGCCGACGTTCTTGACCAGCTCGGGATTAGTGAGCAGGTTAAAGGCAAAATAGCTCCCCATGCCACAGCCGGCGAACACACCGACGCGGCCGTCGAAGCGTTCGGGAACGTGTCCGGCATCTTCGAACGCCTCCCACGCGCATTCGAGAAAATGACGATGCTGAGGGTCCATGATCGCGGCTTCTTTAGGGCTGAAGCCGAAAAACTCGGCGTCGAACCCTGCCACATCGCGCATGACCGCGCCGCGTTTGACGTACTGCGGATGGCGCAGTAACTCGGGTGACTCGCCCGCGGCGAGCAACTCGACGTCGCTCAGATCACGGATCCCCTCGGCACCATCGCGCAGCAGCTTCCAATACTCACGGATGTTGGTGATCGACGGCAGTCGAGCTGCCATACCGATGATGGCGATCGCTTGATCGTCGATCGAATCATAATTCGCTTCAGCCATAGCCGACGCTACTCCTCACAAATAACAAACCACATACACACATTAGTTGAGGCGGCTCTTTTGACGCCGCGCGATCAATTTCTCGCGACGTTTCTCGCCTCGTTGAGCACTTGCTTTGACCTCGTCCGCTTCGCGATCGCCCGTGAGATGAACCACCAGCGCGCGAATCGTTGGGAAACGATACAAATCGGTCAGCGACACCGGAGTGTCGACCAACTTGACGATCTGGCGGTGCAACCGAACGACGAGTAGCGAGTGTCCGCCCACGTCAAAAAAGTTGTCGTCGATTCCCACCTCGCCACGTCCTAATACGCTCTGCCAGAGTTGCACGAGCTTGGCTTCCAGAGCGTTGCCAGGTACGGTCCGCGAACTGGCACTCGACGGCTTCGGAGTCGAGCGCGGCGGAGGCAGCGCGCGGCGATCGATCTTGCCGTTGGGCGTGAGCGGCAACTCGTCGAGATACATGTAGTGCGCCGGCACCATGAACTCGGGCAATGACTGTTTCAGATGGTCGCGTAGCGCCTCCTTGGCGATCTCGCCAGCGTCGCTGACCAAATAGGCCACGAGGCGTTGATCGCCCGGCGCGAACTCATGGGCCGTCACGACACACTGTCGCACGCGCGGATATTCAGCCAGCCGGGCTTCGATCTCGCCCAACTCGACCCGATAGCCGCGAATTTTGATCTGGTGATCGGCGCGGCCGAGGAACTCGACCACTCCGTCAGCGCCATACCGGGCCAAATCTCCGGTCCGGTACATACGTGCTCCACTCGAGTCGACAAACGGATCGTCGACAAAGCGCGAAGCGGTCAACTCCGGTCGGTTCAAGTAGCCTCGGGCGACACTGTCGCCGCCGATATACAACTCGCCGACACTTCCTAAGCTGACAAGTTGACGCTGCCCGTCGAGGATATACAGTCGGGTGTTGGCAATCGGCCGGCCGATGGGAATCATCTCCGGCGCGCCCCGCACGCATTGCGTGGTCGACCAGACCGTGGTCTCGGTCGGACCGTACATATTGATCACGTTCTCGCCAATGAGCGGCGTCAGTTCACGGGCCAGATCGAGTGGGAAGGCCTCGCCCCCGAGCAGCATGTGCCGCACTTGGCTGAGCGCGGCGCGCGACTCGGCTTGCGCGAGCAACATCCGGGCCATCGAAGGCGTACACTGAAAATGAGTCACGCCGTGGCGTACGATCTGAGCCGCGATTGAATAATCGTTCGATTGCAATGGCGGCTGCGTGGTTGGCGTGTTGGCCCGCTTGCGCAGTTCGTTGAGATACCGGAGGTGTTCGAGCACGTTGGACGTGGCGACACCAAAATCGATCAGGCAAGCAACCTCGTTCACACCGATGCCCTTGAGGCGCTCGATCATCGTGAGGCAACGGTCGGCTGACCCGAACAGCCCGCTCGATTCGTAATATCGCTCGAAGGCATGATCGAGCAGGGCCTGTTGTTCGTCGCTCGTGAGTCCTTGGAACTCGTCCCCTGCTTCGGCGGGCAAATTCGCCGGGCGTTTGAAGGCCGGGAACGACCAGGCATACTTTTTCAGCAAGTTGAGCGAGGTGCTCAAATATTTCTGCAACGGGCCGCGGACCTGTTCGCGCACGGCGGCCTCGTCGGGTCCGACGAACGTATGCAGCATGAGCGAGACAATGCCCGTGGTCGGATCGAAACCGGCCTCGGCGCGAGCCGCGCGGTAGGCGGCAATTTTAGGTTCGAGTTCCTCGACGCTCTGCCCCAGCAAGTGGGTCAGCACGTTCGCGCCGATCCGCCCAGCCTCGATGTACGTGTCGAGATTGCCGGCCGTCGTGATCCACAGTGGCAACTCGGTCTGAATGGGCCGCGGCAGGGTGCGGATCGTGACCGGCGTGCCACTCGGACCGGTGAACTCGACCTCGGCGCCGCTCCAGAGTCGGCGCACCACATCGATATCGCGGAAGAGTGCTTCTTTGGCCGCTCCATAGTTCTGCGGCATCAACACGAAGTCGTTGGGTTGCCAGCCCGCCGCCATCGCAACTCCGACTCGACCATGCGAGAGGTTATCGACCACCGACCAGGCCTCGGCCACGCGCGCCGGGTGATGCAGCGGCAAGACCACGCTACCGGCCCGAATTTGCACGCGCTCGGTGATCGTTGCCACGGCCGCGCTCGTCACAGCCGGATGCGGATACAAGCCGCCGAAGGCATGAAAGTGCCGCTCAGGTGTCCAGACCGCGATAAAGCCATTCTGATCCGCGAAGCGGGCGCCGTCGAGCAGCAGCCGATACTTGTCGTCTCCCGTCTCGCAATCGTCGCCGGAGAAATAAAACAAACTGAAATCGATGGGGGTCGCACTCACACTGACCTTGGGGGTCATGGCTTCCCGCTCGCGATCGCGGAACAGCACGACCTTGAATCCGCGCGACAGCGTCCAGAGCAATTCGAGCACGGAGATATCGAACGACAAACTCGTGACGGCCAACCAAACGCCCGGCGGGTCATGCTCGATCCGCTCGTCCATGCCCGCGAAAAAATTGAGCACATTGCGATGCTCGATCATGACCCCCTTGGGTTTGCCGGTCGAGCCTGACGTGTAGATGACATACGCCAACTGCTGGCTGTTGAGCTTGCTGGGAACGTTGGCCTCGCTGTGGCAGGCGATCTCGGGCCAGTCGGCGTCGACGAGCACCACTTCCGCGCGGTGCGACGGTAGCTGGCCGACGATGGCTGTCTCGCTGAGAATCACCCCCAGCGCGGCGTCTTCGATCATCAGCGCGATACGGTCCGCGGGGTACAGTGGGTCGAGCGGCACATAGGCTCCCCCCGACTTATGAACGGCAAGGATCGACACCACCAAATCGGTCGAGCGTTGCAAATGGATGCCAACCAAGCGGTCGGGACCAACTCCCCGCGCACGCAAGTGGGCCGCAAGCTGATTGGCGCGACGGTTCAACTCCTGGTACGTGAGTGACACCCCTTCGCAGACCACGGCGACCGCGTCGGGCATCAGTGCCACGCGCTGCTCGATCGCCTGATGGATGCAAAGCTCGCGCGGATATTCGACCTCGGTGGCATTCCATTGCTCAAGCAGCGTGTGTCGTTCCTCACCGCTGACAAGTTGCAATTGCGAGATGAGCTGCCGGGGCTCGATGGCCAACTGGCCGAGCAGCGTGAGAAATTGTTGTTGCAGTTGAGTCGCTGCCGCGGCGCTCAACACGTTGTGATCGTAAACCAAGTTCACGCTGCGACCATCACGCGATACGAGTAGCGCCAGCGCCGTGAGCGGCTGCGGCTCGAAATTCGAGAGCACGGTGTCCGCATGAATGGCCACGCTCGGCAAGCGGAGCGAGGCGAGTTCCGGACGACGGCCGATCAGATCGTGCATAAAAGTGCCGCGCTGGGCAAGTCGCGCCAACGAGTCATGCAGCCGTTGCACATTATCGGCGAACGACTCGTGCCATTGCAGCTCAACACGCCAAGGGACCGACACGGCGAACCAGCTCGACCAATGCCCGACCAACTCGCGAAGCGCATCGTTCGACCAAGTCAGGTCGAATCCATCGCGGTCGTTGCGGCGCGCGAGTAGCACCGACCAGGCAGTCGCCAGCACCTCGCTAAGCTCGAAGGTCTCAAAGGCCGCGGCCAACTCGACGCTCACGGGAATCGGCAGTGCTCCCCAGCCCGGTGTTTGCAGCGGGCACGCTTCGCCACTGGCCGAAGGAACGCGCGCCGGATCGAGTGTCGCCATACGCTCGGTCCAGTAGGCTTCGTGTCGCGCCATGCGCAACGTGAGTTCGGTCAGCTCGCGGGCCTGATCGGCATTTAACATGTCGAGCGAGCGTCCTCGGTCAAGGTCGAGGCGTTCGACCACTTGCGACAGCGAGAGCTTGTTGCCAGCGAGATCGGCAAAGGCGAGCAGATCGATGGCCCCGTCGAGGGTCGCAACCCGCAGACGCTCGTCATCGATCGTGAGGATTTGCCCGCAATGCTCTCCTAGCACATCGTCGACCGCTTCGGCTTGCGTGACGACCACCAGTTGATTGCGATGGCTGATCTTGGGCGAGCCCAACGGGTTCGGATAGCGGCCGAAATCGAGTGCTCGGACGAGAGCCACGAGGTCGGCCGAGGCGTGTTGAAAGTTTAACAAGCAACCTAATAGCGGACGGTCGTGCCGGCCAAAGACACTCCGTTCGCCGAGGTCTTGCGTTTGATATTGCTCGCGTCCCTCGGCCAATTCATCGATCAGCTCGGCGAACGATTCCAGGCCCTGCTCGAAGCACCGCGTGTTGAGGGTCAGCGCGACCTCATGCTCGGCGATCTCGAAGCGGCGCTGCTTGAGGATCCGGCCGGCGTCGACCTCGGCGGTCATTTCATGCCATGTGATACCGTATTCGCGTTCGCGATGGATGAGCGCCCAGGCCGGCGCGTTGAGCCCGGCATAGCGGGGCAGAGGACCGTCGTGGAAATTGATCGCGCCGCGCCGCGGCTTGGCGAGCACATCGGCGGGAATGATGGCCAGATGCGTGATCGCGAACAGATAATCAAACGGTTCGGCATCGAGTGCGCCCCGATAATCGCTCGCGGGGTCGAGCACGGGCAGCCCTAGTTGTTGCGCCCAACGCACGACGCGCGGCGCAGCGCTGATGACACCGAGGATCGCATGGCCGCGCTCACGGAGCACGTCGCCACACTCGATCAACAACGAATCCGCACCGATCAGAAAGCATCGTAGTGCTAAACGATCCATTCGTCACCACTCCAAGTCTTGAGCCTGTTACCGATACGCCGGCGAGGGGTCGAGTGCGCAGCAGGCGCAAGGCCGTCCCAAACAACCACTCAACCCATTGATATTTAGTTCACGTTTCTCACCGTCGCGCCAGTGGCAGCTATGCTTGAGGAAAGAATGTTGAATCTTGCTAGGAGCGGTCTCGATGCACGACAAATTGACGCTGTTGGTGTTGCCCTCTTTGCGGGCTGTGAGCCGCGCGGACGGCACAATCGTTATGACCCGCAAGTTCGTGGAGGGGATGGAACAATACGTGACGCGCTGGCCCGGGCGGGTGTCAGCCGTACTGGAGGGGACGCTCGTCGAATCCAATAACCTCGATAACATCGCGGTGCGCCCCGAGGAGTTATCGTTCGACGTCACGGTGGCCGACTTCGACTCGCCGATGTTCCGCGCGTTACTGACCCCCGACACGGTGGTGCTGTGCGGTGGCGATCACCGACAGAATCATGTGGTGGACTGGTGTCGAGCGACGGGCGCGACAGCCGTCGTCTGCACCGAATACTCACTGCGGACTCGATTGCAGATCGCGCGGACAGAAGAGCGCCGTTGGCTCAAGCGCTGGCGACGCATGGCCTGGGAAGTGAATCAAGAACGGATTCGGCGAAACTATCTGGCTCGAGCCGCCGGTGTGCAGTGCAACGGTACGCCGACGTTCGACGCCTACGCGCCACTCAACGAGCGGACGATGGTGTACTTCGATACCCGCACGCCCCGCGAAGCACTCATCTCGCCCGAGTCGCTGGAGCAACGGCTGAGCGAACTCGACTTGAACGGGCCATTGCGGCTGGCGTTTTCGGGACGGCTCATCGAGATGAAAGGGGCGGACCACTTGGCACTCATCGCGGCCGAGATCGACCGTTTGAACGTCCCTTTCGAACTGACGATCTATGGCGACGGCGCATTGCGTGCCGAGTTGCAGCAGCAAGTCAGCGCGCTGGGACTGACGGATCGGGTGCATTTGCCCGGCACGCTTGACTTTCATCGCGAGCTACTACCGCAGTTGCGAGCCGAGTGCGACGTGTTCGTTTGCCCACACCGGCAAGGTGATCCGTCGTGTACGTATCTCGAAACACTGGCGTGCGGGGTGCCGATCGTGGGCTACGCGAACGAAGCGTTCGCGGGCCTTCTCCGCCGAGCCGAGGTCGGCTGGTCGGCGCCGCTCGACGATCCGCGCGGCGTGGCTCGGCAGGTGGCCCGGTTACATCAGCGACGAGACGAACTGCGCGTGAAATCGCGTGCCGCGCTGGAGTTTGCCGCACGACATACGTTTGAATCGGAATTTCAGCGGCGGATCGAGCACTTGCTGCTCTGCGCGGGGCAGACGTTCGATGAGCCCGTGCTTGAGTTCACGACCTCGTAGCCACGGTTCGCGGTGTAGAAACGACGCGATGCAGAAACGATCGCGGCCGTCGACACGCAGTGGGTATCGACGGCCGTGACCGAATAAAAAAACAAACCTCTCGGGCGATTGCGACGGTGGAGTCGCTTCGAGAAGAGCGAGATCTGACGGTGCTAGGCACGGTCGTTTATTGATCTAGGCTCACGAAATGGTATTAGGCACCCCCGACGGAATCAATGCACGAGAGGTTTGTGTATCCAAGCATGTTTAAGTTGAACTGGCAGAAAGTATCGGCACGGGAACTCACCTATCTCTAACTTTACGTCGAAAATCTGAGATCGGTTTTCAGGTTCGGCCGAGAATCGCCAAAACTTTACTTCTTCTCGACGATCCAAATGTTGCGGAAGGTCACGGGATTGCCGTGGTCTTGCAGCTGCAATGAGCCTGAAGCCCCTTCCTTGCCGAGGCCGCCGGGGGTGAGCTTCTCGAATACATAGTCACCGTGAATAACCACGCCATTGTGGCGAACGGTGACCTTGGCGTTGGCCGTCTTGTTGCCTTCGGCGTCGAACCGTGGTGCGGTGAAGTCGACGTCGTAGGTCTGCCATTGCAGCGGCGGCAGGCACATGTTCACGTCGGGCTTGCGGAGCGTATAGAAGCCACCGCACTCGTTGTTCTCACCGTTCAGGCCGAACGAGTCGAGGATCTGACACTCGTAGCGATTGATGATGTACAGGCCGCTGTTGCCGCGGGCCTGGCCGCGAGCGCTGGGCATAAACGGGGTGCGAAACTCAAGGTGCAACGTGAAGTCTTGGAACTCCTTGATCGTAAAGATGCTTCCCTTGGGGGTGAGCAGTTTGTCGTCGGTCAGCATGCCCCCCTTGAAGGCTTCGAGGCCCGAGCCGTCGAACAGCACGGTTGCGCCTGCCGGGGCAGCTTGGCCGAGCGTAGGGCTCATGCGTTCGACGCGCTTGAGCTCGCCGAGCTTGGTGCCACCGCTGTCGGCCACACTGATCGTACCGTCACGGAGCGTGCCTTGACGGTCGTCCCCTTTGAAGACGACCTGGCCGGCGTCGAGTTTACCTTCGTACTTTTTTGGAGCCGCCGAGGTGTCCCAACCGGCGCCGGGCAGACCGCCGCGATAGACGACCGCCTGGAACGCTCCTTCGCCGAGGGCAATGACCTGCACGCCGGTCTTCTGCTCGGCAACATTCCCTTCGTATTCGCCTTGCAGCGTGTAATCGACACCTGCCTCGGCGGGGTTGGTGAAGGTCGGGGCTTTGCCTGGGGCGGCAATCACTGCGGCGCTCGGCACCACCAACAGCAGGGTGGCTAATAATGTCCATCGCATAGCGTGCGTCTCCTCGGGTAAAATATCGATCCAACGTGCGTTCAGGGGAACTGGGGTCATTGTGCTGGGTCGTGGCAGGGGGTGCAAGTTGGTGGCGCGCGAAGGGGAGATTTCCGCGATCTTTTTGTGATCGCCAGCGCGGGCATGTATCGATAAACCTGGATGGTGGCGAAACTGTCCAGACCGGCCCAACACCCTGCCAAGCCGGTCTTGACGGTCTTTGCCGCCTGAGGTACTACCTCGCTTGCATCCGCGCCAAAACAATAACTTTGGCGTCGCGACAGCGCAGCCGACCGACAGCTACTAGACGCACGCACTTGAAGGTCTCAGGTCGACCACGCTCGTTGTGGCATTGCCACGTTTCGAGTGGGAGGTGTGTTGTGGATCGGCAAGTGCTCTTGGCCCGTCGAGGCAAGCAGCCTCGTGCTTCCGAGGCTTGGCTGAGCGTGTTGCTCAGTTCCCTCGCCATCATCTCATTGAGCGTGGGGGGCGTGCATCTCTGGCAACACGCGAACGATGGCCCCAGCGATTATCGAGCCGCGTCGGGGCTGCTGCTGTGGCTGACCGCGCTGGTGCAGGCCGCAATGGCCTGGCGGCTCGGGCATCATCAGCCCGAGATACCCGCCCAACGCTCCGATGTGTTTCGCTTCGTCGAGTGGCAAATCGTCGGCGTCGTGGTCGCGCTGGGGTGCGGATATTTGGTCGGACCAGGTGCTGAGGTCCGCTATCTGGTGCGGGCCGTGATCGCGATGTGGCTCACGCTCACCTTGGTGCCCGTGGTCATGCCCCGACGCGCGCGGGCTCGCTTGGCGTGGATCCAGTCGCGCGGCGCTCGAACGCTTGGCTGGAGCATGCTGGCCGTTTCGCTCATGTTGCTGGGGGGAGAAGGCTTGCTTCGTGTCGCCGGTTGGCTCGGTGGCGAACAGGTGACGGCCCAGCATTGGGTGCAAGCACTCAAATTCTCGCCCGGCGAAAAATATGCCGACCGCGTCGCCAACGACCAAGGCTACCTGGGAGATCGATTTGTCGCCGATGTGCCACCCGGCCATATCCGGATCGCCGTGCTGGGCAGCGACGTGCTGCTCGAGTCAGCCGGCATGAACCATTTCATCGACAACCTGCACACGCTGAGCGCCCCGCTCAGCGTGTATAATTTTGGGCTGCGACACTCGGGCATGCGTGAGTTCAATGTCCAAGTCGCGGACGACGTACGACGGTTCCATCCGCAGCTTGTGGTGGCGATGTTCGACGTGTCGCAGGAACTCGTCCATAACGGGGTCGCGCCGCAACCCTACGACTGGCACGCCTTGCGATTGAGCCAATGGGCGGCCAACACCCTGCACCTGCGGCTGCCAATCGCCGGACCGCAGATTTTCGCGCCTCCCACCAATGCCGACTTCGAGACTTATTTGCGACACAGCTCAGCCTCGCTCGAGGCCTGTCGCACGCCGATCGACGCTTCGCTC
The DNA here is from genome assembly GCA_964387325.1 of uncultured Planctomycetaceae bacterium. Lineage (GTDB taxonomy): Bacteria > Planctomycetota > Planctomycetia > Pirellulales > PNKZ01 > CAZZBK01. Next base: position 10,784 of record CAYLYE010000182.1, read on the forward strand.
GAGCAACGTTGGACCGTGCTGCAACAACAGCTCGATCAACTCGCGTCGAGTTGCGATCGCTACCGCCTGCCGCTGGCGGTTGCACTCCTTCCGAGTCCATGTCAGGTGAGCGATAACTTGCGCGACACACTGGCCCGGCGGCAGGGGATTGAGCTGCGGCGGCTCGACATGGATTTACCCCAGCGGCGGCTGACACGCTACGCCCAGCAGCGCAACGTGGCCGTGATCGACCTGTTACCTTATTTCCGCGCGGCGCGACAGAGTCCGTTTCAGCCGCAGAGCGGCGAGTTAAGCGTCACGGGTCACCACATCACGGCCGACGTGCTCGGCGGTTGGATCGAGACCCGTTACGCCCGCACCATGGCGGGAATTAAATGATGAATGCGGAATGATGAATGATGAATGGAAGAGCGCTGTCGCGATAATGCTCCGCATTCATCATTCCGCATTCATCATTCATCACTTGCTTTACGCGCTCTCGGCTTCGCCGATGAAGCCGTCGAGCAGCCGGGCTCGCGTGGGGTGTTGCAACTTGCGGACTGCCTTGGCCTCGATCTGACGAACCCGCTCACGGGTCACGCAGAAAATCTTGCCGACCTCTTCGAGCGTGTACGAGTAGCCGTCAGCCAAGCCGTAGCGAAGACGAATGATTTCCCGCTCGCGATAGTTGAGCTCTTGCAGAGCATCGTTCACGCGTTGCTTGAGTGACTGCTGGTTGATGTCGCGGAGCGGATCGATATCGCGATGATCCTCGACGAATTCACCGAAGTAGCTGTCGTCGTGCTCACCGACCGGTTGATCGAGCGACAGCGGTTGGCGGGTCATCTTCATCACGCAACGCGCCTCTTCGAGCGTCAAGCCGGTCGCCTCGGCAATTTCCTCGAAGTTCGGCTCGCGGCCGAAACGTTGCAAGAAATCGCGGGTCATCGTCCGTACCCGGCTCATCGTTTCGATCATATGCACCGGCAGGCGAATCGTGCGGCTTTGGTCCGCCAACGACCGGGTGATCGCCTGACGAATCCACCAAGTGGCATAGGTGCTAAACTTGAAACCGCGAGCATGCTCGAACTTGTCGACTGCCCGCATCAGCCCCGTGTTCCCCTCTTGGATCAGGTCCAAGAAGCTCAAGCCGCGATTGCGATAACGCTTGGCAATCGAGACGACCAGCCGCAGGTTGCCCGCCGACAGCACACGTTTGGCGGCGTCGTAATTTTCCTGGTAGGTCTTGATCCGCGCGACGCGCTTCCGCAGCGTGGTCGGCGTGTCGAGCGTGATCCGCATCAGATGACGCAGCTCTTTACGTGCCCGTTGGCCTTCGGGCGTCCGGTTGTGCGGATCATTGAGCAACTTGAGATGGTTGAGCAGGTCGTTCATACGGCCCGAGACCTCGGCCAACTTGTCGAGCAGCGGTTGCAAGCGATTCGTGCGGAGCATCAATTCTTCGACCAACACAACGGCCTTGCGGCGGCGGCGGACCAGTTTGCGCCAGGCGTCCATCCGGGCAGCGCGGCTGCGACGCTTGTTGACCACCACGCGAAAGTCGCGACGGTTGGCTCGTAACAACAGCCCCAGCGTGGCCAGGTTGGGACCCAGTAGCTTCAAAATCGCTTTCTTTTCGGCCGCGTCGGTCACGCTCACGTCGACCGTCCGATCCAAGCGTAGCTCACCGTCACGCACTTTCTTGAGCAGCGTGACGGCTCCTTGCAACAAAAAGTCGTTGGCCAGCATCGTCCGGCGATAACGACGGCGGGTCGTTTCGATCTGCTTGGCCGATTCAATCTCCTGAGCCCGATTGAGCAACGGGTTTTCACCCATCTGCATCAGGTAAATGCGGACCGGATCGTCGATCCGGGCGCCGTTGAGCGCCACGTCGAGGCTTTCTTCGTCATCGTCCGTTGCCGGGACTTCAATCGCGTCAAACTCGTCGACCACCTCCTCGGCCTGAAATTCGTCAACTTCCACATCATCCGTCTCGACGACCGCCTCGGCCGTTTCGTCGATCTCGAACAACTCGACTCGCTCGACCAGCGTCGTGCCCGTCTTGGCCTTCGCGGTCGACGGTTGCGGCGTGATGCAGGAGACGGCGGAGTGCGGGGCTCCGATTATCTTGAGCGACGT
>CAYLYE010000183.1:0-12883 GCA_964387325.1 uncultured Planctomycetaceae bacterium
ACCACCCGCGCCGGCGAAGGCGTAGACGGCGAAGTAGCCGGTGGTCTGGAGTTGATAGTTGGTACCGCCGAGGGTGCTGGTGGTGGGTCCACCGACGAAAGTATCATTACCGCTGCTGCCGCTGAGGATGGCGGTGTCGATGCCGCCACCGGACTGAACCGTCATGGAACCAAAACCGTTGAGGAAGTGGTTCGTGCCGCTGGTTTCAATCTGGCCTCGATCCGAGAAGCCATAGAAGACGTCGACGCCGTTGGAGCCGGTAAAGTTGGCCGAGTCTTCGCTTTGCCCTACGAGCATCATGGTTTGGAGATTGCTGGCCGAGAGAGAGAAACTCGGGCCAGTCCAGACGAGGCCATGTGGCGATACCGTAACGGTGTCTGCTACGCCTGTTGAGCCGGTGACATTAAACGAATTGTTTCCGCCGCGACCATCGATCACCAACTGCGTAACGCCGTTGAATGTGCTGGCAGGGATATTCTGACCATTGACCAAAAAGGTGAAACCACTGGCTGAAGTGTACGTGAGCGAGAAATTGTCGTTGCCCGTGGAACCCGCCAGTTGCATCGTATTTGCATCCACGCGAGCAAAGTGGTAAGTGTCCGTAATGGCGTTGATCGATATCGCCACGGCATTGGTGGCCGTGAGCGGTCCGCCCGGCCCAGAGTTGCCTAGATCGTTGATCAAGATACTGAGTGAGTCGGTGCCAGCGTAATTGAGCGCACCCAGATACCGCACCGCGCCAGAGGCGCTGAGGGTCGTGTTGATCGCTGCAAGCGGCGCGTTGAGGGTCAACGTTCCGGTTCCATTGCCACTAATTTGACCACTGGTCAATCCGGTGGCAATCGTGGTAGGTAGCGTGACACTCCCGTGCTGAGCCCTCAAGGTGACGGCGACACTCGCCAAGCCGGCGTCCGCATCGCTCACCACGATGCCACTGATCGAGATAGCCGTGTCTTCAGAGGTGGTCATACTACCGGAGACGGATACCGACGGTGTCTGATTGTTGTTGGAAATTGTGATGACGAAAGTCTGCGGTGCCGACGTGTCGATGCCGCCGCCAGCCGTGCCGCCGTTGTCATGCAGCAGCGCCGTGACCGTTGCTGCGCCTGACATGTTCGTTGCGGGCAGATAAGCGAGCTTGCCAGAACTATCGATGCTTGGTTGGACACTGAATAAGCTGGAGTTGTTGTTGCTGACGATGAAGTCGAGCGCCTGGCCGGATTCGGTGCTTGGTCCCGCCGAGAGATTCGTCGCAAACTGATTCACGCTTTGCAGTGCGGCATTGGCAAAGATGTTTAAGTTGCCGCCGATCACAAAACTGGGGGGCTGATTAACCGGCAGCACTTGGATCGTCACGGTTTGAGTTGTCGAGGTGTCATTCCCTCCGTCCACGGTACCGCCGTTGTCGCGGAGTAGAACACTAATAATGGCAGACCCAACCGCGTTAGGAGCCGGCGTAAAGGATAGCACTCCCTGACTCGATATCGAGGGCTGCGCGCTAAACAGGCTCGAGTTGTTATTCGTGACCGTAAAACTGACCGACTGCGACAATTCGTTGCTCGGCCCGGGCATAATATTGGTCGCGAACGAGGAGATCGACTGAGGTCCGCTGTTGATCCAAGCGGATTGGTTTCCTACCAGGTTGAATGATGGCGGCTGATTGACCGGTGTGACGCTGATCAAAAACTGCTGGGCAACGGAAGTGTCGACGCCGCCGTTGGCCGTACCACCATTGTCATGCGCCTGAACGGTGACAATGGAGACGCCATTGGCATTGCTGGCGGGGGTGTACGTCAACGTGCCGTTGCTGGAAATGGTCGGCTGAGAACTGAACAGCGCGTTATTGGTATTGCTGACAATGAAATTGACCGCCTGAGTCGACTCGTTCGCGGGGCCGGGCGACGGTAGGCTTGAAAATCCGTTGATCGCTTGCAGACCGGCGTTTTCTAACACGGTCGGCGGGCCGCCATTGAGTGTGAACGACGGAGGTTGATTGACATGCGTCACGTTGATGATGAATTGCTGGGGAGCAGAGGTGTCCGATCCGCCGCTGCTCGAAACGTTAACGTGCAACTGGACCGTCACCACTGCGACGCCGAACTCGTTCCAGGCCGGCGTGTACGACAGCGAGCCACTACTGGAAATGGTCGGTTGGACGCTAAAGAGGCTGGAGTTGTCGTTACTGACAATAAAGTTCAGGGTCTGCGATGAGTCGTTGCTGCCGGTCGAAATATTCGTGATGAACGAGGCCGCGTTTTGCGACGTGGCATTTTCGAGAACGGCTTGATTGCTCCCCATCGTGAAACTTGGGCCCTGGCTGAGCGGGGTGATATTGATCACAAATTGCTGAACGGCGGAGGTGTCGACACCGCCAAAAGCGGTTCCACCGTTGTCATGAGCTTGTACGCTGACGAGGGCCGATCCCGATGAACTCCCCGAAGGTGTATAATTGAGCATACCATTTATATCAATGGATGGCTGGACGCTGAACAAACCGGAGTTGTTGTTACTGACGATAAAGTCAACGGTTTGTGTCGATTCATTGCTTGGACCTGTTGAAATGTTCGACGCAAAACTAGCCGTCGACTGTGTACTTGCGTTTTCCAAGACGGATTGATTACCCGCAAGCGTAAAGCTGGGGGCATGATTCACGAGATTCACGGTGATGGCGAAAGTCTGTGTGACCGAACGGTCGACACCCCCATTGGCGGTCCCACCCGTGTCTTGTAACGTAACCGAGACGGTGGCGCTGCCCGTCGCATGTGTCGTCGGTGCATAACTGAGCAAGCCGGCGGCATCGAGTGCCGGCTGCACGCTGAACAGGCTGGTATTGTTATTGCTTGTAGAGAAAAACAGTTGCTGCGTGGTCTCGTTACTGGGGCCTGCTGTAATCGCCGTCCCCCACTGTGGTATCGAATGCCCGCCCGCATCCTCATTGATGTTCTGATCCGTTCCTTTATTAAAGCTGGGCGCATCGTTCACAGCGATCACACTGATCGTAAATGTCTGGCTTGCCGAGGTATCGCTGCCTCCGTTGCCCGTGCCACCGTTATCTTGCAACTGGACGATCACGGTAGCCGACCCATTGGCGTTGGCCGCGGGAGTGTAGCTGAGCGTACCGGAACTGCTGATCGTGGGCAGAGTGCTAAACAGGCTATTGTTGCTGTTGCTGACGAGGAAATTTAAATTTTGCGACGATTCGTTATTTGCCCCAGCCGAGATGTTTGAAACAAAGCCGCTAACGACCTGAGCACCGGCATCTTCGAGTACCGTGAGATTATTCGTGAGAGCGAACGAGGGGGGCTGATTGACTTCGGTAAGCGTGATAGAGAATTGCTGCGGGGCTGATGTGTCGACACCGCCATTCGTGGTGCCTCCATTGTCGCGGATTTGCACCATCACGATCGCCGATCCGCTCACATTGACTGCCGGGGTGTAACTGAGCGTGCCTGAACTGCTGATGGTCGGCTGTACGCTAAACAGGCTGCTGTTGTCATTGGTTACGATGAAGGCAAGGCTCTGGCTCGACTCGTTGCTGCGGCCGGCAGTAATACCCGAGGCAAACCCGGATACGTTTTGAGTTGGCACGTTCTCATTGACCGTCTGATTACCGCCGAGCGTGAAAGCAGGCGCATGATTGATGGCATTGATGGTGATACTGAACGTGGTCGTGCCGAGCGATCCGTAACTTCCATCGCTCAGCGTGAAGGTAAAGAAATCGCCGACCGGAATCGTACCATCGTGTAAATAAGTCAGTCGATTGTTGTTCAAGTCTGCTTGGGTGAAGACTCCTCCGGAGCTCAATGGAGTGCCGCTGAGCGCAAGCGTGCCGTGGGTCACCGTTGACCCGATCGTATAAGTCAATTGAGTAGGAGTGTTGTCCGCATCGCTGACCGCAAGCAAAGAACTGCCGATCGTGGCTTGAGTCGCCTCGAAGAGTGCGAGCCCCCCGTTGATGGTCAGCGCGGGGATGGCATCAAGCGAGACCGTCAAGAAGAACGTGGCCTGAGCGAGCGATGCACCAACGCCGTCCGAGACAATGAACGCAAATGAATCGGCGGCGTTAAACGAGGCATCGTTAGAGTACGTAATTGAGCCGGCGTTGATATCTGCCTGGGTGAATGATCCTCCGGGCACGAGTGCGGTATTGCTCTTCTTGAGCGTGCCATGAGTCGGAGCGGTGCCGATGGTGAAGGTCAACTGTGCGGCAGAGCTGTCGACATCGGTGGCTTGCAACTGGTCCGTGCCGATCGTGACCGTATTGCCTTGACTGAGAGATCGCCCCGTATTTGTGGCCAACACGGGCGTGGCGTTGTTAAGCAAAAAGGTAAAAGTGATGGTGGACGTCGTCGTATTGGACGAGTCTATAATCGTGAATTGGATCGTATCGCTTGAGAGCGCGGTATTGGTGTTGGTGTAGGAAAGGACGTTGCCCGAATTCAAGTCTTGTTGCGTGAAAGTGTCGCCGATGGCTAAGGGCGTGCTGTTTTTCTTGAGTGTACCGCCGCTGGGAATCGACGACAGAGTGTAGATGATGAGCGAATCGGCATCACCTACGTTACTGGTCGTGGTCAGTTGAGTCGAACTTATATTGACCGTAGCAGCATGGATAAGCGATGCACCGGTGTTGACGGTCACGGTGGGGGGAGTCGACGAAGCAGAATTGAGCGCGAAGTTAAGCCCACCAATCGACTCGGAGCCCGTGACCAAGTTGCTCGCCATTGCTCCGGCGGTCAACGAGTTGAACAGGATTGTCGCATTGCCGCTACCACCGGTCGGCGTGCCGGCACTGTCAGTGGCGGGCGCGGTAACGATGAGATCTGTGGTCGTGTTGTTGTCGAGGTCGGCGGCAAACACATGAACCAAGGCCGTCGAGTTACCTAGGTAACCGACCCCGAAACCTTGATAGGCACCGAAGGTACCGTCTCCTTGGTTATACAGCACCGAGGCGCCCGCGTTCTGTCCAGGTACCGACGTACTGACGACAAGGTCGTCGAATCCATCGCTATTCAAGTCGGCGGTCGTTAATGAAGCGCCCCCTTTGGGGACTGAATAGTTGGCTGGTGTCGCAAAACTAAAGTTCCCCAGGTTCTTCAATACCGAGAGGGTGCTAGAAGCGTAGTTGGCAACCGCGAGGTCTTGCCGACCGTCGTGGTAAAAACTCCCCGCTACGATCGAGGTGGGGACTTGACCTACGCTGATCGTGCTTGCGACTGAAAAAGAGCCGGCGCCATTATTACGCAACAAGGTCACCGTGCCGTTGCCTTGATTGGCGACCGCCAGATCCATGTAGCCGTTGTAATTAGCCGGTACGGAAGAATCATGCAGATTCAGAGCCACGATCGAGGCTGGATTTGCTCCGATCGGCAATATCACGGTGCCAGCCACCGTAAAAGTACCCGGCTGAGCGGCATTGTTGAGCAGAATGGTTACGGCGCTCGATGTGCCAAAATGACTGGCGATCGCTAAGTCCCAAAGGCTGCTGTTCACGAAGTGAGCGGCGATGATCGCACTGCCGCCATTGCGTCCGATCGAGACGTTTTGCACCGTGCTGTAAGGAGACGTCGCATTGCCATTGTTGATGAGCAACGCGATCTGATTGAAGTTATCTTCCGAGATCGCCACGTCGGGCTTACCATCGTTGTTCAAATCGGCAATGACCGCAGCCGTCGGGGTGCCGCCGGTCGTGCCGGGCGGAGCGAGCGAGATGGTCTGGGGCGTATTGAATTTGCCTGGCCCAGCGTCTCCCTTGTTGATCGCCAAAGTCACGTTGTTCGATGCGTAGTTAGGAATCACGAGGTCGGGAAACCCATCGGCGTTGACATCGCCTACGGTCCCTGAGCTGGGGTTGACGCCGGTGGTGAGACCGGGCAGCAAGGGATTAAATGAATTACCAATGGGGTTGGATTGTGTGTACTTCGAGCCAGTGGGAAGGAACAGTCGGACGCTGTAGTTACCCGTGCCCAGGTGACGGAAGGCGTAATTGCCGTTGGCGTCGGTAATTGTCCCTTGATCGCTGGTCGAGGCGGTTCCGCTCTGGTGCAAATACACCTGAATGTTGCTGAGCAGCTTTTCGCCCGTGTCGCGGATACCGTTGTGATTTGTGTCCTGGAAGACGGTCCCTTGTAATACGCCGTCGGTTCCGACGCCAACGATAACATCTTGCGAATTGCCGAAGTCGTCCCCCTGGACAACGCCACCGGGGTTGAGCGAGACGGTCCACTTGCCCCCGACCGACCCGGAGGGATACGTCTCAGTCCAACCGGGCTTGAGTTGTTCAGCGATTGTATAATTGCCGGGCAGTAAGTTGGTGAACGCGTAATAGCCATTGCTGTCGGTGATCGTTGAGACCTCGCCGGTGTCTAAGATGCCGTTGCTGTTGCTATCGAGAAAGATCGTCCAGCCCGACAGGCCAGGGTCGTCTGTTACCTTGGTGCCCGTCCCGGAGAGGTCGTTGAAGACTTGGCCATGAATCTCTCCAGGCAAGGGCTGCATGCCAAAATTGACACTGGAGACTTGGCTCCCCAACGAGAGTTCTACGATCTCTGCGGCGGACTGGTTAAGCGTAGCGACATAATCCGCCACCGTGTTGTCAGCGAACCGCACTTGGAAAGCGATGTGATTTCCGGTCGCAGCGCTGCTACTGAGTGCAAAGCTAACCGGTGCGGTTTGCCCCGCAAACGTGGAATTCAAATCGACAATCCTTAGCAGCGTGCCGTTGATGCTGGCGTAGATACCCTGTTGACTGCCGGTACCGAGTCCGAGAAAGGCTACTAACTCGTTTGATGTGGCAAGTGCGGTATAGTCGGTGAACGTGCCCGTGCCACCCGGAATCGAGGTAAATCGCGTCGCCAATGGCGTCACATCGGTAGGATTCGTACCGGCAAAGATACCGCTATACGGACCTGCGTCCCCCGTCATGCTGTAATACGACTGGAACACCACCTTGCCGTTCTGCAACGCGACCAGCGTGGGGCTGGTGATTTGAATCGTTCCGAGCGCCGTAGCACTATCGAGCACGGTTTGAATACCTGCGGTCGGCTCGCCCAGGTAGACGCCTTTGATGGTTGTTGAACCGTTCGAGGTAGCGCCGGTGAAGGCGTATGTGCCCGACTGTAAGGCAACCGCGCCAAAACTTGTGAACTGGTAACCATCATTGCTAGGGTCTGCCGAGGTCGAGTCGGCCAACGGTACCAACGAGGAGATCAGCGAATTAACATTCAAATAGACGCCGCTCGGTTGCGTGCCGGTTCCATTAACCGTCGCGGAGAAAACGGTCAGCCCGCCACTTGTAGCCACACTGTTGTATGTGTAGCTGCCGAAGGTTGTGCTACCTCGTCCGGGCACCAACGTGGTCGAGTTGGCCAGCACCGTCGGAGAACCGATACCGTTAAAGGTCTCGACCACATTGCCGCTGGAAGATGAGTTGGCCACGACCGCAATGACGCCATCGCTAAACGAGGGACTCATCAACAAGGTGAGGTTTTGCTCTAACGTTAAGAGCGCGTCGACCGAGCTACCCAGATACAACGCTCCCGTCGAGCCGTTGAGGGTGCCACCGATGACGAGTTGAGGTGTGGCGTAGGTTGCCAATGTGGCATCGACCGCGGGTGGTTGCCCTAGTGATGTGAACTTAAGATTCCCGAGAGAGCTGATCTCTGATTGTGTGTCGGTCACTTGCACGGTACTGATGGTGCCATTGACACTCACATTGAAGGGCCCGGTTGGCGTGAACCCGCTCGGAGTCACCACGCCGACTTGATATGCGATCGGGCTGCTCGGTACGGTGCCGATTGCGGAGGCGATCAGCGAGTAGGTTCCCAACTCGTTAATCGTTGGCGTGCTGGGGTTATCGGCCGAGGTCACCGCGGTGGGCTCTCCAAGGTCGAATTGACCGTTATGGTTTAGATCGATGAACACGGTGACGCCGGCCAGACCAGGTTCGGTTCCATCCTGGGTCGTGCTGCCATTGAGATCGCTATAGATACGGCCTGAGATGGTCCCGATCGAGAGCTGCACTGCACCGATGTCCCAACTGCTGTGTGGACCATTGATAAAGGGCCGCGTGTTGCCCAACTGGTCGACATTCGAGCCGATGAGCCCATTGAGTGTGCCGACAAACAGACGGGAATCGCCACCATCCAGCACTGGGCTACTTGCCGCCGGGACCATCACAGCCGTGTAGCCACCGCTGTTCTGCAATGACCCGAGTTGCGGGTTGAGTGGGCTCTGGAACGAGCCGATCAGATCAACCCCGTATGACTTTTTATAAAAACCGGTCGCTCCAAAGCTGAGGATACCAATGAGATTGTACGTCTGGTCTGTAAATGCGCCGTAGACATCGTAATCTGTTCCCGAGGCGGTGTTTCCTGCCACGATCGTTGAATGAATGAATACCTGCCGAGCCGCGCCGACTGTCGATCCAGCCTCATTATAAACACCGCCGGCAAAGCCATTCGTGGCGGTGTTGGCCGAGATCGTGTCGGATTCTAAAGAGGTTTTGCCAACATTGTAAATCGCGCCGCCGCTGCCGCCACTGGCTGAATTCAGAGCCAATGTCGAATTGACGATCGTCAGCACACCGGTCGCCGCGTTATAGATTCCTCCACCACCATCACTAAGCGTGGCCGCTGCCGTGTTCGCCGAGAAGGTGCTCTGATAGACCGTTGCGGTGCCGGAGTTAAATAAACCGCCACCGCCACGGTCGTTCGAGTCGGTCGTGTAATTGGCGGCCAGGGTGCTTTGCGTAATCGTCATCGTGCCACTGTTATTGATGCCACCACCGGCATGGGCCGCTGTATTGCCCGAGATGGTCGCTTGCTTAATCGTGAGCACACCGGCATTTTGGATGCCGCCGCCGACGGTCGACTTGCCACCACTGACGGTCAGGCCTTGCAAGGTAAGTACACCGGAAGAGGTGATGTTGAACACTTGAGTGAGGCCGCCTCCCGAGATGTTCGATTGGGCTGCAGTATCGCCACGTATGGTCACCGAACTGCTCACCGAGAGTGCACCGAGATTGGTCAACGTATAGGTGCCATCAGGCAACAGGATCGTGTGCGAGCCCCCCTGGACATTGGCTTGTTCGATCGCTGCTCGAAGACTGATATTACCCGCCGAATCGAGTGGTACGCCGTCATTGAGATTGGCGTCATGCGTGTCTGCTGTGCTATCGACGACGTAGACACTGGCATCGGGCAAATTAACTTGGAACGTACCTACAACCGCGGCGATAGCACTCAGTCCTAGCTGATCGCGTACCTGGGACGCCTGCAGGTTCAACTGATAAACCCCCGTATCGAGCGTTGACCAAGTTCCGCTCGGTGCAATCATGGCGTAGGTTGCAATCGTCGAGTAGGTGGTAATCCCCAGGCTTGTTTGGCTGCTGGTTTGTGCGCTGTGATAGATCACCGGGAACGTCGTGCCCGCAAATCCGACGCGCGAGACGTTCAAATTGGCATTACCAAGCGTGCTGAGATCCAATGGGGCGTTGCTCGTGTAGGTCACAACCAGCGACTCACCCGTGCCACCGGTGGCCGTCACCGTAGCGGCGGTGGTGAGCACGGCCTGCGGAGCAAACACCTTCGCGGTGAGTGCGCCGTAGGCATCAAGTCGGCCACTCGACACCACGCCCGTCAGTGACGAGATCGAATGGTCTGCGCCGCTTAAGATCGCGTTGCGTACCTCGGAGACCGAAGCATTGGGATGTAAGGACCACACGAGCGCGGCGGTACCCGTCACGAACGGTGTCGCAAAACTGGTACCGTTAAAAGAGCCGTACTGATTGTCGGGTTGCGTTGTGAAGATGCCGACGCCCGGTGCGGCGACGTCGATTGTGCCGGAGCCGTAATTACTGAAATTGGCCAAGCTATCGTCTGGAGCCAATGCCGCCACAGTAATCATATTCGACAAGGGAATGCCGTTGGGCGTGTTCTGCAGGTTATGGAAGCTGGCCGGATAGAACGCCGTGCTGCTGTTCAGGTCGAGGTTCACGCCACGTCCGAGCGCGTCACCGTTTCCCGCCGCGGCCACGTACAAAATACCGGCGTTGCCTGCCGCGGCGATGGCGTTGTACAGATCGGCGCTGTACTGCGTGGTGCCAAAGCTGCCATTGATAATCCGAACATTCGCCTGACCGCTGAGTCGCAAACTTGTCGCGTAGTTGATGCCAAGCACCGCGGCCGATACGGCGCCGGTGTTGGTTTGATCGAGCACCTTGATCGGGACCAACGACGTGTTCCAGGCCACGCCGGTGATTCCCTGGTTGTTGTTGCCAATTGCGCCAATGACCCCCGCCACGGCCGTGCCATGCCCGTTGTCATCAACCGGCGTTGTCGTATTGTTGACGAAGTCATGTCCCAATGTGGTCACCACATTGGCCGCCAAATCGAAATTCGTTTGATCAATGCCTGAATCGAGCACCGCGATCACGATACTGCTCGACCCGGTTGAAAGATTCCAGGCGTTCTCGGCATTGATGTCGACGTGTGCGATACCGCCGGACTGTCCAGTGTTCTTCAAGCCAATTTGAGAAGAGTAGTAGGGATCATTCGGAGTCGCCTTGCCGCCGATGGGGTTATCCGGCGAACTGGAAACAATCAGCGGATTCTGAGCGAACCACGCCGCCACGTCGTTCACGCTTGCGCCAGACGTTTCGATCGAGAGTTGACCAGGCAGGCCAAGTCCGCGAATAACATTTAAGGTGAAGCTGGTCGTTGCCAGCAGCTGTGCCGCGGCGGCGACCGTAGGCGCCTCGGTCAAGGCGTTCGCTGACAAACGAACAATCCAGTGATCGGTGCCCGATGACGAGGCGGACAAGGTCGCAAACCACTCCGGCGAAACCATGTCATACGAATTCGATGTAACCAGCAGCGATGAATTTGCCCAAGCGCTTTGCGTCTCGAAACTCACACTGGACGTCGTTGAGTTATCAACGCTTGTGCTACTGGTCGATGTCTCAACGATACTCGCCGTGTTCGTAACGATCGTGTTGGAATAACTGCTCGTGGAAGCGAAGGCCGGAGATGCTGCGAACGAGGCAAACGACGGACTCACAGGAGGCATCACCAAGTAACGCTGTGTGTTGATACTTGTCGGCGCGCTTTGACCACTGGTCCAGCCGATCATGTATGAGCCCGAGGTGCTCATGGCGATCGCGGCAGACAGTTCCGAGTTGGTTGTCGAATTGACTTGGAATGCGGCCCCTTGAGCGCGACCGGTCGCGCTGTAACGTTGAGCGATAACGGCCCATTTCGAGGAACTCACCTCACCGAAACTACTCCACTGCACAACAAAATCGCCGGTGTAGCTCATGGCCACCGTTGCGTAGCGCTGCTGTCCGGTGGTGTAGGTATTGACGCGGAACTCGCCCCCTTGAGGCGTGGCAATCGCGTTGAAACGCTGGGCGTAAACGCCATACCCGCTGGCATTGCCTTCCTGGTTATAGCTATTCCAAGTCACGACAAAATCGCCGGATCCATCGATTGCAACCGAAGGGCCATATTTGGCGTGGTTGATATCGGTGTTGACCTGGAATTCAGTTCCTTGCGATTCGCCCAGGGCATTGAATCGTTGGCCGGAAATGCCTCCCGCCCCTCCCATCCAAACGATGACGCTGTCGCCGCTGCCGTCCATTGCAACCTCGGGGCTCAGTTGGTTCCCAATCGTGAACGTATTGACGATAAATTCGCCTCCTAACGCGACTCCCGTCGAGCCATAGCGCCGCGCGACGATGCCATCGCCACTGCCATCCTGTGGGCTGCGCCAGGTCACGATAAAATTACCGGTCGGGTCCATCGCCACGGCCGGGGTCTGTTGATCGCCACTCGTGACCGTGTTGATCTGAAACTCATTGCCGAGCGCTGTTCCGTTGGCGTGATATCGTTTGCCATAGATGCTCACGCCACTGCCGTCCTGGGGCGTTTGCCAAACGACGACAAAGTCTCCAGCAGCGTCCATCGCCACGCTCGGATTGTTTTGATCGCCGGTCGTATAGGTGTTGACCAGCATCGCGCCGCCGAGAGCGGCACCTGATACGTCATAACGCTGCGCATAAACTCCGTAGCCATTGCCGTCCGTGGCTCGCCAGACCACCACGTAATTGCCAAGGGCATCAGAGGCGATCTTGGTCAGTGGATCCAACGGTGCCGTGGCTGTTACATTGGTCTCACTTCCGGCGGCTGCGATACTGGCAATCGCAAAGTGTCGCGTCACCTGACTTCCTAGAGCGGCGCCGACCAAGTTCTGCACATTGCCGCGAACGGTCAGGTCGATCGTGCCGCTGGTGAGCGGCGTGGTGAGCAAGACCGCCGCTTCAAAGCGATTGTTCGTGGCGTTGAAGCCGAATTGCAGGCTGCGAATCTGACTGGTGATATCGGCGCCGTTTTGTAAGAGCTGCCAATTCGACGTATTCGTGATGCTATTCGGGCCGAGCGTTGATAGGTTTTCGCTAAATGTGACAACAAAACCGGGTAGATCGTTTAGTATGTTTTGATTCTGGGTAATCGGCTGTGGATCGGCGACACCGGTAGACGAGGAAGCATAAAACGCGGTCACGAGCGGTGCGGCCGCGGCACGTTGAAACCGCTGGGCAACGATGCCGTAATCGCTCCCATCCTGTCCGAGACTCGACCAAGCGATCAGGAAGTCGCCATCAGCGTCCATTGCGATGGACGGAGAACGCTGATCGAGCGCAGTGGTGGTATTGAGCGAGAACTCGGCCCCTTGGGCCACTCCATTGGCGTTGATTCGTTGAGCCTGGACGCTGAAACCGCTGCCATCCTGACCAAGGCTCGACCAGACAAACACCATGTCGCCGATGGCATCCATCGCGACACTGAGCCCGAGTTGATGACTAGAGGTGTAGGTATTCACCTTGAATTCA
>CAYLYE010000184.1:0-11971 GCA_964387325.1 uncultured Planctomycetaceae bacterium
TCTGCCTGCATCACCCGGGCGAGCAGTGGCTGATCAATCAGCAACTCAACACAACCGTTCTCGGTTGGTGGCAACGGCGCCAACCACAGGCCAAGCTTGTCAGCATCGGCACGAGTTGCTCCTACGCCCCCGACAGCGATCATCGTGAAGAACACTATCTCGATGGCCTACCGATCGAGAGCCTGTTCACCTATGGCATGACCAAGCGGATGCTCTACATCGGTCAGCGTGCCCTCGAGAAGCAATTCAAACTGCGGCATCTGACACTCATTCCCGCGACACTGTATGGCCCCGGCTACCATACCGATGGCCGACAGATGCACTTCATCTTTGATCTCATTCGCAAGATACTTCGCGGCAAATTGTATGGCGAAACGGTCACGCTCTGGGGCGACGGCTACCAGCGCCGCGAGTTGATCTACGTCGACGACTTTATTTCAGCCGCGTTGCAATTGACCGACCAGTATGACAATCAACTGGTCAACGTGAGCGCTGGCGATCACTACACGATCCGCGAATTTGCCCAGCAGATTTGCCAGGCGGTGGGCTATGACTTCGAGCAGATTCAATTCGACACGAGCGCGTTTGTCGGTGCCCGCGAGAAATGCCTGAATCATGAAAAGTTCGCGCGGCTGCTGCCCGGCTTTCCGATTACTTCGCTGGGCGAGGGATTGTCGCGCACCGTGCATTGGTTTCAAGAACATCGCGACGTGCTGCTGCCGCCACCGGCAGCGGCGCGAGCTTAACTCTCAGCGGATGAACGACTAGCCATGATCATCACCATGACACCGCTGCGAATTAGTTTCCTTGGAGGAGGGACAGACTACCCGGAGTATTTTCGCGAACATGGCGGCGCGACCCTGGCGACGACGATCAACAAATACGTGTATCTCACGGTCAGTCCGTTGACCCATTTCTTCGACCATCGCATCCGCGTCAGTTACGCCAAAACCGAGTTGTGTCGTGAGGTGAGCGAGATTCAGCACCCCAGCGTGCGTGAGTCGCTCAAGTACCTGGGCATCGATGGGGGTGTCGAGATTGCCGTGGTCAGCGATCTGCCGGCGCGTACCGGACTGGGTTCGTCATCGTCGTTCACCGTGGGGTTGCTCAACGCGCTGCACGCTTGGCGCGGGCAGTACGTGACCCGATCGCAACTGGCCAAGGAGGCCGTGTTCGTCGAACGCGAACGGATCAAGGAGCGGGTTGGCTTTCAAGATCAATATCTGGCAGCGCAGGGGGGCTTCCTGCATTTGCAGTTCTCGGGCAACGATCAGGTCGTGTCACAACCCGTTCCGCTGTCGAGCGAGCGACAAGAAGCGTTGCAGGGCCGACTGCTCATGTTCTACACCGGACTACAACGTACGGCCCACGAAGTGCTCAGCGAGCAACTCGCACGCACCGAACAAGGCAAGCTCAAAGGTGAGCTGCAAACCTTGCGCACGCTTGTCGATCAGGGCTTGCAACTGCTGCTGAGTGACAGCGATCTGGATCAGTTCGGCGAGTTATTGCATCAAGGCTGGTTGCTGAAACGACAATTTTCCGCATCGACTTCCAATCAACTGGTCGATGAAAGTTATGCCGCGGCACGCAAGGCGGGCGCGATTGGCGGCAAGCTGCTCGGCGCGGGGGCCGGAGGCTTCTTGCTGCTTTACGTACCCACGGCGGCGCAGCATGCCGTGCGCTCCGCACTCGCTTCGCTGCGCGAGGTCCCCTTTCAATTTGAAAACACAGGTTCGCAAGTGATCTTTTACCGGCCGCACTAATCCGGCGCGACGAAGGAAACATTCATGTCCGACTCAGACGCATCGCAACGCATTCCATCGGCCGGCGAGCCTTCGCCACTGACGATTGGTGACCCGTCCTATCGGCCGACCAAGCTCCTCTCGCTGATCGTGCCGGCACGCAATGACTCGTACATGGGGGATTTCAAGTGGCGGTTCTCGACCTGCTTGAATTACCTGGCGCGCAATTTGAAAGACATTGGGCGGCTCGACGATGTCGAGGTGGTCGTTTGCGATTGGAACAGCGATGACCCGTTGCACAAGCATTTACCGCTGTCGGCTGACGCGCAAAAACTCGTGCGATTCGTGGTCGTGCCACCGGCCGTCGCCGCACCGGCCCAGAAAGACAGCGTGTTCCCGATCGTGCTCGCGCAGAACGCTGTGATTCGCCGCGCGCGTGGCCAG
Source organism: uncultured Planctomycetaceae bacterium (assembly GCA_964387325.1). GTDB lineage: Bacteria > Planctomycetota > Planctomycetia > Pirellulales > PNKZ01 > CAZZBK01. The sequence goes on from CAYLYE010000184.1 coordinate 2,187, forward strand.
TACATCGGACAAACCGACTCGGATGTGCTCTACTCGCATTCGAGCCTGCTGGCTCTGTTCGCAGTTCTCGATGGCAAAATCCCCGGTGTGCCGTTGCCGAATGTGTATCTGTGTGCGCCACGCCGCCACATTCCGTTCACGATGGTCACGCGACAACCGTCGATGCAGGAGCTCGATGAGTACATCTGCCGCAGCTCGGGATTACTCAAAGAGGAGCCACCGAGCATCGGTTTCGCCGCCCCCACGACGCTCGTGCTCATGCACCGCAACATGTGGGAGCAAACTCACGGGTACAACGAAAACTATCTGTACTGGGGTTGGATGGACAGCGACTTGACGTTGCGCGTCACGCAACAGTACCCAATGCTGTATTTGTCCTCATTCGGCGTCAACCTGGTTCACCTCGAGCACTATCGGGTACGCAACTATCAGGATCGACAGCATCAGCCGCGGAAACTGAACCCTTGCAACGACATGCCGGCGTTCACGGCCAACGATGCGAACTGGGGTTTGGCTCAGCACAGCTTCGTGAGCCATCGCGCCGAATGGATCGCCGAGGCTCCACAACCTAAGCCGCACGATCCGAACGAGATTGCCGTCTGGTCGATCACGCCGAACGAGCTGCAACAGCAGCTCAACGAGCCGCCAGTGCAGCAGGCCGTGAATCAGATCATTCAAAAGTTTCAGATTCCGCCGTTCGATCAAGCCTGCTTACATGCGTTGTCATGGTATGCCAATTACCACGCGCCTCGGACTTATTTTGAGATCGGTTTGCGCAGCGCCCATGCGGCGGCGTTGGTGACGATGGCCAGTCCGGGCGTCGAACTGTACGGCATTGTCGAGTGGCATCGAGCGACACACGATGAACGCTCGTTTGCGCATGGCGCGCACTTCGCACTGCTACCCGTTATGCAACAGTCACACGCCCGCTGGATCGGCGGCGACCCGCTGACGGCCGTCGAACGGGTGGCGAAATCAAACGCGGGCCGATTTGCCGTCGATTTGGCGATGGTCCGCGCCGACAACAATGTGCCGCACGGCATAACCCAGGCCGTGCAGTTAGTGCCCTGGATCACGCCGGGGGGCGCGATGGTCATTGCGGCAGTCGATCCTGTGAGCTTTCTCAATACATGGAATGCGCTCAATCGTGCCTATCCGCAGCTCACCTATTTGAACCTGAATGACGGCCGGACAGGTGTTGTACTGAAGGCGAAAATTGCCGCAGCGCCACCACCGCCCGCCAATCCAACGGACATTCCAAGCCAAGTGGCCGCTTCATAGTCGACGGGCCGCTTCCATCACAGCTTTTGAAACTTTTCATATTCGAGGTTGATTGCTATGTCGGAGAACATTCTTGTCACAGGCGGAGCGGGCTATTTGGGCTCGGTGATGGTCGGACACTTGCTCGATGCCGGCTATCAGGTGACGGTGGTCGACAACCTGATGTATGGTGTCGAATCGTTGTTCGGGTATTGCGCTCATCCGCGTTTCGACTTTGTGCGCGGCGACGTTCGCGATGAAACATTGATGCGTAATCTGGTTGCACAGGCCGACGCGATCATCCCGCTCGCGGCCATCGTCGGCGCGCCGGCCTGCGATCGTGATCCGTGGTTGGCCGAAGCGGTCAACTTGGGGGCGATCCAGCTCATCAACCGGCTCCGCAGCCCGCAACAACTTATGATCTACCCGGTCACAAACAGTGGTTATGGCGCTAAGTCGGGTGATTTTTTCTGCACTGAAGACACACCGCTCGAACCGATCTCGGTCTACGGCCGCACCAAGGTCGATGCCGAAGCCGAATTGCTTGCCAGTCAGAACGCGATCACACTAAGACTGGCGACCGTGTTCGGCACATCGCCGCGCATGCGTCTCGATCTGCTCGTCAATCATTTCACGTATGCCGCCGTGACCGACGGGTATCTGGTCATCTTCGAGAAGCATTTTCAGCGCAATTTTATTCATGTGCGTGACGTGGCCGATGCGTTCTTGCATGCCTTGCAGCATCGCGACAAGATGATCGGCCGTGCGTTCAACGCGGGGCTCGACTCGGCCAATTTGTCCAAAGAGCAATTGGCGCTCAAGATTCGCGAACATGTACACCACTTCTACATTCACTTCTCCGACGTAGGACACGATCCCGACAAACGCAACTATGTGGTTTCGAACCAACGACTGCGTGAGGCGGGTTTCGAGGCCAAGCGATCGCTCGACGACGGTATTTGCGAGTTGATCAAAGGCTACCGGATGCTCGCCCGCCGCGTTCATCAGAACATCTGACGATTCATGACCGACAAGGCATCATTTCCGTCGGCTCAAGCCGTGACGGCGGTCATTCTGGCCGGCGGGATGGGGACTCGCCTGCGCGCCGCCGTGGCGGATCGTCCCAAGGTGCTTGCGCCGGTCGCCGGTCGCCCGTTTATTACCTATCTGCTCGATAAAATCGCCACGACCCTCATCGAGCATGTCGTGCTCTGCACCGGTTATCGGGCCGACATGGTGGAAGAGGCACTCGGCGCACACTACGGCAAGCTGGCGTTGAGTTATTCGCGCGAGGCACAGCCGCTCGGGACCGGCGGCGCGCTGCGACTCGCGTTGCCGCAGATCACCACTCCGCTGGCGATGGTCTTCAATGGCGACTCGTATTGTGACGCGACCTTGATGGATTACTACGAGTGGTTCATCCAGCGTGCGACACCTGCCGCACTCTTGCTGACCGAGGTCGATGACGTGAGTCGCTTCGGCTGTGTGGCCGTCGATGCCGAGAGCTACGTGACCGCATTTCGCGAGAAAGGGAGCAACTCCGGCCGTGGCTCGATCAACGCGGGCATTTATCTGGTGACAACCGACTTGCTTCAGGAGATTCCGACCGATCGGGCCGTCTCGCTCGAATACGATATGTTTCCACGCTGGGCATTGGAACGAAAATTGATGGCCTACGCCCAGGGAGGGCGATTTTTGGACATCGGCACGCCCGAAACCTTCGCCGCAGCGGAAGCATTCTTCTCCAAATCGACTTGAGACGGCGAGTTCCGGCAATGCCTGGAGCCGACTCTTGAAGCCAACGGGCTGTTGCTGGCGGAGGTTGGTTTACTTGTCGCCGGTCGAGAAGGCGCGGAATTGGTCGGCGTATTCGGCCGGCGGCTTGCTGCGACGTGACTCGCGCAGGTCACGCTGCTGGTCGCTGGTCTTGCTGTCGCCGCGGAGCGTCGTGCCGCGCGGCTGCAAGCCGAGACTGCGGAGCGTGTCATCGAGCCGTTCGCGTCCTTGCTCACCCTTGGGACCCGGCTCCTGAGCTTGCTGCTTGAGTTCTCGCCAGCGTTGCACAAATCGCTGCGCGTCCTCGGCTGTCCACTTGAGCTTGTCGAGTAGCTTGGGATCAAGTTGTCCCTTCTGAAGTTGATCGGCGAGCCGATCGACCGCCAGATCGGTGGCCTTGCGTGCATATTCCAAGTTGGGGTCTTCTCCGCCCAGATCGACTGGGGCCGACTTGGCGCCGCGCCCGTTCTGGTCTGATGGCACGCCGCCACCGAGCGGGTTCCCCTGTCCTCCTCCGCCGTCGGCGATGCCGCTCGACTCTTTGCCGCGCGGCTCGTCGTTTTTCTTGTCGCTGTTCTTGTTCGGCGTTTGGCCACTTTCGGAAGGGGGCCCTTTTTCGTTCCCCTGAGGTTGCACACCGGGGTCCGGAGCGTTTGGGCCGCCACTCTTTTCGCCGCCGCTTTGCGTTTGGGAGCCGGCACCTTTCTCGCCCGACGACTTGCCTTCGGTGGGTCGGTTGGCCTTCATCTGATCGCCCCCTTTGTCGGAGGCAGGTCCCTGTCCGCGCCCTTGAGTTTGGCTGCCCCCATCCTCGGCGGCAGTGTTGGTCCCTGCACCACCGGTGCCCGACTGGTTCGAGCGTTGGCCGCCCCCTTTTTTGCCGCCGCCGCTTTGGTCGCCGCTCGAGTCCCCTTGAGCGTCAGACTCTTGTTTGCTGCGGCTTGGTGAGCCGGGGGACTCGGACGAGTTCTTGTCTTGGTCGGTCGAACCGGGCGACTGCGGCTTGTCACGCGGCTTGGTCGACTCTTGGGGTGAGGTGGTGTTTCCTTCCTTGTCGCTGGACTTGCCCGCGCCGGCATTGCCTTGAGCCCCGTCCTTGTCGCCCCCGTTGGCCTCGGGTTTCTGGGCAGACTTTTGTCCCCCGGGCTGATTTTCTTGGGGCTGCTCCGTGCCTCGTGCCTTGTCACCTTGGCCAGACTTGTCACCCGCTTGTTCTTGGGGCGAACGTGCTCCCTCGCTCGGTTTCTGATCGGCGGCACGCTGCGTGTTGTTGTCACCTTGACCGGTCTTGGGTTGCTGCTGCGTCGCACCCGACTTGCTCGGGTCGTTTTTCCCTTCACCCGATGGCTTCCCCTGGGCGTTGAAGTGCTCATTGATCTTCTCGATGGCATCGCCTGGCTGGCTCTCGGGGTCGACCCGTTTGTTGTCGGCCGAGGCGAGCGAATCGTTCTCCTTGTCGGACTTTTTGGGCTGCGGCGACTCGTTGCCTTTGTCGGAGGGTTGACCTGACTTCGAGTCGCTTCCTTTGCCCGACTGCGAGCCACCCTTGGCATCGTTGCCGTGGCCCGACTCACCGGCTTTGCCGGTCTGGCCTGTTTTTTCTCCTTCGGCCTTCCCTTGCTCGCCACCACCGGCGCCGTCGGCTTTCTCGCTTTGGCCTTTGCCTTGCTGCTGGTCACCGTCCTTGGGCATGGGTTTCGAGGAGCTGTTTTTGTCCTGCTGATCGCCCGACTTCTCGCCGTTGGCTTTCGAGTCGTTCTTTCCCTTGTTCCCTTCCCCGCCTGGGTCTTTCGGAGGATTTTTATTGTCCGGATTGGGTTGCTCGCCGGGCTTCATCGGCGCGTTGTTCGCGGAGTCTGCCGGAGGCTTTTGACCCGCGGGTTCGTTCTTCTCGTTGGGCTTGTTGTCCTGCGGCTTGTCGTTCGGTCCCGGCTTCGGTTCGTTCTGGGCGAGTTGATCTTGCGGCTTGGGGGCCTTGTCGGGTGAGACGATCCGCACCGCGTACTTGGCCGTCCGGGTCTCGTTGGGCTTGGGCTGCTTGTTGTCCACGGCCACGGCGCTGTAGTGAAGCAGATCGCCAACTTGTACGTTGAGTGTTTTGGCGTCGAGTAGCGTGCTCACGAGCAACCGGCCAGCGCGCGGCTCTTTGAGTAAGCGATGCTCGGCGAGCTTCTTACCGTCGCGCTCGATGAGCAACTTGACTTCGGCGAGCTTAAAGTCTGGATCATGAGCGTCGATCTTGAGAGGCAAGCTGCCCTGCGCGCCGAGTGGTAGTTCTTTATCTGGTTCGGCAACGGGCTCGACGATTGCGATCTGCGGTGGCTGATCGCGGACGACGTCGATGTGGTATTCGATCGGCTGCAGAGAGCTGCCTCCGTCGGCCGAGTCGAACACGAGCACGTAGTTTCGGAACTCGCTCTCGTCGCTGTTGTGCTTTAATCGCAGCGGGATCGTAACGGTCGCGTCGCGCCCTTTGACCTTGAGCGAGTCGTCGCGCCGGCCGTCGCGTCCCAGATCGATCCAGCCTTTCACGATGTCGCTGTTGGCCTGCGCGGTGATGGTGACCAGGGTCCCTTCCAATGCGCGGATGTCTCCTTGACGTTCGACGCGCCAGTTAGGCAGCGCGGAGTATTTTGGATACTCGTAGTCGAGCCGCGTCACGGCGATGGCCGGCATGGGGACGGCGCGCAGCGAGTGCCAACTCGTCCGCGCGTCGCCAGCAATAATCTGATAGAGCAAGTCCTGTTGCACGCCTGCCGAGGTGTCGGGGATCTCGGCCCAGTACACGTGCGGAGTATCGCTTGCGACCAGCGGTGCCTGACGCTCTTTGAGTTGCCCGTCGAGCGACGAGTACTCGACCCGCGGCCGCTCGTCCTTACGCAGGCCGATGATGTGAGCCGTGATCTTGACCCGGCTGTTGAGAAAGGCCCGATCGTTGCCCGGCTGCACGTCGGCGATTTGCACGCGCGTCGGGGCGCTCCACTCGGCCCAAGGAGCAATGACCCGGCCAATCGAGACAAGCGGACTCTTGGGCGAGAGCACCAGATAGAGGGCGGCGACAACCAGCAAGCCGGCGAGCACACAGCCCAGCCGGATGATCGACGACTTGTCGATGGTCGCTTCGACGTTGATGTGTTGCAAGTCGCTGGCGGCCCGTTGCTCGATCCGGCGATAGACCGCTGGGTCCAACTGCGTGGCCGCGCCGCGCAACTGCAAGAAGTTAATCAGACTGTTCTTGAGCGAGGGCTGCGCCCGCTCGATTTGCTCGGCCGCGTACTCGCTGTGAACGCGCCGCACGAGGGCCGGCAACACGATGCGTGCCAGTTGCCAAAGCACGCCGGCGACGAGCAACGTGAAGAAAGCGAATCGACCCAGCGACGACATGCCGCCGTCGAACAGCCAGTGATCGATGAGCACCGCGACGGCGATCGTCAGGCAGACTCCCACGGCGAGCATGAGCAAGCCGGTCGTGAGGTCGACGAGCTTGACCTGAGCGCGTGTGACCCGCAACTGCCGCTCGACTTGCCGAGCACTATCGACGCGCGTGTCGTCGCTGGGCAGAGGAGGCGGCACGGCGCTGGCCGAGGTGGACATGGTGTCTTCGCGCTGCAAGAGAAATGTACTGAGTGACAAGACCTAATAGAGCGTCCTTCCCAAGCCGGCAACTTGTCGCCGATCGACCGACGGCAGAGCCGTTGGCTTTGGGGGAGCATGAACCAAAACACATTGCTATTATAAGGTCGACATGGCGGGGGGCGAAGCTGAATCAGGCACTTTGGACGGTTTCGCCCGACGAGGGGGGGGCCGTCGACTCGTCGCGCGACACCTGAGCTTCGAGCAGCTTTTGCCGCCGCACTTTGCGGACCAGCACGCGCAAGCCTCCCGACTTGACAATATCGCCGCCACGCACGCCTCGTCCCAACTGCACGTTGACCCAGTCGTGCAGCGTTCGCGAATCGGGGGGCAAATGCTCGCGGTCCAGATACACTCCGGTCACCTGCTCGAGTTGGTCGAGCGATACGCCGCCGCCGATCACCCAGCCGTTGCCGCTCTCGGTCACATGCGTTGGCGAGCGATCGTACTCGTCTTGAATATCGCCCACCAGTTCTTCGAGGATGTCTTCGAGCGTGACCATGCCGACAATTTCGCCCGACTTGCTCCGCACTAGCGCGATGTGTGTATGGATGCGGATCATACGCTGCAAGCAGGTGGCAATCGACCAGTCGTCGGCCAAGTCGGGGATCGACCGTGAAATACCACGTAAGTTTGGCAGGTCGGGCGCGAGCCGCAACTCGCTCACAATATCTTTGAAATTGACATAGCCACAAATCGATTGCAGGTTGCCCGGCTCGGCGAGTACCGGGAAGCGAGTGTGCATATCGGTGTGTGCAATCAACAGGCTGTCGGACATCGAGTGCTCGAGATCGAGCGAGACAATGTCGCTCGAGGGAATCATGATCTCGGCAATCGAACGGGACGACAGTCGAGCCGCGCCCATGATAATGCGTTCTTCTTGACCACTAATCAGCCGCGACGTGCGCGCCAGGGCCACGACCGCCCGCAGTTCGTCGATCTCGCTCACGGCGGTCCGTTGTCCGTCGAGATGCGACTTCCAGCGATGGCTGACCCAGTCCATGAGCAGCGTGACAGACCCTTCTAACGCCCACACGGCCGGATAAGCCACGAGCGACATAATGCGCATCGCGGGTGACAACCGCAGGCAGACCCATTCTTTGTTCCGGAGGGCAAAGACCTTGGGAATCAGCTCGCCAAAAACGATCGTGATGCCGCTCAAAGGGAGCACGATCAGGGTGATGCTGACGAAGTCAGCCCAGCCACTCGATAGCCCCCAGCTTTTCTCAATGAGCGGGGCGATCGCATGTTCGGCCCCTGCGCCACCGGTCGCGGCGGCGATGGCGCCCACGAGCGTGATGCCGAGCTGGATGACCGCCAAACTAGCTTCCATGTTCTGCTTCATCAGCAGAGCGGTCTGGGCGCCCGGGCGATGCTCGTCGGCCATCGCCTTCAATCGTCCGAGAGAAATGCTGGCCAGAGCGATTTCGTAAGCCGCAAACAACGCATTGAACACGATCATCGCACCGATGATCGACCAGGACAGCAGCATGGAATTCTCGACGTGACCCCCTCGCCGCCGAGCGTCGATCAGCATTCGATCAACGGTCCCCAAACGGCTTATCTAGTGTACCGTATCAGGCCCGACTCGTCAGCAGCCGGATCGTTCGCTGGGGTGGACTCGGCCCGTTTAGGAAGCACATTCGGCACGACCGTCAATCACCCTAAAGGTCGCATTGCCAATATATCCCGCAGTCATCCAGAAGTTCCGTCGCCTGACAGCCCCTGGTGAGGTAAGAGCTACATAGCCACGTTTTGTACACCTCCCCTATTCGGTGCAGCATGAGTTCGAGCTTGACCCACCTTAGCCCGTCGACCGTGTCGGCATGGACGCGCAAGCAGGCGGCCAGTTTTGTGTTTGGGCCTCTGCTCGACTTGGTGTTGATCATCGGCGCGCCGCTGCTGGCGTTGCTTGCCGGCGTGATGGTCGCCGATCGTGCTCCCTCAGAATTCTCCTTCATGCTCGGGCAGTCACCCAACCGCATCGCCCATGTGTTGATGTTTATCTTCACCATGGCGCACCTCGCGGCCGTGTTCTTTCGCAGTCATGGGAACCCCAAAATCTTTCATCAATATCCGCTACGGTTCACGCTCGGGCCGGCACTCCTGTTCGTGGCGATCTCGCTCTCAAACTGGATTCTGGCCAGTGTGATCTTGCTGGGTGTCTGGTGGGATGTCTACCACTCGAGCGCGCAGACGTTTGGCATCTGCCGGATCTATGACATGAAGCAAGGCAACCCGGCCGAGATGGGGCGACGACTCGATTTCTGGTTGAACATCTTGATCTATTGCGGGCCGGTCTTGGCGGGCGTCACCCTCTTTGACCACCTGCAATCGTTCGATTCGTTCCACCGCATTGATGCCGAGTTGTTTGCGTCGGTGCCGGTGCTGGCGAGCGCGTATCAGCGCTATCTCATCGGGGGCATCCTAGCTGTGGGAATTCCGTACCTGTTGTTTTACATCGTGTCGTACGTGCGGCTGTCGCGGCAAGGGTATCAGGTCTCCGCACAAAAGGTGGCGTTGCTCGCCTCGACCGCGTTCGTATCGATCATCACCTGGGGCTTTAACAGCTTTGGCGAAGCCTTCTTCATTATGAATTTCTTTCACGCACTCCAGTATTTTGCGATCGTCTGGTGGAGCGAACAGAAAAACATCAAGCGACTCTTCGGCTACGACGATTCGATCGAAGGGTCGCGCAAAGCGTTTGGGCTGTTTCTCGCGTTGCCAATGATGTTTGGCATGCTGGCCTGGCTCGCGGCTACTTGGAACAACCAGATGCTGCTCAACATTCAGATCGTGGTTTCGATCATGCACTTCTGGTACGACGGATTCATCTGGTCCGTGCGTAAGAAGCAGGTCGTTGCGGCGTAAAGGCCACCGCCGATTGGTTACGTTCCGGTCCAGGCGCCGAGCGTGCCTTGGTACTCGTCCAGGGTCCGGGGGTGGGCGCCACACAAGAAGTGCGGCAGGTACGTGCCATCGTAAAACGCGCGCAGCGTCAGCGCCGTAGTGGTCATCGGTTCACCGAAATGTTTGGGAGTCGTCAGGTACGCGCAAACATCGGCGGCATAGTGCCGGATGTCAAGAGAATCTGGCGGGTACTTCGGGACCCAGTG
>CAYLYE010000184.1:11981-12793 GCA_964387325.1 uncultured Planctomycetaceae bacterium
AACTGTGTGACACTGGGTCCCGAGGGAAAACCCAGCTCACGAGAGGTACCAAGTGACTCGAAAGCAGGCGAAGAAATCGCCGGAAAAATAGGCCTCGCCATGCCTCACGACATGGCGGCTCTCGTGAACAGAATTTTACACAAATCGGCCGTTGGGTGAGCGACCGAAATTTTTTCATTTTGTGGCAGCGGATTCTTAGTCCGCTGCCACGAATAACCCTGCGAAGCAAAACAGAGGCGCTGGTCGGAGTCGAACCGACGGTGGCGGATTTGCAATCCGCTGCCTTAGCCACTTGGCTACAGCGCCTTGGAAATCGAATGATCGCTCTCGGTTAGTAACTCTCACATTGACTGAGTCACGTGGTTCACTAATCGAGTCCAAGATGTTATCGACACCCATGTTCGGGGTCAATCGACATTTTCATAACAACCAGTAAGCTTTGCGCAGTTAACCCAGGCCTCCCTGCTGAAACAGCGAACTCGTCGAATCAGCAACTATTTCTTCACCTGCATGAACATCCAGGGGACGACACCCTCGGGGTCGGTATAGGCTGCCGTCCAGCTATCGTGCCCAACCCCTTCGAGCTCGGTATATTTGGGCATGCCACCGGCGGCGCGAATCGCCTCGATCATGGTCCGACTACGCTCGACCGGCACCGCTTTGTCGGCCGAGCCGTGATAGGCCCACACGGGGACTTTAGTGAGTCGGGCGGCTTGTCGCTCATCGCCGCCACCACAAATCGGTACGACGGCCGCGAATCGCTCAGGAAATCGAATCGCCAGGTCCCATGACCCGTAGCCTCCCATGGAAAG
>CAYLYE010000185.1:0-12787 GCA_964387325.1 uncultured Planctomycetaceae bacterium
AGCAGCACGCCGACAAGCACGGCTGCCTCGGAGATCACCCCGCCGACACGTTCCTGATCTTTCACGTTGAGTAGGAACTCCTAATGGATTCGGATGCGAAACTCACACGCATTCACCCAGACAAGTATATCTTACGCCGGGTTCGCGGCCAGAGCGAGTTCTGCTATCCGATCCTTTTGTCCGAGGTTAACGCGCCCAGGCCGAATATCGGTTGCGAACAAGCTATTCACCCCGGTATAAAGAGCCGTCATGCCCCCCCAATCACGCCCACCTCAAGCCACGGGACCCACTCCGCCGCGTAGCGTCGAGTTGCTGACGATGCTCTGGATGCTCTCGGTCGTGACGACCCTGGCTTGCGAGATCATGCTCTTCTCGGCGCGCTTATATTTAAATCAACTTGATCCCCAGAACGTCATGCTCGGCGCCTTCGTGTCGCTGTTGATGTTCTCGGCGCTCGTCCTGGGAACGACCTCGCTCATCCTGGGCGGACTCACTTACTGGCTGCGAGTGGTCAAGCCGCCGATGGGCGTACTCGTGTTTGCCTTGCTCGTCGGGGCGCTCCCGTGGGGCATCGGGCTATGGAACGTTTGGCGAGGCCCCGTATGACGGCCAGCACGTGGCACGAGCACGAGCACCATGAGTTCTGGAAGGCTTCGCACGAGGCGCTCCAGAATGCCAATTTGCAGCTCGCACTCATGAACCTCGGCGACACGCTCGGGGCACGCAACAAGTCGGCCTTTGCCAACTTGAACGAGAGCGACCTGCTGCGGCTCAAGGCCCGGGCAATCAAGGACGCGGCACTGGCCGAGTTGGATCAGCATCTCGAAACGCTCGAAGCGAGTGTCGAGCGGCGCGGAGGTAAAGTCCACTGGGCGGTCGACGGCGCCGAAGCCTGCCAGATCGTGACCGATATTCTGCGTCGCGGCGGCGCTCGCAAAGTGGTCAAATCAAAATCGATGACCACCGAGGAAATTCACCTTAACGCCGCGCTCGAGCGTGCCGATGTCGAGGTGCTCGAAACCGATTTTGGCGAATACATCATCCAGCAGGCCGGTCATCGCCCCTCGCATCTGGTCGCGCCGGCATTGCACCTGAACGTGGCTGACGCGCAGCAGATACTTAGTCGCGACGCGGGACAAGAACTGCCCGGCACGGCCGAGGATCTGGCCGCCTACGCGCAGCGACGGTTGCGCACGGCGTTCGTCGAGGCCGACGCGGGCATCACGGGCGGAAATTTTGTCGTCGCCGAAACCGGCACGGTCGTGCTCGTCTCGAACGAAGGGAACGCCCGACTGACGGTGAGTATGCCGCGCATCCATATCGCTATCGTCGGCATGGAAAAAGTGATTCCCCGGCTCGCCGATCTGCCCGTGTTTTTGAAGCTGCTGGCTCGCGCCGCGACGGGACAAAAACTGTCGATCTACACGTCACTTGTGACCGGCGCTCGACAGCCGGGCGAACTCGACGGGCCCGACGAGTTCCATCTCGTGCTGCTCGACAATGGCCGTTCGCGCATATTGGGCTCGCCGCTGCGTGAGAGTCTGTTCTGTATCCGTTGCGGCGCCTGTCTGAATGCCTGCCCCATCTATCGTAACGTCGGGGGTCATGCCTACGGCGGTGTATATTCCGGGCCCATCGGCGCGGTGCTCACGCCACTGTACGACGGGCTAAATGCCAATCAACATTTGCCCCATGCCTCGAGCCTATGCGGGGCGTGTCAGGCTGCATGTCCCGTAAAGATCGCGATTCCTGATATGCTCGTGCAGCTGCGCGAGCAGTTGCATCACGAGCCGGCAACCTCGAACTGGCTTGAGGGACTCGCCTATCGTGTCTGGGCACGGGTGTTGCGTTCGCCGCGGATGTATCGAACCGCGACGTGGTTGGTGAGCCGGACACTTGGGCGACTTGCACCGAGTGGCTGGCTGCGGCGGCTACCGGGAGCGCTGCACGGCTGGACGGCAGCGCGAGATTTTCCCGCCCCGGCCCGCGAACGTTTTCGTGACTGGTGGCACGCGGAGAACCGCACATGAGCCGCGACACCTTTCTGCGCCAAGTTAAACAGGCCGTCGAACAAGGGCGTGCCCATCGCGTGCATCTTCCCGAGGGCTTGCCCGACCGCGTCGCCTATCAGGGCGCGGGCGCTGACCCCATCGCACACATGGCGGCCGAGATCACGGCCGTCGGCGGTCAAGCGCACGTGGTCGAGGACCTGAGCGCTGCCCGTGAGGCACTGGACAGTCTGTTAACTCAGTATCAAGTCCGCTCGGCGCTGTGCTGGCAGCACGACGTACTCGACCGGCTGGGGCTCGATGCCCTGCTCACGGAGCGTCAGATCGTACGCCTCGATCACGACGCACTCGCCTCGCTCCCAGCAAGCGAGCAGCGGACACAGATGGTGGCGGCCGATATTGGAATCACGAGCGCCACACAGGCCGTGGGCGAAACCGGCACGCTGGTCATGCAGTCGCAGCCGGGACGCGAGCGGCTAGCGAGTCTGTTGCCGCGCGTGCATGTGGCGATCGTCACACGGGAGCAAATACTCGGCGATTTGTTCGACCTGTTCGACACGCTGATTACGGCCGGTGTGCAGAGCCTGCCCAGCAACTTGACGCTCATCACCGGCCCCAGCAAGACCGGAGACCTCGAGCTGCGACTCGTGACGGGCGTACATGGCCCCGGCCGCTGGCACGTGATCCTGGTGCGATAACGAACGCAACGTGAGCGGCAGACACGGCGGGAGAGCAGCCGGGCTTGGGATCATCAGAGGCGTCGGCTTGCTGCTCTCGGCTTATTCTCGTTCACTCGGCGGCTCGTACTCGTATTCTTTCCACTTCATCGGACGACGGAAGGGTTCGATTCGTAGCACGACCTCGCCATTCTGAAAGATGCGAACCGTCCCACTCGATTCGCTCACGGCGACGGCAACCGCTTTGGTCGCCCGGGTGATCGACGCGGCCGACCAGTGACGAGCGCCGAGCCCTTTGGAGAGCGACACGTCGGTCGCTGGCGCGTCGATATACTGTGCAGCGGCCTCGACCGTGCCGTCCGGGGCGACGACGATCGCGCCATCCATCTGCGCGATCTCTTTAATCCCCTCGCGAACTCGCGCGCTCTTCAAGTTACGCTCTTTGCGACTGTAGCCCTTGACTGGATCGAAACCGACCGAGCGACAAAAACGGCGCACTTTGAGTGCGTCACCGACGACGAACATCGTGCCAACGGGCTTTCCTTCGCGGCCCTCGCGGCCAATCTCCAGAGCCAAGTTGACAACGGTCTGCAAGGTATCGAGCGGCACGCGCGTTTCGAGCTGCCGCAGATCGCGGACCGTGAGACGACCCAAGTGGTCGGCCAGGTCGACGACGCTGATCGAGTCGAGCGAGCCGGCCTCGAACCCGCTGTAGATGGCCACGACGCGAGCCGAAGGGGCGAGCAACTCGTCAGCGATCGACTTGAGCAACGACTGCGAAAGCTTGTCGTAGACCGGCGCCTCAGCTGCATCGAGCAAAACGCTGGCCAACCCCGCCTCGACGGCGGCCACTGCGTCCTCGGAGCGTTCGACTGCCGCGACCACCTTGAGTTCACCGGCGAGCTCGGCAAGCTGGTTCCAATCAAGCGTTTCATCGGCCAATAGCAACACGGCATCGGCGCCGGTTCCCTTGGCCAATGTCACGACTGCATCGAAGATCGCGCCGAACTCTTCGTTGAATTTCACTGCAAAGGTCTCACGTAAGTACGGTCCCTCGGCCCGGGGCGGACGAGAGGCGAGCTTGTGCAGAGAATGTACGGACTTTCGCCCGACGGGGCAACCGCACTGCGCCGTGGTTTTCAGCCAGTTTTCGTCATTTTCTCGAAAGGCATTATTCTGGGGCCATCATTTGAGCCATTTCGGCACGCAGAGCGTCCATCGGCGCGATCACGTCATCGACCTTATCATCGAACAAATCGCCAATGAGCAGATCGGTGATGTGTCCTTTGAGGTGTGGGTTGCGTTTGACAAACCGGCCGAAACTGAAACCGTCGTAGAATTCGCACACCAAGCGGCGCATACGATCCATGCCCTTAATGAAATCGGGCCCCCACGCGCCCAAGCAGGCCGCGGACGTATCGCCTTGCTGCAGGGAGTTGACCACGGCGTCGGCCGCGAGCTGGCCCGACTTGAGCGCCAGCAACACGCCCGACGAGTAGAGCGGATCGAGGAACCCGAAGGCGTCACCGACCAACAGCCAGCCGTTGCCAGCCACCTCGCGTGAGCGGTACGAGTACTCTTTCGCAGCGCGGAACGGAGCCACGCGACGCGCGTCCTTGATGCGCGGTTGCAGGCCCGGGCAACGGGCAACTTCCTCGAAGTACACGGCCTCGTGATCCTTCGTGGGACGATCCTTGAATAGGTACTCGTACGAGGCGACCACGCCGACGCTCATAATGTCGTCATGCAACGGAATGTACCAGAACCAACCCTTTTTCCCCTCGATTTGCATGACGATCGTGGCGCCTTCGTCGCGTCCCTGATCGCGATAGGCGCCTTGCCAGTAGGTCCACAGCGCGGCCTTCTTGAGCACGGGATCCCACTCACGCAGCCCGAGCCGGCTCATGATCATCGAGGCTTGGCCGCTGGCGTCGACCACGACCTTGGCATAGACACGACGTTGTTGTCCCGATTCGTCGACGAGTTCGACGCCGACGGCACGATCCCCCTCGAAGAGCACTTCGAGCACGCGCACCCCCTCATGCACGTTCACGCCATGCTCGGCCGCGTTGCGAAGCATCATCAGATCGAATTCACTCCGCAGCACTTGCCACGTTTGCGAACACTCGTGGGGCTTGTTGTCCATGAAATAGAACGGCTCGGAGAGCTTCCCCTTGTCGGTCACAAACTGCACGCTGTACTTTTTGACAAAGTGACTCTGCCGCAGCTTGGGGAGTATATTGAGCCGCTCGAGCACCCAAAAGGTCTCGGGAATCAGCGACTCGCCAATGTGAAAACGCGGAAAATGATCGCGCTCGAACAATTGTACTTGATAGCCTTTTTGAGCAATCAACGTCGAGACGGTCGCGCCGCTCGGTCCGCCGCCAATCACAATCACGTCGGTTTGTTCGGGAATAGACATGGGAGTTCTCGGTTCTCAGTTGTCGGTTTTCAGGTGAGGAACAGTTCGCAGGCTTAGTTGTCACGGGGCCAGGGGGCGTTCAGGTCTTCGTGCGGTTCTCGGGCAAGTTGCAACAGAGATATAAGTTGCTCGCGCTGCGCGACGGTCAGATGGCCAAGTTGCTTGCGATGGGCGTCACGCACCGCGGTGCGCAACCGGTCGAGCAGTGCCATGCCGGCGGTGGTGATCGATACTTCGACCACGCGACGGTTGTCGCTGCGCCGCTCGCGCTCGACCCAACCCGCCTCGGCCAGCTTATCGACCAGTCGGGTCATATCGGGCGACCGCGAGACGAGTCGCTCGCCCAAGGCAAGCGTGGGCATCGGTCGCGGATGCGCAGCCCGTAACACCCGCAGGGCATTGTATTGCTGCGCGGTGAGCCCATGCTGCTCGAAGAGCCGGTCCTCGATCTCTTTAAGCCGGTCGTACGTCCGCCAGAGGTTCAAATATGCTTCTTGCTCGGCAGAGTCGAAGCGACGCGATCGTCGGCGCGGGGCCGCGGGGGTGCTCATGAGCGTTAAATTATCTCATCGGCAAATAAGCGTCAAGACAATAGTTGTTTGAACGTTTATTATTTCCGAATCGCATGTGCGTCGATTTCGGTCGCAAAATTGCGGAGAACACCCCGAACGTCCAACGCCTGCCGCAGGCCGCGATTATGGCTACTTATTGCTCGCGGCTTTGGCGGCGGCTTCGAGCCGCTTCTTGAAGTCGCTATAGATCGGCAGATGGCGATAGTAGACTTCGAGAATAAAAATCGAGTGGCAGGTGACGTACAGTCGCCCGCCAGCACGGTTCATCGCCCAGACGTCGGCCCCTTTGCTGCGTGTCGAACCGGCCCCGAGCGGATTCCAACTCCCTTTATTGACGCCGTCTGTGTCTTGCCGCGTGACGAGCATGTCGCGCTGCATGTTGTTCCACTTTTCCCAGTACTCGCCTTCCATGTGATGCAAGAACTGCGTGGCGTAGTACCAGAAGTACACGTCCCGTTCTTCCCAGCGAGGCAAAAAGTCGGCTTCGATCAACAGCTTGGCGGCCTGCACCAACCGGGTGTCGTCGCGCGGCGCGCCGAGGTACTGCCGCAGCAGCATCGCCACCGAGGTCATCACGATATTCGGGTTTTGCTCGGGCAAGTACGAGTAGACCACCCCTTTGTCGAACGAGACCTTTTTGTTGGCCATCGTCAAGTTGAACGCCCCGGGCGCGGTGGCGAGATCGAGATACTTGGTGACCCGATCAAAAACTTCGTTCGGCACATCGAGGTTGGCCATCTTGCCGCTCTGCAGGGCCATGAAGGCCCAACCGGTGACCGACGTGTCGGAGTCGAACTTGGCCTGATAGCGCCAGCCGCCGAGGTCGACATCCTGCACCGCGACAAGGTAATTGAGCGCGCGTTGTGCGCTGTCTTTGAAGCGATTGTCGCCCGTCATGCCGTACAGCTCGCATATCGCCATTGTCGCTTGCGCGTGGGCGTAATTTTTCTCCGACGGCGGAGTCGACGGGCAGAAGCAACCCTCGCGATCTTGCTGCGACAACAGATAGTTGATACCCAGGTTGACATTGGGCGCAAAGCGACCGGTTGCATGCGTGTGGCCAAAGCCTTGGAAAGCGATCAGCGCCATGGACGTGGCGGCCACGTAGTTCTCGTTGACGACCAAATCTTCGTTGTCAAGCTTATCGTGGCCGCGAAGTTGCCAGCGGCCGGTCTTTTTGTCTTGCTTGGCAGCCAACCATTGCAGGCCTTGCAACACGGCGTTGTCGCTATTGAGCGTCGCGCCGTACTTCTTGCCGAGCATGCTCCGCATCCCCTCGTCGCGCCCTTGCAGCGCGATACCCACCGTCGGCGCCTTGATGAACGCCTCGGGCACACCGCTGGTGACCATCGCCACATCCACCTTGGGCATGGCGGCAAACGGATTGCTGACCTGCGGCAGAGCCATATTCGTAAACGACGCATCGGGCGTGGGGAGCGTGTTCGAGATCGTCACCGAATCGCTGATGAGTTGCTCCCCTTCTTCGGTCGCGGTGGCCACAAGCACGATGCTGCTGTACACATGCGTTGAGATGGCCCATAGACCGGCCACAATAATCAACACCATGTGAACAACCAGACTCACGAGCATCGGCGTGGCGTTTTTGCGCAAGGTCTCCTTGATCTGCTCATCAGCCGACAGCTCATCCTCTTTTTGCTCGCGTACCATCGCCGGCTGGACATCGCCAACCAACACCGGCCGGAACGTCAGGGGACGCAGCGGAGTGGTCGGTCCCGGCAGCGGAGCCGTCGGACTTAATGTGGGTCTCGATGGTGGCATCGCCCCCGACGGCAGGTCGACACCCGAGCGCCGCTTGGGTGGCACGCCGGGCGGTTGAGCAGCGGGCTCGGGCGCCTTCGTTGGCGACGCGGCTTTTGCTGGAGACGGTGTTTGGGTTGGCGACGCCGCCGGGGCCGGGGGCGTGTCGGGCATCAACAACGGACGTGCGGCACGCTGTGAAGACGGCGCCGCAGATTTAGCGGGCTGCGGCGGTAGTCCCGTTGGCTTCGCAGGACTCGGCGGCGGCTGCGAGGGACTCGGCGGCGGCTGCGAGGGACTCGGCGGCGGCGCTGCGGCCGGTGGCAAATCCGTGTCGGGCAACACCTGCGGCATCGCCACGCCTCGCCGCTTGCTCGACGACTGGGCACTACTCGGCGCGTTACTCGCCGGAGGCAGTGCCGCCGGTGGAAGTGCGTCGTCAGGGCGTTGGGGGCGTTGCGGAGTCGACATCGGTCGAGCTAAACCCTAGAAGCAAACGTAATAAGATTCGCCACCGTGCCAGACCGATGGCATCCATCGAAATCGAATTTGTGCGGAATCGCTCGCCGAACTCGTGGTCGACTGGCTCACTTGACCTAAGTCTATTCTTGTACGGTATCTGCGCCAAGCTTTTTACCACTCAGCCAGTGTTCCGCCGACCGATTATGCGTATTGCACGAGTCGCAAGGCGCACCGCTAGCCAATTTGGCCCCTAGACCTGGAGTCGCCGATAGGTAGAATACCTCGGTCGAGACGCGAAGAAACATCGTTGTCAATCGACCCATGACGCGGGGTGGAGCAGCCCGGTAGCTCGCGAGGCTCATAACCTCGAGGTCACAGGTTCGAATCCTGTCCCCGCCACTGGCCTTGCCTGTGTGCTCTTTCGGGAGCCGCAGGCGAGGCCGCTTTTTTTGAGGGCGCGACGATTTCACCATAGTCTGCCCGCGAAGGTAGTCACGCATCTGGATAAAATGGTGCGGTTACGGCAACCTCATTTTCGAGGTGAATCATGCGAACAATCGTTGCGGCTCTTTGCCTTGTCTCGTGCGCGATGGCGACCGCTTCCGCTGGTGAAATCAGGCCCGAGGCATCGCAAGCGGTGGAGAATTACGTTGCGTGGCTGGAGAAGTGCATTGCCGTGGACAAGGAAGAAATGATTAGGCAGCCGTCGCAAAGGCCGCATCTATCGCAACAAATCGCGGCTTTTGCGCGTGTTTCCAAGGACTTATCCAAGGGCAAGCCAGCGGCGTTTGATCTTAAAGACACACGAGGATACCAGCCAAAGGGTGACAGCAACAAAGACAAGTCAATGACGGTCGGGCAAATATTCAGCTTGGCAGAGTCGCCAGTTCTGATGGTTGGCCCTGATCAATTTATGGCGCTAAAAACCATCAAGACTTTTTCGACCGATGGATTCAGAGTGTCGCAAGGGCAGCGCGTCGAAGAGATACAGGTCAAGTTTTCGGACTTCGACGTTTCAAAATACAAGCCTGGAATGAGATTCGTTAGCAGGCGTGTTTTTTACGTTAAGGAAATCGCTGACTCGATTGCAGTAATAGAGCCAATTGACAAGTGAATCAAGGAAAACTGATACTCCCACACGGTCGCGGTGGGGCAGCTTGCTGCCCAGTTTCCAGCCCGAGCGGGAGTATCATTTGACTTGTTCATGGGCCTTTACAGGGCCAACAAACCTGCGGGTGTGCAAGCGTCACGAGGGTCTTTGCTTTTCGGGGGCAGATCAATGGGCCTGAATACGGTCCGCCGATAGTTCCCATTGATACTCGTGCAACGCGAGATTGGACCAATCTCTCGCGGAGCGAGAGGCGACAATCACACCTACCGCGCGAGAAGCTGGTCGTATTCTCGGTGCGAACCAATCCAAAACCAAACCTTCCGCCCGGTGACGCGCCAGAACGCGGTAGCGTAAGCCGACTCGCGCCGACCAAAACAAACCGACCTTCTTTAGCCGCAGCGATGGGTGATGCGGATATTGTCGCAGTAAGGCAAATGCCTTGTCGGCCAGCTCTTGAACTACTGTCGGCAGTTGATGGTAGCAATGCCAGAAATCGGGCGTGGCAAAGTGGTTCACAGCGGCTTACACCGACCTGCATCAAAGTCGGCATCCGCTCGGCGACCTGCTTCATCCAGTCGACCGGCTACAACGTCGGCTTCGATGCGGCGGTCCCAAACATCTGCCAAGTATTCTTCAAACCAACGAGCGAAAGCCGTCAACTCGCCAGCGGGTAACTGGCTGACAGCGGTTTCTAGTTCGTGCAGGCTCACGTCAACCTCCAGGTGTCCAGGGAAGCTACCTCATATTATCCAGCGCCACCATACTTGCGGCAAGACGTGACTGGGGAAAGACGACACGATACCAGCACCGACCAATCTCTCGCGGAGCGAGAGGCGACCACCAGGTCACCGATCAGCGAAGCCACTTCAGCTCATTTCTTCAACGCGGCGGCGGTCTCTTGGTGCTGAGCCCAAGCAGCCTGCTGCAACTCCTTGACCACCTCGGCTGGAATCGCATCAGGGGCCGCGAGACCTAGCGGGCTGCGCTCCGTGATCGCGCTGTAAATCATGCACGCGTAGAGATAAGAGCCCCACAGGCCTGGATGAGCACGGTCTTTGGCAAAGAGGCTTTCAAGTCGCTCGGTCGAAGGATTGCTACCGAAGTAGCGTTTGTACGCGTAACTGGCATCGACGATGGGAACACCAAGCTCCTTGCCCATCGACAGATGTAGCTCATGCTGACGTTCGAACCCTTTCGGGTAGTCGCTCAGGATCGACGCCGTGCCGAAGAGTAACGCCTTCGATCCCGATTCTTTGACGAGCGCACCGAACTGCCGGGCATAAGGCTGAAAGGCGGGGGCTTGCACATTGTAAATGTCTTGCAAGACCACGTAGTCCCATGAACCGCTGGCAATCATCGCACGGGCGGTCATCGGATCGGTCCCCGCCTCCCAATGCGATCGCAACGACGCTCCCCCTTTGATGCAGCCGCCGACCTTGATCGGGCGACCACCCTTATCTGACGCGGAGAGCTTCTCCAGTAGTTGGTTGCCCACAATGGTCGGACATTGGCTGTTACCAATCAGCAACACCTTGATCGGTTTCGACTGCGGCTCCTGCGCCACCACAGTCGTGATCGCAACAGATAGCATGAGTACCACCGTAACCACTCGCATCATAGCGCGTTTCATCAACTAGGCCCGCCGGTCTGTAGAAGGAGTTTCAAGTAGTGTTCCGTTATTTATCACTCAGCACTTAGCATTAATCACTTCTCTTAATAGTCGGCGATCGAGCCGTCCTTCAATTTCGCGCCGGGCCACTTGTACGTCTGCGGCTTGGCGGCCTCGGCGTCAAGCAACGCCTCGTCCACCTCAACGCCCAAGCCTGGGCCCGGCGGCAGGCCGATATACCCGTCCTTGTCCAACTCGTAGTGCATGTGCGTGATCCCCGGCTTATTAAAGCCAGCGTTCTGCGGATAGAACTCATGGATCAAAAAGAGCGGAATCGCCGATACGGCATGCAAACTGGCCGAGATCCCCAAGTTGGTCGCCGTACAGTGCGGCGCGATGGGCACATAGTACGCTTCGGCCAGCGTGGCGATCTTCTTCATCTGACTGATTCCGCCCGTGTGACAGCAGTCGGGCTGCAAGATGTCGATGCAGCCCTCGTGCAGATACGGGATCACGCCCCAGATGGTCCGGTCGCGCTCACCGGTCGCCAATGGAATGCGAATCTGCTCCTTGATTCGTTTGAACGACTCGATGTTGCCCGGCACGCCCGGCTCTTCGATAAAGAGTAAGTTGTACGGCTCGATTTTAGCCGCCAGTTGGATCAACGTGGCCGGTGGGACGGCCGAGTGCGAGTCGAACATCACCGCGCCGTCGGGTCCCACCTTGTCGCGCGCCGCCTTGATCGCCGCGACCATGCGATCGATATCGGCCGGCGTGCCCGAGTGCTCGTAAACTCCGTGTGGCGGCACCTTGATCGCCTTGGGCGTATGATAGACGCGAATCTTGTCGCGAGTCGGGCCTCCCAAGAGCCGATACACGGGCACGCCCCACAATTTGCCCGCGATGTCCCACAGTGCGTTGTCGATGGCCGCGATCGTGTGGACCATAAAGGCTCCGCCGCGCAGGTTGCGATGCGAGCGAAACAGCTTCTGCCACAGATACTCGATCCGCGTGGGGTTCTCGTCGATGAGCAACTCACTGAGCGATTCGGCGAGCACCTTGGCCGGGCGAGGGTCGACCCCCTTGAGATCGCCCCAACCGACGACGCCATGATTCGTCTCGATCTTGATGTACACGACGGGACCGACCGTGCGGGCTCGCAAGCCGGTGATGCGAATCGTCGAGGCGCGATCGACGACCTGCGTGGCCGGGTTGTTCTCGGCCGACACAGCCTGATTCAGAAACGCGACCCCGCTGGCAATCGTCCCCAGCGTACCGAGCAACTGACGGCGAGAATGATTCGTGGGAGCAAAATCATCGTGCGACATGAGCATGTGTCCAGGCGAGGTTGATGGCAGGGGCCGTCCTTCGGCGAGGCCAATCTTACGCCTTGCACCATCTACGTGCCAACATTTTCCGCCATGCCATAATCTTCTCTTGATAAACGATCCCGTTTGCCCGATGCTGATAGTATTGAACGGTCGCTCTGTCCGTGCTGCCTCCCACCGACAACCACCATGCCCGCCGTCACACTCTCACGCCGCCAGCTCATTCAACTCGGTAGTCTGAGTGCCCTGGGCCTCACGCTCCCCGAGCTATTGTTGGCGGATCAGCAAGGTCGTTCGGGCAAGCCAGCCAAGTCGTGCATTTTCATCTTCCAGTACGGTGGTCTGAGTCAGCTCGACTCCTGGGACCTCAAGCCCGACGCGCCGCAAGAGATTCGCGGCCCTTACAAGCCGATCGCGACCAAGACCCCTGGCTTCCAAG
Source organism: uncultured Planctomycetaceae bacterium (assembly GCA_964387325.1). Classification (GTDB taxonomy): domain Bacteria; phylum Planctomycetota; class Planctomycetia; order Pirellulales; family PNKZ01; genus CAZZBK01. The sequence goes on from CAYLYE010000185.1 coordinate 12,388, forward strand.
TCGGCGAGTTGATGCCGCAGTTGGCGCAGCTCAGCGATCAGTATGCTGTCATCCGCTCGATGACCCACTCGGTGCCGGTTCACAGTGTCGCGAATCAGATGTTGCTCGCCGGACAGGCGCTGCCCCGTGACGACGCGCCGGCCTTCGGCTCGGTCGTGAGCAAGCTGCGACCGTCAACCCAGAACGTCCCGTCATACGTCTGGCTGCAAAAATTCGGCGGCGGCTCGGCTCCGCCCGACCCCGCGTATCTGACCGGCGGCTTCCTGGGCCTGTCACACGGCCCGCTCGTGGTCGGCAACAGCCACGACGACAACCCGGCCGAGAAAAACTTTCGCGTCAAGGCGTTCGATGCCGCCGCGGGGATGACCGGCGCCGCTCTCACCCTGGATGGCGGCTGGAC
>CAYLYE010000186.1:0-12622 GCA_964387325.1 uncultured Planctomycetaceae bacterium
GGGTCCAACGATCGACCGGCGGAATCGCGTCGTAATAATACAGTACACCCGGCGCCCGAACCGAGAGGCCATTGTTGTAGTCACTTAAGTAAAGTCCGACGAGCGCGTTGGAGGTTTCCTGAGTGACGATTGCCTGCAATGAGTTGTTTTCATGTGTGGGACGAATCCAAGCGGCGACGGTGATCGCCTGCGGATCGGTGTTGATGGAATCGGTCGTCACGCTCCCGGCCGTGGCGCTATCCAGTGACAAGCTGCTCGTGAGCCCAGGAGGCGCAATGCTGCTCCACTGGGTATCTCCTTGTGTCGTTGCCGTTGATCCATGCAGTTCATCTGTCGAACCGTTTAAGGCCAAATACACGACCGGATCCACGGCTGGCAGCACACCTGCGACATCGAGTGAAGTGCCTTGTGTAACAAAATATGTGTTATTTAAGGCGTGCGGTGGCGAACCACTAAGCATCCAGCGATATTCGAGCTTTTCGCCCAATTGGCCGGTGATGCTCAACCGATTGCGGCGACGATACGTCCGCTTTCTGATGCCGAGCCATTCCAGAAAAGCTTGCCAGCGTTGTTGCTGTCGCGCCCAAGGCCGACGATTTGGCATCGTGCTCCCCCTTTTTCACATGACTCAATACGTCCGCCACATTTTTAGTGAGATGACACAGCTTGTTGCGGTGTCTGCTGGCCCTTGCTCTAGGACGATGAACGTAACAGATGGTTTAGCCCAACTCAAGCAACCCCCAACAGACAAGTTTGCAACTCGACATCAATTAGCCTTTCGTGAGACTCTGTAGCGCAATTGCGATGGAAGTGATTTAGGAATGCCCATATTAGGTGTATGCATTAGTATCCGCCTGGCACTTCCCTGGTAGGCCATTCTTCGCCTGGACAGCAAGAACTCTTGCGATACACGTATGGCGCCGCTAGGCTCTACGCAACTATGGACCGTGCAGTGTACGGCGCGATGTCTGCGTCGGGATGGCAGGGGCTTTCGGGCTGCTTTCGCTCGGAACTTTCTGCTCTGCAAGAGAGTGAACCATAGCGCTATCAGGAGTCGTGGGCATGAAAACGGTTGGCACAATCGGTGGATGGCGATCGTGGCTCAAGCAAATCCAGCGCCGACGCCCGCAAACAAGGCGATCCACTCAGCAGTTTGCACTGCGTCTGGAACAACTAGAAAAGCGCGTCTTGCTGACGGCCACACCGCAGTTAGTCGGCGATCCTTACTCGGTGGCGACGAGTTACCGAGAAAATCAAACGACGGTGTTTGTCGACAGTCATATCCAACTGAATGATGCAGATGGCAACGTTCGCAGCTCAGCCGTGACATTGCTCTCCGCTGCCAGCGGCGAGTCATTGTCCTATGTCAACAGCGGCGGCATTGTCGGCAACTACAATGCGACCACCGGCGTGCTTTCACTCGTGGCCACTTCAGGCGCGGCCACTCCGTTGCAGATGCAGAGCGCGCTACAGAACGTGCGCTATGGCGATCCACTGAATCAAAAACCCACGGCGCTGGAACGATCGGTCACATTCCAAGTCACCGATACCGACGCACATGTCAGCAGCCTTGTCAGCCGTACGGTGACGATCACCCCTGTGAACGATGCACCGATCAATGGCGTGACGACGCTAACGTCAGCGGGCAGTAGCATTCAGCGGAACATCACGGGGCTATCTATTCGTGATGATGATGCGGGCAATGCCCCCTTAAGCCTTGTGCTCAGTGTCGTGCATGGCACGTTGGCCGTGAACACCGGCATCTCCGGTGGTGTCAGCAGTTCGCAAGTCACCGGTCAAGGGACCGGTACGCTCACAATCAGTGGCACGCTTATCGCGCTGAACACGACGTTAGCCAGCTCAACGGGCTTGAGTTATCGCAGTACAACCGCTTATGCCGGTAGTGAAGTGCTGTCGATGACCACCAATGACCTGGGGAGCGGTCTATCCGGTGCCGCTCAGACCGATACTGATACAATGGTATTTTCCGTGCTGGCCGCACCCCAGGTCACCGCCGGAACCGCCGCGGCCAGTGTCTATATCGAAAACAGCACCACGGCGGTTGTCGTCGACGAGCATCTCTCGATCAGCGATGCCGCCGACGTTCCCCTCCGCTCGGCCTCGATCACCCTCACCGGTGGTTCATCGAACGAATCGCTGCTGTTCACCAACCGGGGCAACCTTGTCGGTAACTATAACGCCACGAGCGGTGTGCTTACGGTCACTGCAAACAATGGTGCCGGTCTGACGGCCGCGACGTTCCAAGCTTATCTGCGCGGTGTTCAATATCGTGGCAATCCGGCTGACGATCACCCCGCTTCGTTGTCGCGCACCGTCAGCTTCACACTAACGGACGTGTACGGCTTTACTAGTAATACGGCTACTCGGGGAGTTGAGTTGCTTGCCGTGAATGATGCGCCTCGTGCGTCCGCAGCGAGCCTGAGCACGTCGGAAGATACGCCACTTGTGCTATCGCTGGCCAGTCGGATTTCCGATCTGGAAGGGGATTCCCTATCGATCAGTATCGACCACTCAGCTGCGCACGGCACGGTTACCTATGTCGGTAGTCAATACACATACACCCCGGCCACGGATTTCTTTGGCACTGATTATTTCTCGTTTCATGGCACGGATGGAACACTCACTGGAAACTCGGCGACGATTGCCATTGTCATCAGTCCGGTGAACGATGCCCTGAGTTTTACGAAGGGGAGTAACGAGTCCGCCGATGAAGATGCGGGCGCTCAATCGATTCCCGGCTGGGCCACGTCGATTAGTAAGGGCCCTGCTAACGAGTCGTCTCAAACCCTCACCTTCAACGTTAGTAACAACAAGAGCAGCCTGTTCTCCAATCAACCGACGGTCGATTCAACGGGCACGCTCACCTACACCCCCGCTCTCAATGCCAACGGCTCCGCAGTTGTATCCGTGCAGTTGTCCGATGATGGAGGTACGGCCAATGGCGGCCAGAATACCTCTCCCACGCAAACATTCCTGATCACGGTCAACGCCGTCAACGACGCTCCGACTTATACCCAGAGTGCCACAATTACTCAGGATGAGGTGTTTAGCGATACCTATTACACGACCGTTGCGATCGCGGGTTATTCGGCGGGGCCTGTCGATGAATCCAATCAGCTGATGAGTTTCACCATCATCGGCGGAACGACCTCAACCCTGTTCGCCGCGGTACCGACCATTTCTTCTACGGGTGTCTTGAGTTTCACGCAGAAAGCCGGCGTCAGTGGTACTGCGACTTTGCTTATTCAATTGCGAGATGATGGCGGTACAAGTCTCGGCGGGGTTGACGCAACCACGGCAAGTATTGCGGTCACCGTCAACGAGTTACCGGACGTAAGCATCGCCGTGAAAGCCAACAACGTCACCGAAGGAAGTTCAACGAGTTTCACGCTGACCCGCTCGGCCAGTGATCTTAGTGCAGGGCTGCGCGTTTATTACTCGATCCGTACGGCCAACACCACGGCCACCACCAGCGATTACGCGCTCGCGGACACGTCCGCATGGGTCGATTTTGCTCCTGGCCAGGCGACCGCAGCCATCGGCGTGTCGACCAAGTATGACGTCGCTGACGAAGGTCCTGAAACGCTGACGCTGCAACTCGATGCCCCCACTCCCGATTCAACGGGCCACGCAGCGTATTATGTCAACAACTCGAGTGGCGCGGCGACGCTCAACATCCAAGATCCGAATCTCAGTATTTGGATCACACCCAACGATGACGCTAGCGCAGCCTATGAAGAAGGGCAAGTCGCCGCGAGTTTTACCATTCATCGTTCGGGCAGCGAGACGTCGAGTGCCACGGCCTATCTCAAAATCACCGATAGCTTTTCGCCCAGAGATTTTGATCTGGCGGTCGATGGGACAAACCTACCGATCAGTACGGATGGGACGTTCAGTATTGGGTTTGACACCTCGGTGACGTCTTTGACCGTCGCTCTCGTGCCGCGGGCGGACAATGTTATCGAATCGACTGAAAACGTCGCCATTCAACTACAGCCCAATGCCAACTATACGATAGGTCGAGATGAGACGATTGTTTTTGATGAAGTCGATATTTCCATTACGGATTCTCCTCCCCTCGTAAACCTGACGGCAATCGATAATTCCGCTGCCGAGGCGGGGGCAGATGGTAATGCACCCAATGCTGGAACATTCCAACTCTCACGCCAAGGCGGCGCGATCAACCAAAACCTCCTGGTGACTTTAAACGTCAGCGGTAATGCCACCATCGGCACTTCGGATGCCGACTATCAACTCTTGCTCGGTACGCAAGCGGTTGTTGTTACGAATGGTACCGCAGCCGTCACCATCCCTGCCGGACAAACGACACTGAACGTGACCGTGCTGCCTCTCGTGGATAACGTGATCGAAGATGGCAACGAATCGGTCACCCTAACGTTGGCCGACACCGGCACCTACTCGCTGGGGGACACGATCGCGGACTCCGTAACGATTGTCGACGACCCGCAAATGCTCGATGTCATCGCGAGCACCTCCTCGACGACTGAAGGTAACACCACATCTCCCATCGTATTTACTTTGACTCGCCAAGGAGGTGATTTGAGTCAAGGGGCAACGGTTGCCTTCTCCCTCGATGGTAGCGGTTCATACCCCGCGGACTCGACGGACTACACATCATCCAACACCACCGGTTGGGTGATCTTTGGTGTTGGACAAACCGTGGCGACCGTCTCAGTCCTGGCACTCGCCGATTACAAGGTCGAGAATTCGGAGCAGGTAACGTTGTCACTCGTAGCGACTCCTGCCGATAACTTCAGGATCACCAGCGCGGCCGCCAGCGCCGATGCGACCATGGCGGACGACCCAATGGTGGTGAGCGTGACCGCAACGACCACCACGACCACCGAAGGCAACACCGCTGCACCCGGCGTTTTCATCCTGTCACGGCAAGGGGGAGATTTAAGTGCGCAAACGGTCACGTTTAACGTGCAAAGTGACTTTCTCAACTCGTCTGACTACGCGGTTTCCCCAACGAACAGCGTGACCTTCGCGGCAGGGAGTATGACCGCCGCGGTAACGATTACCGGTCTAGCCGATAACAGCGTGGATGGTGCTGAGCACATCACTCTCGAAGTCACTGCGGGAGCCGGGAGTAACTATGTCGTTGATACCAATCATCCGCAAGACACCGTCACGATTCAGGACGACCCCGCGGTCGTTTCACTCGCACCCGTCAACCCCACCAACATAACGGGGAATGAAAGCGATTCCAGCATCGGTGGGCCCATCAAGATTGCGAGGAATGGTGGAGATCTTCAACGCGACTTAACGGTCACCCTGATGGTTCATTTGTCCAGCGCAATGACGGATGATTACTCGCTGGTGGTTACCGATTCCACCGGAACGACTCAGCTCTATACCCTGAGCATTACTCCTCAATCTGGCTACTTCAATGGGTACCCATACGGCACCACAGGCGTGACTATTCCTGGCGGAACAACTAGTGTCACCGTCGTGGTGGTGCCTTTGGCCGATAACTACACCGAGTCGGACGAGTCCGTTCATCTGGCCGTGATTGACGATAGCAATTCACCTCACGCCTATAACGTGGCTTCATCGAACTATGCGAATTTGACGATCACCGATGATCCCCCCGTGGTCTCTGTTACAACGGGCACGGCAACGGGTAGCGAAGGGAATTTTGCCAACCCCGCCTCGACGAATGCATCGTTCAATATTGGTCGTAGTGGCGGTAATACCAGCTCACCCATTACAACCACATTCTCGCTTACGGGAACCGCGACCTATGGATCTGACTATGGCGTGTTCCTTGGTAGTACAACAGCACCTATTTATCCCAATGGGGACGGCTGTTTTTCAATCTCATTGGGGCAAGTCGCGACCATTCTCGTCGTACCCGTGATGGATAATGCTGCCGAGAAAGAGCCAGAATCGGTTGTTCTGACCATCGTACCCGATACAACGGGTGTCTATACCACCGCGACGACCTTCGCCTCTGCAGAAGTGTCGATTCTTGATAACCCGCCTACGTTGTCCATTGCAATCGGAGCCTCAACCGCGCTAGAACCCGACTTTACGATCAGCAACTCGGGCACCCATGCTTCGTATATCATCAGTCGTAGCGGCGGAAATGGATATAGTATCGACTTCAGAGTTACTCCCACGGTCGATAGTGTAGCCAACTCCGATGACTATCGCCTTTCGTTGGATGGCGGCGCACACCTGCTTAACCCTAACTCGGATCAAACCTATTCCATCACGATGCCAACGGATGTGAATAGTGTTGCCGTGACGGTGGTTCCACTGCAGGACAACTTAAAAGAAGTTTCTGAAACACTCGATTTAGAAATTGTTCCCGACGACAGTAAGTATGCTTTGAGTAACTCGCCCTCGGCTACGGTCACCATTCACGACACACCACCGCTGGTGGCCATTTTGGCTGGAACCGACACGTCGGCAAGCGAGTTTTCGGCGACCGAAGGCGGGCCACACGCCGTTAACTTCACCGTCACACGTCAAGGTGGCAATGGCGATCCCCTCACGGTCTACTTAAATCCCGTGTTACCCACGAATTCTCAAACGGGTATCGCTGAACCGGTCGATTACACACTATACCAAAATGGCTCTGCGATCTCTCGGGATCCTCTCTCGGGCTTATATGCGGTATCTCTCGGTCAGAATGCCACCTCAGCAACACTCAGCCTGACACCCAGCGCCGACAATATCGTCGAAGGGAGCGAAACGGCAACGCTGATGATCGCGAGTGACGAAAGTTACAGCTACGCTGTGGTATCCAGTAAGAGTGAGGCCGCCGTAACCATTGCCGATGATCCGGCCATCGTCTCGATCATCGCCAGCACCGCTGGAGCATCCGAACCCGCGCGATTGACGAGCCTTCCGAGCAACGGCACCCTCACCTTCAGTCGTTCGGGAGGCAAACTGACAGAAGACCTTGTTGTTCCATTCTCCTTGAACGAAGCTACGGCCGCAGCCGCCACGTGGGATAGCGATTATGTGTTTACTATCGGAGGCAACCCGCTCGACATTCAAAATCACGTCGGGGTGGTCACCATCCCGGCCAATGCGATGTCCGTCAGTGTCACAGTGACCCCGTTGGCCGACAATCGAAGAGAAGGTCTCGAGCATGTGTATGCCACAATCACCTCGGATGGAACGGCCTATCTAACCACGGGGCAACATACTGCCGACCCAAGCAAGGACTTGGGTGAAGTGACGATTGCGGATGTGGTACCGTATGTCACGCTTGCCGTTACGACGGCCGATGCGGCAGAACCCAGTCGGAGCACCGGAGAGACCACCAATGTAACATTCACGTTTAGTCGTTCTGATGGCAAACTCGATGAAGCTTTGCCCATCAGCTTCCGATTAAACAGTACCGCCGCAGCCTCGGCTTTGCTTGGCTTCGACTACCAGTTCTCAAGTAGCGCGTCGATCACCGTGGTAGGCGACATTGTTTCACTCTCTATCCCGACGGACTCGTCGACCGTCGACGTGATGCTGATTCCCTTGGCGGACAATTTAATTGAACCTTTGGAGTATGTTCGCCTTGATCTGCTGGCCGATGCTTCGTCTTACAGTACGGCCGGTCAAGTCGATAGCAGTTTATCCGATACGGCTGCTTTTACGATCGCCGATATTGCTCCCTTGGTGACGCTGACTGCCACCGCAAATGCGAGTGAACCGGCCGCTGATACGGGTCTCGCGGGAGAAGGGACCTTCATCCTGAGTCGCATGGGCGGAGACCTCACTCAGGATCTGACGGTCGTGATTGCCTTAAACACCACCGCCTCCTCCATCGCCACCCGCGTAACGGACTATCTATTTACGGGTGATTCATCCCTGTCATGGAGCCACGGAACAGCCGCAGTTACGATACTCGCAAACAGTACCTTAGCGAGTATCACTGTCGTGCCTGGGGCCGATAATGCGGTCGAGGGTAGCGAACACGTTGAAGTGCAACTGCAAACCAACAACCTCACCTATAGCACGGCGGGCCAGGTTAACAGCGACGATACGCTCGATATTGCCGATGTGACGATTGCCGATGTTGCGCCGAATGTCACCCTTGTGGCCACAGTCGCCAGCGCGAATGAACCGGATTTAAGCGGCTCTTCATCTGCTGGAATATTCACCGTTTATCGCGTTGGCGGCGATACGAATGCCGCTCTAACTGTTTCTGTATCGCTGGCTCCGGCAGGTGTGGGAATTGCCTCGATAGGGAGCGATTTTCTGCTGTCAACCGGCAGCTCTACGTTAACCGTTACCGATGGTCTAGCGGTCATCACGATTCCTGCTGGTACACTTTCGACGGACATCGCAGTGACCCCTCAGGCTGACAATGTCAAAGAAGGAAACGAATCGGCAGAGCTGGCGATCGCCGTCTCGTCCAATAGCAGCTATACCTTCGGTTCGCTGCAATCGTCTGCGGCGGTAACCATCGCAGACTACACTCCTGACGTTGGCATTCAAGTCAACCGCACAAGCATCATCGAAGGAGACACCGCACATCCTGCTGTATTTACCTTCACGCGCCAAGGAGGTCTACTCAGCGAAGCGATGACGGTCGGGTTTAGCGTGAGCGGCATTCGCCCGGACGCAGATCATCCCAATGTATTATTTTCGAGTGTCGATAACCAAGTTGTCTTCGCGGCAGACGCGACCACGGCGAGCGCACGAATGGACGCATTGCCCGATCAGGTGGTGGATGGGAACGAGACTGCCATCGTGACCATCCTTGATGATGCCGCTTGGCCATACGTGGCCGACACTTCTTTCAGAACAACTGCAGTTGTCCTGGTCGATGTCCCTGTCATCAGCGTCTCAGTTGGTGCCACAACGACACGGGAAGGCTCTTATCAATCTCCAGCTCAATTTGTGATTCACCGCAATGGTGGTGACCTGCTGTTGTCGGTGCCCTTGACCATCAATTACAGTTTTGAAGGTACCGCCACCCATTCGTCTGGAACCTCGGGAGAGTACCGCATTTCGATTGGGACAAGTGCGCCCCTAGCGGGTGTGGGAACGCTGACTTTTGACAGTGGCGTGCGAGACATCACGCTCAGCGTGTCGGCCTTGGCCGACAACGAGATCGAAGGGGACGAAAGCGTCTCGGTGATTCTAGGAACCGCATCCAGTGTCCAATATCAGCTTCTCGACGCCCAGTCCGCTGCCACCATTACGATCACGGACGATACGGTGATCATCAGCGTCACGGCGGCCAATTCCGGCACCAAAGAAGGCAGCACCTCGTCTCCCGCGATCTTTACGTTGTCACGCTCCGGCGGCGAGATCGATAAGCCTTTCTCGGTCGCCTATGCATTTCAAGGTGTTGGCTACGATCTCGATCCCTCCTTAATTGGCGGGTCATTAACCGGCGTGGCCGAATTCTCAGCTGGGCAGACCTCGCTGACGGTTTCGCTGCTATACCAAGCGGACGACTCGAATGCCGACAAGAGCCTGGCCCTGGTGATCGCACCAAGTTCGGGCGGAACGTATGCCATCAACCCATACGCTGACTCAGTCATCGAGACGATTGTCGACACGCCGATGGTGAAGATCACTCCGTCCAACCGCTACGCGGCCTTTGCCGCCGCCACAGCGAACGAAGGGGAGATCGCCTACCTGACCTTGCCGTTCACAGCCGACGGCTCACTGAATTTGAGCTACTCCGTCACGTGGGGTGACGGAGCCAGTTCGGCGGGAGAGAATCTATCAGCCACAGCCGGTGAGTTGGCGGTACATCACAAATACCGCAACGATGGCTCCTACGCCGTGAGCGCCGACATCACCGATCAATTTGGACGCACCACCCACGTTTCCGGCACCCTCGGCATTCGCAACGTTGCGCCTAGCGTGACGATTACCGTCGATAAGACCACGATGGACGAGGGGGGCACGGTTCGTGTGTCCGGCACGATTCATGATCCGGGTGTTGATGATGTCATTGATTTAAAAGTGGACTGGCCGTTTTCGTATCGCCATTCGGGCCCCAAGTCACTGACAGGGGTACGCGATGGAAGTACCTTCGAGTATGACCTGCCCATGGATGACGATGGGGGAATGACCATCACCGCTCAATTCACCTATGATGCCACGGGGGGGGGGCTTTACGATTTTGGCACGCCAACCACCGCCGTCGTGCAAGTGAACGATGTTCCCGCCACTTTGGAGATCGATGAAACGAACGATCTGACCTATTCAGAAGGGGAAACCCTGCTCATCAAGGGGGCCATTTACGACCCGTCTCCGCTGGATGAATTCACCCTTGTTTTCAACTCAACCAATGCTGGCCTGATAAAAAGTGGTGTCGGTTGGGGAACTTCATCTGGTGGACAGTTCAGTGGCGTTTCTGGAGATTCGTTCACAATGGCCATCATGATCATGGATGACAACCCGACTCACACGTCCGAAGACGATGTGTCGATGACGATCAAAGCTGTCGATACAGCTGGACATTATAGTGACACGATCTCGCAAGCGATTCATGTCGTCAATTTAGCGCCCAGTATCGGGCCTGCCGTAGTTACCCAGGATCAAATCGATCAGAACACAGTGAATCTGGGCGTGATCCGTCGTAATAAAAATGCCGAAGGGAATATAATATCACCATTTGAATTGAAAATGCATTACCATTATTTACCATATTATCAGGATTGGGCCGTTGACTTAAATGCTAGTATCGTAGATCAATTCGAACTTGGAGGCTGGGACAATTCGATCGGAGCTATGACCTATGCCCCTGGCTTCAATGAAGAAATTTATAACGAACAATTAGGCGCTATAAGTCAATTTTACTTCGCTAGCTTTCTCGATGAACCTCTCTTTACTGTGAGTGACAACGGAGGGGATCCGTTAGTGCTTCACACAAATACCGTGGCACCACCGACCGATGAACCCACCGGTCGATGGTCGACCACGGTCTCGATTTCCGATGATGATCTTGGTGAAACTGGCTTGATCTTTACGTATCGCGTGCTTGATAGTTGGCCATCAGGAGGTGGATCGACACAGAGCGACATACTCACGACGTCTTTGTCCATCTCCGCTATTGACGCATTAGGGGCCGAGCCGATCACCGGCGCGTCGACTTCAGCGGATGGAGTCGCCTTCCAGATCGATCGATCTTATATCTCAGGCGATTACTCGAAAGCTCTCACCGTGGGCTTCCATATCATGCCTGCCGCCGATGGCAAGGAAGCAACCACGAGTGATGCGTCGGATTTCGACTCGATACCCATGAGCGTTACGATTCCTGCCAACCAATCGTCTGCCATATTCCGTCTTAAACCCAAGGCCGACGGCAAAGTCGAGTGGGACGAGAAAGTCCGCATTGAGTTGGATCTGCCGCCAGAAACTAGTACGAGCAAGTTCTCCATCCTCATTGGTAGCGCGTCGGCAACCATATATGACGGCGATGGTTGGGGCGTCGTTTCCACATCGAACATCGATCAAAGCAGCACAGCTCAACAACCATCTTTGCTCGGCAATGGCTTAGCTGAACATGGTCAGATCAACCCGTTTGATGGCCATGTCGATGCCAACTTTGCCATTGCCGGGACTTCACTGGTCGTGCATAGCGGAGCAGTTTCAGGCTTCTCCATCGAATCAAAACTACCCGAGCTAACCACATCGGTGACCATCAACGGCACGACGGTCTCACCCAGCGATATCACCAGTGACAATCAATTTATATTTGGTGATTCGGTCAACAGCTCTATTTTCAACGGCACGTTCTATGGCGTGGGAAATGGTGTTGGCCAACAATTATTCAAAATTCAAGCGGGCGATTTTTCGCGCAGCAGGCTGGTTCCCGTCGCCCCTTCGCTAGCGCAACTCAATCGTCAAAGCTGGTCATTCAACGGAGTGGATCGCATTGTTCCTGTCGACCGCAGCGATCAATCCGACCTGAATGGCGCGATTGGTTTTACGCTACTGCGCGGCGATGGAACATCGGCCTGGATTCCAGCCACCCCGGGCCCAGCGGCGGCATCGGTCACTCCCAATACCAACTGGGGTAATAGCCAAGGCTTTACCGCCAGCCGCACCGAGGCGTGGCAGACCTTGAGTTCAGACCCCAACGTTCTTGTGTCAACGAACGCCGGCTCACTCTATGGAAGTGGCGGAGGGGTTTTAGGCCTGCCTGAGAGGGTTACCTATGATCTAACCGGTTTAACCGCTGGACGAATGTATCAGCTGTTCGCCACCCGCAGCGATGCTGGATTTCACCGAGGATCGTACGACGGTCCTGCTATTTTTATCGTCACCGCTGGGCGGCAAGTCGGCAACGGCTCAACGGTTTATTCCAAGGAATTGCCTTCTCGCCAGGAAGCCCAAACTCAGTACGGCAGTAGCCTGGGATTTTTCGTTGCGGACGATTCAGGCCGGATCACCGTAAGCTGCACGAACACGGATGTGGTCGGCAAAGTGACCGCAGTCGGGGACTGGACATTGACGATGCCCGACGGTTCATTCGGACCGGGTGACACTCCGATGCTCGAAATCAATTCGTCCGATAGCAGCAAGCCCCAGTTCGTCGTGCATCACAAGGATGGCTCCTACGACGAATTTGACGCCGATGGGCAAATGACCAGGCATGTCA
>CAYLYE010000187.1:0-12523 GCA_964387325.1 uncultured Planctomycetaceae bacterium
GTAAATCACGATTTGGCCGAGCCGTGTTGTTCTACCTGCTGCTCCTCTCGACACTGAGCGTGTCGTGGGGCGCCGAGGCCAAACGTCCGCCGAACATCGTGCTCATCCTCATGGACGACATGGGCTGGCGCGATGTCGGCTTCATGGGCAATACGTTTATCGAGACGCCGCATATCGATCAATTGGCCCAAAAAGGCTTGATGTTCACGCAGGCCTATTCGAGCGCGCCGAATTGCGCTCCGACGCGAGCCTGCTTGATGTCGGGGCAGTACACGCCGCGACATGGCATTTACACAGTGGTCGATCCGCGGCAACTACCAGGATCGCGCTGGCATAAACTGCAAGCGGCCGACAGCAAGTCAGAGTTGGCCACCGAAGTCGTGACGATCGCCGAGTCATTGCAACGCGGTGGTTATGCTACAGCCTTCTTTGGTATGTGGAACCTGGGACGCGGACGCAACGGGCCTGTCACACCCGGAGGTCAAGGATTCGAGCATGTTGTGTTTCCCGAAACCATTGGCTTTGCCAAAGATGCATACTTCGACGACCAGGGGAGCTATCTCAGCGATCGACTGACCGACGAAGTGCTCAAGTATGTCGACAAGAACCGTGAGAAACCGTTCTTCGTGTATCTGCCCGATCACGCGGTGCATGGCCCATTTGACCCCAAGCCGGACTTGCTGAAAAAGTACGAGCAGAAGGCCAGCCAAAGCAGCGATCGACGCAACCATCCGGCTCATGCAGCCACCGTCGAGGCGGTCGATCAGAACGTGGGACGAATTGTTGAAGCACTCGAAAAATGGAAACTCACGGAGAATACGGTCGTCATTTTCACCTCGGATAACGGCGGCACGGAACAATACACTCCGCCGCTGCATGGCTCGAAGGGACAACTGTACGAAGGGGGCATTCGCGTGCCGCTGACAATCACCTGGTCGGGACTCAAACAACCCGGCGGCAAGTGTGATGCACCGGTAACGACCGTGGATATGTATCCGACGTTACTTGAACTTGCTAGGCTCAAGCCGCTCGCGGGTCAGGTTCTTGATGGCATCAGTCTGGTTCCTGCCTTGCAGGGAGCCCAAGAGTTATCTCGCTCACGGCTCTTCTGGCACTTCCCTTGCTATGTCGGCAAGGCGACCCCGTCGAGCGCCATACGGGAAGGGGATTTTAAGCTCATCGAGTTCTTCGAGGACGGTGGGCAATACGAGCTGTACAACCTGCGCACCGATCCGAACGAAGAAAAGAATCTCGCGATGTCGATGCCTGAGAAGGCAGCAAGCCTATCTCGCACTCTCCAGGCATGGCAACAGCAGGCGAATGCCATCATCCCACGTGACGCCAACCCAAAATATGACCCGAAAGCCGAGCGTCCGCGTGGCGGGCCAGGGGGTGGCGGTGGACCCGGTGAGAAGAATAAAGGCAAAAACAAAGACTAGAAAGCCAAGTAGTCTCACGTCGCTTCACACGGTATCTCTCATCGCCGACACGGAGTTCATCTCATGCGTCGATTTCTGTTCTCCTACGGGGCAAGTCTCTTGTTGGCCCTCTCCAGCATTACCGCCTGGGCTCACCCGGGACATTCACATGCCCGCGATGACTCGGCTCCCGCGCTGCGACGTTGGATCGACCTCACGACGGGTGACGAGTGGCAGGCCGTGTATGTGGCCAGCAAAGCTGGCCAGGTTCAGTTACGTCAGCACGACGGCCGTCTCGTACATGTGCCCATCGAACGCCTTACACAAGCTGATCGAGCGTGGCTCGCGCGCCGCGAGGGAGAGATGCGATTGACGAACGAACGTCCCTTCTTGTTGGCCGCCGCCGATATGACTATCGAGGGAAACGACGACGGTTGCCAGGGGGGCGCAACCTCGACGAACGACCCGGCTGCGGCACTGACACAAGCCTTCGAACCATTCGCCAAGCTCAAGGCGATTAACTATCGCAACGACAAGAATTACTTTTACGTCGAGAGCAATGGCATGCCTGACCATCCGATGATGATCGGAATCAGTGCCTGGCAACAACAAGTGCCGTTGCCGCAAAAGTACACGGGCGAGAATGCCTGGCAGATTCCGCTGCATCCCGTTCCGGCTATAGAACCGGCAATGGCCAAGAATCGCTTTCTGCGAGGCGCGATTGCGTTGGCCGTTAACGGCATTCCGATCTTCAATCCGCTGAACAATCGTGGCGACGACGCCTATTTGTTCGGTGAACTCGACGAATACGGCGGACATTGTGGACGCGCCGACGACTATCACTACCACATCGCGCCCGTCCATCTGGAGAAAATCATTGGCAAAGGCAAGCCGATCGCTTACGCCCTCGACGGCTACCCGATCTACGGCTACGACGAAGCGGACGGCACGCGGGTCACGCAGCTTGATAAGCTCAATGGCCACAAGGACTCAGCGGGCCATTACCATTACCATGCCACGAAGACGTATCCGTACCTGAACGGCGGATTTTACGGCAAGGTCGTCGAGCGCGATGGGCAAGTCGATCCGCAACCGCGTGCCCAACCGGTGCGCGAGTTTCTCCCACCGCTGCAAGGGGCCAAGATCGTCGACTTCAAGTCCTCGAAGCCCAACAATTACGTGTTGACCTACGATGTCAAGGGTCGAAAGGGGACCGTCAGTTACACGGTCAACGCGGATGGCTCGGCCGCGTTCTCCTTCATCGACCCTTCGGGCAAAACGACGAACGAGAACTATACACCGCGACGACGAGCCCCAGGAGGCAAGGAGGGCCCTCCGCCACGCAAACCCGGCGAGACACCGCCGCCGCGCAAGGGAAACGAGCCACCACCTCGCCCCGAGGCGAACGCCGAAAATGCGAAGCCCAACTCAGCGACAAGCGCGGGGACACTGATCGTGTCCAGCTCGGCGATCGGCGCTAATGCGCGGATCGCCGCCGAGCACACCTGCGATGGCGACGGTGTCTCGCCACCGGTCAGTTGGAGCGGCGCGCCGGCAGGCACAAAATGTTACGCGCTCAGCCTGTGGCACACCGCTCCCGATCAGGAAAAGTCGTACTGGCTTGTTTACAACATCCCGGCCAGCACGACGCAATTCGTCAGGAACGCCAAGTCACTAGGTACGTTCGGGCTCAACGATAGGCGTCGCGCCGCCTACGAGCCGATGTGCTCCAAGGGGCCCGGCGTCAAGAAGTACCACATCACGGTGTACGCCTTGTCATCTGAGGTACAGTTGTCCGGCAATCAGGCCAACCGCGCCAATCTACTCGCGGCCATCAAAGGCAACATCCTCGCCGAGGGAACATTGACCTTCGAGTACCAACGCCCAAGCCAGAACTGATCAGCACCTTTACAGATAGGTGTTAATCAAGTTCTCGATCAACTCTTGCCGGCCGCTCTTGTTGGCGGTGATCTCACCCTTGTCGAGCATGTATTTTTCCAGGCCCTTGAAACACTGCTTGCCGGCCTCGATCTCGGCGCCGACGCCCGTGTCCCACGAGCTGTAACGTTCCTTGACAAGCTTGTCGAGCGCGCCGTCGGCACGAATCGCGGCGGCGATTTTGAGCCCCCGGGCAAACGCATCCATGCCGCCAATATGAGCATAGAACAGATCGATGGGCTCGAAGCTCTCGCGTCGCACCTTGGCGTCGAAGTTCACTCCGCCCGGCTTGAGTCCGCCGTACTTGAGGATCGACAACATGCACTGGGTTGTCAGGTAGATATCGGTCGGGAACTGGTCGGTGTCCCAGCCCAAGAGCAAATCGCCGGTGTTGGCGTCGATCGACCCGAGGAAGCCTTGCATGCCGGCGTATTCGAGTTCGTGCATCATCGTGTGACCAGCCAGCGTGGCGTGATTGGTCTCGATGTTGAGCTTGACGTGTTTTTCGAGTCCGTACGCGCGAAGGAAGTTGATGCAGTTTGCGGCGTCGAAATCGTATTGGTGCTTGGTCGGCTCCTTGGGCTTGGGCTCGAACAAGAACTGGCCCGAGAAGCCAATCTCCTTGGCGTAGTCGACCGCCATGTGCATGAACTTGGCGAGATGGTCGACCTCGCGTTTCATGTCGGTGTTGAGGAGATTCTGATAGCCTTCGCGACCGCCCCAGAATACGTAATTCTCGCCACCGAGTTGTTTCGTGACTTCGATCGCCTTCTTGACCTGGGCCGCGGCATAGGCGAAAGCGTCGGCGTTGCAGCTTGTGGCGGCGCCATGCATGAAACGCGGGTTGCTAAACAAGTTGGCCGTGCCCCAGAGGAGCTTGATGCCCGTGCGTTGCTGCTCCTCTTGGAGCGCTTTGACGATGGTGTCGAGATTCTTGTTGCTCTCGGCAAGTGTGCGACCTTCCGGAGCAACGTCGCGGTCGTGAAAGCAATAGAACGGCGCGCCGAGCTTCTCCATAAACTCGAACGCAACGCGGACTCGATTCACGGCGTTCTCGACACTGTCGCTGGCGGCCTCCCAAGGACGAACGGCGGTACCCGGTCCGAACGGGTCGCTCCCGGTGCCGCGAAAGGTATGCCAATAAGCGACACCGAAGCGGAGGTGATCGCGCATCGAGCGCCCCTCGACCAGCTCGTCGGCATTGTAGTGCCGGAACGACAGCGGGTTCTTGCTCTGGGGACCCTCGAACTTGATCTTGCTCACTTCAGGAAACGCGGCCATGACACCACCTCGACAGAAAAACAGGACAGTTTCAAGTCGAGCATTTTGGCCTAGCACGAGCCGCTTGGCAATCCGGTCAGCGGTAGGAAAATGAGCGGCTGTCGTGTCTCAAACGTCATTTTGCAGTCGAGTCGGGGGCTCTATTTGTCCCCGATGCACACCAAATGGCCGCTTGTACGAAGGAACATCCGCCCTTGCGAGATGGCTGGCGACGCGTAGACGTCGGCGCCCACTTCGTTATGGGCGATTTCAACGTACTCCGCGGAGTTGGCGTCCAGGACGAGCGTGCTGCCGCTCTCGCTCGTAAAAAACAGCTTGCCATCGGCCGAGACCGGAGAGGCGGTGAATTTGCCGCCGAGCCGCTTTCGCCAGAGCAACTCGCCTGTCGCGGTCGACATGCACGAGGCAATCCCCTTGTCGTCGGCCAGATAGTAGCGGTCGCCCACAATGATGGCCGACGGCACGAACGACGTGCCGCGATCGTGCCGCCACGCCACGTGTGTGTCGGTCACGTCTCCTCGACCACCTGGCCGAATGGCCAGATGAGCGCCATTGGGTCCGCTGACAGCGTACACGAGTCCGTTGGCCCAAAGCGGCGTGGGGACGCACTCGCGAACCATTCCGCGCACAGTCCAGAGTCGCTGCCCCGTAACCGGATCGTAACCATCGAGCTTCTCTGAGCCGCTGACGACCAACTCGAACTGCTGGCCCACCGGGACGATTTGAGGTGATGACCAGGACAACCACGCTTCGGGGCGCTCCGATTTCCAACGATTGGCACCTGAGTGGCCATCGATCGCGATCAGGTACGACGCGCCATAGTGATCGCACTGCAAGATGATCGAGTCGCCCACGAGCAGCGGTGAGCTAGCCGCCGCGAACCGATTTTCAAACGGTCCGTACTCGTCGGCCAGTGCTCGTTGCCAGAGCAACCCGCCGTCGAGGTCAAAACAGAAGACGTCTCCGGTACCGAAAAATACCCAGAGCCGCTTGCCATCCGTGATCGGTGAGGGGCTCGCGAGGCCGCTTTTCGGATAGTAGAAGACCGTCGGAGCGGTCCCCCAGAGCCGTTGATGCCAGCGAACCTGACCGGAGTCTCGATCCAGGCAGAGCAAATGCAATTCGCTCTGATCGCGTCCTTCGGCCGCGGTGATGAAGACGCGATCGTTCCAGACGACCGGATTGGAAATCCCCGTGCCGATCAGCGGCGTCTTCCAGAGCACAGCTTCGGTGGGGGACCAGTGCGTGGGGACCCCCTTGTCGGTCGTGACTCCGCTGCGCAGTGGGCCACGCCAGCCGGGCCAGTTCTCGCCATGCAAGGTCGACAACCGCACGAACATCAGGAGAACCGCGAAGCTCACCGATCGGAACAACGCCTGGGGCATGATAAACACTTTCTAGGTCGAGGTGGGCGAGCGACTATGGGGTCGGTGGAGCAATCGGCTGGGGCGAGAGCGGACGAAACACGACCCCCTGGCCTTGCTCGTTGCAGAGCCGCAACTGCAATGACCAAGGATTCGACGCTTCAGGGTCGCGGCCTTGTGGCCCCTGGCAAACTTTGACCAACAACACATTTTTGCCTGCCAGCAGTTCAACCGGTGTAATAAAGCGGTCGAACCGCGTGCCATTGAGCCACTGATCGCGAGCCAATATCTGCCGACCATTGAGCCACACGGTGCAATTGTCGTCGGCCCCACAGCGAAGTTGGGCCGAGTGAGCTTGTGCGACATCGATCTCGGCGTAGGCATACGCCACGGCTTCGTTCGTTGTTCCAAACACGTCGATTAAATTGAGTTGTCCAAGCTTGTCGGTCGCGTGATGCTCGCGCCAGGCGATCGGTTTGTCACCTTTGCCTTTGAATGTTCCCTTGAGGTCAACCGAATGTTCGGGCTCAAAAGAGCGGGCAAAGCCCGTTTTCTCGGGCGCGTGAAATGGACCGACGAGCCACCAGTCGATCACGAGCCCGAGATGCGTGATCGAATTGACCGACTCGCCCAAGGTCTTGAGGCGTGTTGCCGCTTGCACGACCTGATCGCTGTCCCGGGCGTGCTCGAATGCTTTGCGAAACTCGACCTTGGCCAACTCGGTTTGCTTGTCACGCAGTAATTGCTCGCCCGTTGTGAGCGCGTGCGCAACGGACTCGTAACCAAACACCGGATCAGCCAGTCGAGTTGGAATCCACGTGGTCGAAAAACCGCTCTCGTGTTCTTCGATCAGGGCCAGGGCCAGTCGCCGCGGTCGGCCCGCGCGTTGTGAATCGTTGATATACTGCTTCAAGAAAGCGATTGGCCAGACAGCGTCGCGCTGCTTGGCTTCGCGCCGGACGATCTCTTCCCAGGCGGAGCGATACCAGTTGGCCGCGACCACATTTCGCGTGTCCATTGCCACGATGAGCGCTGGCAAGATGTCGACGCCCCGTTGTGCCAATGCATCTCTAGCAAGCCGAGCTTCACTCGCTCCGGCGCCTTGCGGCCCTACCTGGGCGATTGCAGCAATCTGCTTGTTTAACTCGGCGTCATTGTCGAGTGGCCGTTGTTCGGCACACAACGCCACCGCGACTGACCACGCGAACAAGCAACCGCAGTGGAGTGCCCTTCGTAGGGGAAGAAATATCATGGATCTACTCAGTGAACCGCGCAAAGGCAAATTTAGAAACTTACGCAGGGGCGCACCGTATTGTAATCGGTCGTGACAACCGATGCGCTACGATATCTATAGCGGGGAAGATCACTCAGTTGCCCGTGGCGTCCAAAACTGAAATACTGATCACGCAACAGTTGTCGAACAAACAGGTACCGCATGTCTCGATATCTTCATGTCGCCGCGGCGCAAAGCGGCCCGATTTTACGTAGCGAGTCGCGCCGCGAGGTGGTCGATCGTCGGATCCAACAACTGCGCGAGGCACACCAGTGCGGCTGCGAGCTTGTGGTGTTTCCCGAGTGTGCGTTGACCGCGTTCTTCCCGCATTGGTACATGGAAGACGAAGCCGAGATCGATGCCTGGTTCGAACACGAATTGCCGAGCGCCGATACCCAGCCGTTGTTCGACGAGGCAGCGCGGCTACGCATCGGGTTTCATCTCGGTTACGCCGAACTGGCTTATGAACATGGACAGAAACGGCGTTTCAACAGTTGCATCCTCGTCGATCGTGACGGGCGAACGGTCGGTAAGTATCGCAAGATCCATTTGCCGGGACACGTCGAGCATCGTCCGCACAACCCGTTTCAGAACCTCGAAAAACGCTACTTCGAGGTGGGCAATCTGGGCTTTGGAGCGTGGCAGTCGTTCAATGGCGTGATCGGCATGTGTATCTGCAACGATCGACGCTGGGCCGAGACCTATCGGGTCTTGGCTTTGCAGAGCGCTGAGATGGTGCTGCTCGGCTACAACACGCCGGACCACATCCCGGAGCATCCTGAGCTCGATCACCTAGTCAATTTTCACAATCGGCTCAGCATGCAGGCGGGAGCCTATCAGAACGGTTGCTGGGTGGTCGGCGTGGCTAAGGCAGGGGTGGAGGAAGGAGTTAGCCAGATCGGTCAAACGTCGATTATTGCCCCTTCCGGTGAAGTTGTGGCGATGAGTTCAACGTTGGGGGATGAACTCGTCGTCTATCGCTGCGATTTGGATCTAGTCAAGCCGTACAAGGAGTCGCTGTTCAATTTTGCGAACAATCGCCGCATCGAGCATTACGGACCGATCACGCATCAAACCTCGGCCGTTCTGCCAAGATCGGCTACGAAAGACGACGATGATGGTTTGACACGCGGGTGAAACCGCGGCCCGGATGTGATTTACCGAGAGCGACTGCTTGTTTACAGGGCCACTCGACGAACTTTGGATCGCGGTGAGTTAGGCACCGCTGCCTTGACTCTCGATGGAATCGGAAGCGTTACCTGGCGCGCCAATGGCACGGTAGAGCGAGAACTGGGCAATGTTGTAATCGATGAGCGCGCGTAAATATTCGCGCCGCGATTGTGCCAGTGCTTGATTGGCTTGCAGCAGTTCGATGGGGAGTCCTTGACCTTGCTTGATGCGATCAAGATTCCGTTGATACGACAACGTGGCGGAGGCGATACCCTGTTGGGCATTGTTGATTTGCTGTCGGCGCGACTCGACCTGGGCATGGGCCTCGATCACTTCGCGGGCCACCTGATCGAGCATCGCCATGTGTTGCAGATTGGCTTGTCGCATTGAGGAAGCCGCCTCGGCGCGGGCGGCCCGCTCGCCCATGCCCAGGTTTCGTAACTGCCAGTAAGCAATCGCATCGGCGTCCATGCGGTCACCGTAGTTGGAGATGGTCTGCCCTTGTCCACCCCCAAAGCCACCGTAACTGGCGCCGAGCACAATGCTGGGCATGAGCACGGCGTACTGTTCGCGACGCATCTTTTGCACGGCTTGCGAGACTAAATGCCGGCTTTCGCCCAACTCGGGTCGAAACGCCAAGCCCTGCGATACCAGTTCGCCCACGGGCGTTTGCGTCGAAACTAAATCAAGCGGTACGACCGTCGCCTCGAGGGGTTCCAGCATCACATCGACATTTAATCGGACCACCTGAGCCAGGCGCGTGGAAGCCACTCGATAGGCTTCTTGACTACGGAGTAGATCGTTTTGCCGCAGCGATAACTCGGTTCGGGCGCGGTCATGTTCAGCCGGCGAGCCTTGCCCCGTTTCGGCGTAAGCCGCGGTGAGTCGGACCATTTCGCGTAGTTCGTTGAGGGTGGCCTCGACGATCGCGGTCTCCTCGGCTGCGCGAAGCAATTCGAGATACGCCAACGCGGTCCGGTGGGCGATGTCGTTGGTGACGGTAGCGGCCGTATGTTGCTTGACGGCAGCGGCCTGGCGCGCGGCAAGTGGCTCGAAGATGGCGTCTGCCAGATGAAAGTTGGCGTAAATACCTGGATAAGCGGGCGAACCCGCTCCCGGCACACCCGCTCCCAAGCCACTCCAAATGTTGCCGCGGCTCTTGGGAAACACCTCCCCGACAATGTCCTGAATTTGTCCTTCGTGCTTGTTGTAACCCAAGCCGCTACGGATCGAGGGGAGCCACATGCTTTGTGCACTGTCGACCTTGGCGAACGCCTGATTGATCTGCTCTCGGGCGTAGGCTACCTGATAGTTGCTGCTCTCGGCCAGTCGCAGAGCCGTGGGCAGATCAATCGGGTAGCGTTCGAGATTTTCGCTCTGAAGGGGCGGAATGCGTTCTGTGGTCTGCAACTGCGGAGGAGTTGGCGGCGGTAATCGACTCGGCTCGACGTAGGCGGTCGGTAAGACCGTCGAAGGTAATGCCACGGCAGGTGTCGTGCTCGGAACGACAGGCCGAGTGGCGACTGTCGACGGCGCAGTCGACGGCGTACGGCAGCCTGTTAGTGCACCGATTGCCATCAACGTCGATAGCCATCTTATACGATCGCGGTTCACGCTGAGCAGTCTCGCTACGTTCGATGCTTGCTAGCCATGACGGTCGCCAGCATTGTGTCAGTTGAAACATCGGAACGTGTCGCGACAGCATTGAGCGTTGACCTGGAGATGCCGGATATATCGACGCTAGCGGCATCGAGCCGTAACCCGTGTAACGCCTGTAACGATTCTAGGGGCCGATCGGCAGGCGAAGGTCATCGCAGCGAGTGAGTCTACGGTTTGGTCGCAGAGACCGGAGCCACGACATCGACGATTTGGCCCTCAGCCAAACTGGCCGCGTTGGAACGAACGATCAGCTCGGTCCCCAGCAGTCCCGCGGTAATTTCCACCTCGGTCGAGTTGCGCAGGCCGAGCTTGATTTCCTTGCGCACGATTCGTCCTGACTCGACCGTCGCGCACAGCTGTTGCTGCTTCTCGGCAATGATCGCGGAGAGGGGCAACACGAGAGCCTCTTTTTTCTCGGCGGCGACAATCGAGGCGTAGGCATACATCCCTGGACGAAACGTTCCCGAAGGGTTGGGCATTTCAAATTCGGCTCTGAGCGTTCGGGTCGTCTTATCCAACGTCCACGATAGTCGCGTGATTTGGCCATCAACCGCCGGTAGAGATGCCGAGGGAAACCGAACCGCTACAGGGTCGCCGACATCGATCAAAGCGGCAAACGACTCCGGTATATCAATCAACACTCGAATGGTATCCAACCGAGTGATTTCAAACAGTGGCGGACCATTGCCCGCGGATTGCACAAAGTGACCGGTATGCACGCTGCGTTTCGACACCACACCGGTGAACGGTGCGTGAATCGAGCCAAAGTCGAGCATCGTGCGCGCTTGTTCCAAGGTGGCTTCCATAACTTTCACGCGAGCCTCGGCTGTGGCGCGATCGGCAATCGCTTTCGAGACGAGCGCTTCGGTCTCGGCAATCTGAGCTTTGACCGCTTCCAGTTGAGCGCCGGCTTCGTCATGGTCGGCCTGTGCGGCTTTGAATGCCTCGCGCGCTTCGTCGGCCACTTTGCGAGCCACGGCCTCGCGCGCGGCAAGTTGCGATAGGCGCTCGAATTCCGACTGCTGTTTTTCGAGCCGCGCCGCACTGCGGCGAATGCCTGCCTCGGCTGCGGCAGCCAGAGTACGAGCGCTTTTCACTTTCGCCTCGCTCACCCGGATCGCAGCATAGGCCTGCTCGACCTGGGACCGCGATTCGGCGACCGAGGCTTGCTTCTGCTGCACCTCGCGGGTCAGTTCCGGCAACGAGAGTACGGCCAGCGTTTGCCCCGGCTTGGTGAGCTGCCCGCTCTTGTTGTACTCGGGCCCTTGTACCTTGTCGCCCATGTCTACCGTCAAGCGTTCGATGTAGCCGCTGACACGAGTAAAGATCGGCGTGCTCTCGATCGCCTCAAGTGTTGCCGGTTGTTCAACGATCTGCCGGATCAACTTGCGCTCAGGGCGAACAATGGTCACTTTCGACACGGACTGCGCATGGGCCGATGCGCCCAGCGTAAACAGCGCAATGAGACTGCCGAGCAATTTGAGTTGGTTCATGGCGTAGCCGTGTGATAGATGCTGTGCGGATCGTCTGGATCGAGTGACGCCGAGCGAACGGTGGCGCGGCGTTGAAAAAGTGCGAATACACAAGGGAGCACGAACAGCGTGGCAATCGTCGCGGCCAGCAGCCCACCGATCACGGCGCGCCCCAGCGGCGCCACTTGATCGCCCCCTTCGCCCAGCCCGAGAGCCATCGGAATCATGCCGGCAATCATGGCGCAGGTTGTCATCACGATCGGCCGCAATCGGGCGACGGCCCCTTGACGGGACGAATCGACGGCGGTCGCTCCCTCCTGGCGTATTTGTTCGGCAAAGGTGACGAGCAAAATCGCGTTGGCCATGGCCACTCCAACGGCCATAATCGCGCCAATAAATGATTGCAAGTTCAGCGTGGTCTGGGTTAGCCACAGTGCAGCAATCGCTCCGGCGATCGCCGCCGGCGCGGTCGAGACGGTGACAAACGACAACCGGAGTGACTGAAAGTTGGCGGCCAACAACAGAAAGATCACCACCACCGCGACACTCAAGCCGACGGCTAACCCTTTGAGCAACTGCTCCAGAGGTGGAATCTGACCGCGAATCTCGACGATGGCATCTTTGGGTAGTTTCGCGGCTGCGATCGCCTTCTCGACGTCCGCGGCGACGTTACCCAACGGCGCGCCATGGATGTTCGCCGTGAGCGTGATCTCGCGCTTCATGTTGTAGCGGTCGAATTGCCCCGGCATTTTGCCTTGACTGACTTGTGCTACATCTCGCAGCAGCACGCCGACATCGCCCCCTTTGTTGATTGGAATCGTTTGAATATCGTTCAGCGAGGTGGTGAGCCGTTGGGGGATCTGCACCTGCACTTGATAGCCAATGCCGGTCTTAGGATCGGGCCAGTAGTTGGGCATGATGAATCGTGATGATGAGGTGGCAGCCACG
>CAYLYE010000188.1:0-7706 GCA_964387325.1 uncultured Planctomycetaceae bacterium
AGTTGTCGGCCCCTTTGGTCGTCGCGATATGGCGATAGATCTTGCCTGCCTCTTGGACGGCGAGCAGATACTTGGCCGCGATCCGCTCGACATCGCCGCGAGTGAGTTGAAATGGCTCGGCGATCCCTGCGACCTGAATCGTGCCGACGAGTTGAGCGTGACTGCCGACAAATGACTGCACCGCGGTCGCGTCGGCCGGCTTGCCAATCGAGTCAGCGACGTCGATCGTGTAGAAATCACTGGTCGAGATGAAGCCATCGACCGTTTCGAGGCGGATATGATCGGCATCGATATGGAACGGCTTCGACCAACCTAGTTCGCGCACAGCGACCTCGGCCGCGGCACGGACGCTCGACGGCTGTGATCCGACGGTCGTGTGTTCGCGGTACGACTTGTTCCACACCGGGACAATATCGGCGCCGTGCTTAGCCGCCAAGATACAAGCTTGGAGTTGCGCCTTCGCCTGATGCGCGAAACGATCTCCCATGCCGAACGAGTATTTACCGAGAGTTAACATGGTACGTATGGAGCCTCAAGAAGCATGTAATAAATCAGGGTCAGTTGCCGACTTCAACCACCGCTTTAATGACGCCGGTCTCGGGTTTGGTGTAGCTGGGAAAAATGTCCGCCAGTTCGTTGAGACACGTGCGATGCGTGACCCACGGCGCGGTGTCGATCCGGCCGTCCTCGATGAGCTTGATGATTCGCGTGAAGTCGGCCGGCAGGGCGTTGCGGCTGCACAACAGGGTCCCCTCGGGCTTGTGAAACACCGGGTGCTTGAAGGTCACGTCGCTCGTGGTGATACCGACATATACGAGCCGGCCGGTAGGAGCCACGTACCCAAAGGCGTTCGACATCGAGACATTTGAGCCGGTGGCGTCGATGACCACGTCGGGCAAATTGCCGTCCGTGACACGCCGCAAATCTTGTTCGACATTCTCGCCAAGCTTGAGCGTCTCGTCGACCTTCATCACCTCTTTACAGAATTGCAGCCGCTGGTCGTTCATGTCGAGCACGATCGATCGCGCGCCGGTGAGCTTGACGAACTCGAGCGTTGCCAATCCGATGGGGCCCGCACCGATGACGAGGCAGTTCTCCCCTTTGACCGGCGCGCCACGGTTGACGGCGTGACAGCCAATCGCGAGGGTCTCGACCAGTGCAAGCTGTTCCATTGCGAGCATTTTCGAGGGGTGTAACTTGTCGGCGCGCAGGATGAATCGCTCGCGCAGGCCGCCGTCGATCATGACGCCGATCACCTTCAGGGTCGCACAGCAGTTGCTCGCTCCCTTGCGGCAGGCAATGCAGTGCCCGCAGTTCATGTACGGTTCGACGGCACAACGATCGCCCGGCTTGACGTTCGTGACGCCCGGGCCGACCACGAGGACCTCGACTCCCAGTTCGTGACCCGGGATGCGCGGGTACTGGAAGAACGGCATCTTGCCGAGATAGCCGCTGATGTCGGTGCCGCAGATACCGACGCGATGCACCTTAACGAGCACTTCGCCCGCACCGGGCGCGTCGGGCTCGGGAATCTCCAGTCGTTTGATCTGTTTCGGGGCTTCGAACTGCAGGGCTTTCATGGCAGACAACTCGCAAGGCTGTGTTTGGTCAGACCATTTTAATTCTAATACTTGTCATGGTTTCGGTCGAGCGTTCAGACCCTCTGCGTGCGTCAACTGGAAGGGCCCGTTGGAGCAGTGTCCGTGGATGGATCGATGGCGGTCACTTGGGATGTGAGCCGGCCGTGAGCCAAGCGGGTTTCGATCGTTTGCCCCACGGCAACATCACATGCTGCGTGGAGGAGCGCTCCCTCGGCGGTCGTGGTGACGCTGTAGCCGCGCCCCAGGACGCTCAATGGGCTCAGGGCATGTAACTGAGCGGCCCGAGTTTCGAGCTGACGGCGAACGTCACTCAACCGGCGGTCGACAGCCCGTTGCGAACGGGCGATCAACTCGTCGAGCCGCTGCGAGCGTTCGTGTACCAGGTCAAATGGCTTGCGGAAGATGCGTCGGGCCGCCAACGAGTCGAGCTGCTGACGAGCTTGTTGCGCCCGAGACCTTAGCGCCTGCATCAACCGTTGTCGCTTCGAGTCCAATTGCGCGAGCAACTCGACTCGGTCAGGAACGATTCGCTCGGCTGCTTCGCTCGGCGTTAGAGCGCGGACATCGGCGACCAAATCCGCGAGGGTCACGTCGATCTCGTGCCCAACGGCGCTCACGACCGGAATGCGTGAGGCGTAAATGGCGCGGATCAGTACCTCCTCGTTAAAGGCCCACAGGTCTTCGAGGCTGCCACCGCCGCGAGCCACCACGATCACATCGATCGGCAGTGGCAATTGATTCGCGATCGCCACGCCTGCGGCGACTTCGAGTGCCGCGCCGTCTCCTTGCACCCGGGCCGGAATGACGAGCACGTCGGTCCCTTGCCAACGACGCTGCATGACCTGCAAGAAGTCACGGATCGCCGCGCCGGTCGGGCTCGTGACGATCGCGACACGCCGCGGGAACCGGGGCAACGGCCGCTTGCGATCGGGATCGAACAACCCCTCGGCGGCGAGTTTTTCTCGCAGCTTGCGTAGCGCCAGTTCAAGAGCGCCGATCCCCTTGGGCTCGATCCGGCGGATGACGAGTTGATAACTGCCGCGTGGCGCGTAGACCTCGATATCTCCCTGGCACACGACCTCCAGGCCATCTTCGAGCGCGAATCGCAAGCGCTCGGCTACGTTTCGCCAGATGACCGCGCGGATCTGGGCCCGCTCGTCTTTCAGTGTCAGGTAACAGTGGCCCGACTGGGGTTGCGAGAAGTTCGAGATTTCGCCGCTGACCCAGACGCCCGGGAACGACGACTCAAGCAGGTCCTTGATGTTCGCCGTCAGGTCGAATACCGACATGACAGCAGGCTCGGTCGACTCCGTGCTCATGATCCATCCGTGTGACGCGCGCGAGGAAAGCGTCTATCGTCGGACGCGTGGGCGTGTGCGTCAAGCGGCGGCCAAAATAATGAGACTTTCCTACGCGTTTGCTCGACGGCACTTGGTATAACGGGCAACACATCACCTCCCCCCCAGGACCGATTCATCATGCGAATCTACATTGTGCGCCATGCATGGACCCCCGAGGCAGATGAGGTGATTTGGCCCGACGATGGCCAGCGCCCCCTCACGCCCGAAGGGCAAAAGCGTTTCGACCAATTGGCCAAGAAGCTCATGAAGCGAGGATTTTATCCCTCGGCCATTGCGAGTAGCCCACTGGTGCGTTGTCAGCAGACGGCCGAACTTCTGCTCAACCGACTCGATCCTGGCGCGTCATTGACGTTACTCGATGTGCTCGCGCCGGGGGCGACGCTGGCCGATGTGTTGCCCTGGCTGGAGCACCATGAGCCGTCGGCCGAGGTCTGTCTGGTCGGTCACGCACCCGACGTTAGCGCGCTCGTGAGCGAGATGATCGGCGGTGGTCACATGGCGTTTAACAAAGGAGCGGTTGCGTGTGTCGAGTTCGAATCGATCGCCACGGCAGGCGAAGGGGAGCTGCGTTGGTTCGTGAACGCCAAAATGCTCGGTGTCTAATCGGCTCGTGTCACACGGGCGAGGCAATCATCCAATGACGTGTTAGCGGCTGCGTGGGTCATTGCCGAACAGGAACAGCCCGGCCGCGGCGTTGCCCCCCGAGGCCGAGTTGTTGTTGGGGTTGGAGTTCGTGGCACTGTTCGAGGGTGCCGCGTTGCCAAAGCCTGTCGATGAAGCGGGCAGGCCGGACAAGACCTGCGGCGTCGAAGCGCCTGTCGCTGCTGCATTCGGTTGCGCCGATCGAGTGGCTTGTGTTTGACTCGGCGGCACACCAGGATTGAACGGGGTGGCCGATCCGCGCTGGGCGAGCATGCGCTGAGTGAACTCGGTCGGCGGTCCCGGCGGCACAATGCCCGGCTGTTCATTGAACGAGGCTTGCGCGGTGACCGGAACGCCCGTCGGAACATGGATTTGCTCGGACTTGGGTTTTCCGAACGGGAGCATGACCCGCTGCCCGGCGAAGCTGGTTCCGTCATAGATTGTGCCGCGTTGAAAGGGGCCGGTTCCCAAGAACCACGAGTCCCGTGCGTCGGCCGCAATGGGCACGCTCCCGGATTGCCAGACGGGCTGCCCCGAAACTTGGTTGTAGGCAAACACGGCGAGCTTCGCGACCCCTTTTTGGTAGGTACTTTTAGCAAGCGGGATTTCTGGAATTCCCGAGGGGACCCCCGTCACTGCGCCCATCGTAGGAAGCGACATTTGCGGCACGCCGAGCAGCACATCCTGGCGATTGGTTCCGACGGCACCGGCTCGTGCTTCGACCACATACGTTGCTTCTTCGCGACTAGCTTTCAGGAACACACCACTGGCGAGCAGTCGCTGGCGAATGCTGCTAATGATGTACCCTTCGTCGCTCGTTCCGCGCAGGTATTGCGGATCGAAGTAGACATCGCGTCCGGCGAGCGGAGCAAAGTCCATCGAGCTAATCGCCCGATCGATCGCCGTCGAGAGCAAGAGCTGTTCGGTACCGGTTCGCATCGTGTCGCTCATGCGCGTCGTACCACAACCAGCTAGCAGCAGCGCGGCGCCGATCAAAGCTCTCCAGGAGCCAAGCGAGCCACAAAGATGATGAACGAGCGATCGTCGCATGCAGGGTGATGAACGCTAGCGTGTATGAGCGGTTTTGAGCGGGCGGGATTGTAGTGGAATCGGTCACTCAAGCTCAACCCGAGAAAAGTGATACTTGATCATCGCTAAGTGAGAATTTTCGGAGTGCTATCACGTGGGGCCGAATCCGTTCCGCCGCGTGACGACGCCGAAGACCAATGCTTACGCCTGATTGCGCAGGCCTAATGTGCGTCGAGCCGACCGGCATGCGAAAGAGCTTCGACAAGCCGAGGTCCACATCGCCTCGCATGTCAGCGCCTTGAATCGACAACGGAACATCCATCGCTGAGAATACGGGCTCATTCGTGCTCTCAGGGGGCTGCGGTGCTGATGAAATGAAAGTCTTTGAACGCGTCGGGTTGTAGACCGATGCCACGACGGACGAGCTCCGGATTCAAGGTGAAAAACGAATCGAAATCCACTTTGAACGTGGAGTCCATCATGCGATCCGGCGAGAAGCCTGACTTGTCTTGCGGATTGCCCTTTACGCCGGGATCGCCGGCGAATTGTGGATCCGCGAAGACCGGATCGAGGACGTATTGTCCGAGTTGACTGGCCGTCAGGTTGCCTTGCAGTGCGCGCTGATCGAGCGGAATGCAGTCACGCAAGAAGTAACAGTTATTCGGGTGCAGAAACCCTTCGATCGCGCCATCGCAACACAGCACGCCAAGATTCAACCGCGCCTTTTTGTCGAGCATGTCAGTGAAGATACAATTCTTCATCGTCGACCGCTGATGCTTTTCGTTGCGCAGCACGAACGCCATGATCATCGGTTCGGCGAAGACCGTGTTTTCAATCACCAGATCAGGACAACGCCAGAAATACATTCCGCCGAATTTGTAGGTGTTGACACAATTCTTGATGACGAGATTCTCGATATGGAACGCCGAGACAGGATTGGCCGAGTAACCACCACGCCCCTCCGAGAAACAACGAGTGATCTGGATGTCTCGGCCGACATAAAGCTGGAACTCGCCGTTGTTCAGTAAGCTCCAGCTATCGTTCGGAAACAAGTTGAATTTTGTGAAATAGAATCCATCGAACCGCAGATGACTTTTGCCACCCGCGACAAATCCGCTGTTGAGCGTCATGTCGTTGCCGTTGAGTTCGACCCGATCGCCTGGAATGGCTTTAAATGTAATCGGTCTGCCTGCTTCGCCCGTGGCGCGCAGACGAACCCGTTCAAAATACTGCCCACCGGCGATCAGCACCGTATCCCCTACGTTGACGTTCATGGCTGCGTGTCGAATCGACCGCCAAGCGTGTTGTCGATCGGAACCAGAGTGCGAGTCATCACCGTCGGTAGCGACAAAATAGGTTCTCGGAGCGAGGTTTTGTTGTCGCGTCGTAAAACGAATCGGCTCGTCGACCAGCGTGACCGATTGGAATTCGGTCTTCGGCAGAATGTCGCGTGGCGTCTCGATCGACTTGATACGGAAGAAATAGGTCTGGCCTGGCTTGAGTCCGGTCAGGCTGAATGTGCCGAAGCAATTAACGTTGAAGGGGATCGTCTGCTCGCAGGCGGGAGTATCACCCCAGGTCAAAAGACACGTGGCGGGGAGCGACGTGGCCCATTCCAAATTGGCGGTGGTCGCGCTGACGGAGTGCACCTTGGGTTGAACGACCAATCGCAACACCTTGCGGAGTGGCTTGTCACGGTAGGGTCCGAGCGGCTTGCCAAAGGGGCCTCCGGCAGCCCGTTGTGGTAAGGGTTGTGCCCCTGCCGACCGATCGCTCGACTCGGCCGTGAATGGAACCTTTCGCGAATACTGTTCGTGGAGTTGTTGAACTTCGGCCAAGGTCCACGGCTTGCCGTTCACATCCCAAACGCGCGTCACGTCGCTAAAGCCGTTGTAGTTTGCGTAACGAATCTGCTGGATGTCGGTCAACTGCAAGGCCGGGCCTCGGTCATTGTGGAACCAATTGCCACTCAAGTCGACCTTCTCTGAGTCACGAATCACGATGGGTGCTTGTTCGGCAGACGAAAAGGCGCAGTGCGAAACGGTCAGCCCTCGAACGC
The DNA here is from genome assembly GCA_964387325.1 of uncultured Planctomycetaceae bacterium. GTDB lineage: Bacteria > Planctomycetota > Planctomycetia > Pirellulales > PNKZ01 > CAZZBK01. The sequence goes on from CAYLYE010000188.1 coordinate 6,693, forward strand.
CGGTCACCATGAGCGACAGGCTCGGCACGCGGAGTTCACAGTGTTCAAAAGCGATGTCGATGCCGTTCTCGATTTTCACGCTCGACTGAAACACCAACCGCTCGAGTCGGAGGTGACTGCTCCCCACGATCCGCACAGGACCACGAATATGCACCGGTTCATGACCGCGCCCACGCAGAGTGACGGCTTTATCGGCTTGTCCAACGGCATGTATTTCTAAGTCGTCGCGATACTCGCCCGGTTCCAGATAAATCGTGTCACCGGCTTGCCGATTCTGGACGGCTCGCCCCAGGGTCTTCCATGCTTTCGCGATCGATTGTCCGTCGGCTTGGTCGTCACCATCGGTACGGACATAGAAGATGTTCGGCTGATAAGTGAATGCGCCTCGGTCGGCTCCGTCGATGCCCGCACCACGAAATCGCGACGTGGCTTGCAGGCGATAATCGTGATTGTCAGGGTCGGCAAACTCGGCTTGTGAATCGAGCCCGGGCTCGTCGTTCAGCAACACATCGTTGTTCGGCTCCGGTTTTTTTCCGCCTGTCGAACGACCGATCGTGCCGTGCGTGATGTTCGTGACGCTCCACAATCCTGGCGCCACGCAATTTTTGGCGATGTGATGATACACGTAACCGGTCTTGATTTTGATATCGGCAGTCTCGTTCCCCCAAGCGTAATTGTGCTCCAGCATACTCTTGTGTTTTTCATCGTTGCCGCCGTCGTCGAGCCCCGGCGGGGCACCGCCTGTGCCGTAGATGTTGATACCGTACATGCCGTTGAGATAGGCCGTCGAACCGTGGATCGTATCGCGTCGGGCATTGAAAACAGTGATGCCTCCCATGTCGCCATTGGCGAAGGGGGATTTGTTCCCCCAAGAGGTGCAGCGTTCGATTCGATTATCGCCACTGAGTGGCGCGGTGGAATTGAAACCAATGCCCCAACCGTTCAGGTAGGCTCGGCAATTGCGGATCACACAGCTCTTTCCATTCACGACGAACATGCCCCAAATGCCGCCGG
>CAYLYE010000188.1:7716-12428 GCA_964387325.1 uncultured Planctomycetaceae bacterium
TGGCGCTGTAGCCCGTTACGGCAATGCCTTCGACCACGACGCGCCGCGGGCGGATCAGGTGCAGCCCATTGCTCGGCAAGACCGAGATGCTATAGCGATGCGTCTCGACCGGTTGCATATCCGACGTCGAGAGATACAACTTGCCTGCCTGGGCGTCGTGATAAAAAGAGCCGGGAATAAATTCGAGTTCGGCGCTGTTGGGCATTCGCTTCAAGATCGTCAATGTGTCGATCTCGTTCAACGCGGGGATTTGACCAGCGAATTTGAAATCGGCGACGTACACAAAACGATGTCCTGGGACAGCATGAAAGGGCGGAGCCGGCACATCGCCACGCAGCGTGACGGTCCCGGGTAGTTCAGCACGGATCACGGTATCGAGTTCGAGGCTGCCAAGATCGGCCCGTTTGACCGATTCGAAGTACTCGCCCGGAGCGATGGTCAACGTGTCGCCTGATTGCAGGGTGTTGATCCCTTTTTGCACCGAGGCAAAAGGGGCTTCGCGAGTCGTGCCGGTGTTGGTATCGATACCTTGTTTGCTGACGAAATACTCGCTCGCCGTAGTTGATCGGGGCGTTGCCACAAGCCAAGTCAGGTTCACGATGGCGAACACAACTGCTTTATACGGGGTCATGTCGTGTGATCCGGACAAGAAGGAGAATGAATTCGAGTGATGCAGCCCGCTTACCCTTGGCCATCGAGAGCGCCCCAGGGATCGATCTGCTTGAGCTTGCGTGAGGCGAGTTCTCGATAGCAATCAGGCAAGTCGAAGTGGAGCAATACGCCGGGCAAAAACGCCGCGTACGGCCAGCGATAGTCCTCGGTCTCAGCCACCTCGGCGAACGATCGCAAGGCATGTTTCAGAGTGATTTGTACGGCCGTTGAGTTCAGCAGGGCGGCAAACGTAGCCGCCAGCGCTCCCCAGCCCTTGGCCACTAAGTGAACCTCGGTATGCCCTTGATCGCGGAGCCAGTCGAGTACGCGTAACACGTCGAACACTTTTTGTCCGAGGTAGGGTCGATCCAACATCAGGCTATTCGACGCGAAGAAATAATCGCTGTCAAATGGCAATCGCAAACGACCGCCCGAGCCGCCGATGTTGGGGCGAGACTCGCCTACGCCGCGAACATCGCATCCGTAGAACGGCACGTCGCTCTCGGACTTGAGTAACTCGGCGATCAACGGCTCGTCGCGCAGCTCGGCGTCGGCCGATTGATGCGACACGTAAAGCAATGCCCGTTTCGAGCCGCTTGGTGGAGGCGACATGAGTTGGTCGTCATACAATCGCGTGACCGCCGCATAGATGCCAGGCTCGGTCTCAACGGCGTAAGTACAGTAGCCTTTCGATGCATAGCGGTTACGTCCTGCATTGCGGAGGATCGAGTAGTCGGACACTCCGGTAATCGTCGGCAGCTTGAGCAACGCGCGAGCCGCGTCTTGCAGCGCGCGACCTTGAAGCGTCGGCTTGGTTTGAGCCAATTTACGGCTCTTATCACGTGTGAACGAGAAAATCGTACGCGAGTTTTCCGCGACCACACTTCCGTGCGGGGTACACCACAGCGTTTCATCATTCTCGTTCGTCAACGGCGCTTCGTCCGTGGGAGCCGAAACCCCCGTGACTCGATGGAACATGCGATAGGTCACCTCACGGCTGGCTTGCGGATAGGAATGATAGTTAGGTCCGACGTGCAATTGGATATTCTCGGGCTTGCCGAGCAGCGTATAGAGATGCTGGAGCCGAGCGAACGCCTCGCGGCTGCCACGTACGTCGAAGAAGTCTTTTTGTTGAGCGTGAATGACGAGCGGTTTGGGAGCGAATGCCGCCAGAAGGTCGCTATGATCGAGCCCTTGGGCGAGCACACGAGGCAGACATTGCTCGGTGTCTTGCGTCAGTTCGTTCTCTGCATTGCGACGGATCGTGGTCACCCAACCGGACGGTGCTGCCATCGTGAATCGCGGTTCCAGACCGCACAGGTAAGCCGTCTCCATGCCTCCACCTGAGTTGCCCGTGATCCCGACATATCGAGAATCGACCTCCGGTCGCGAGAGCAAATAGTCCAACGCCCGGACTCCATCCCAGGCGAACCAGGCGCTGACCAACTCACCGACGAGGATCTGCTGATTTCCCGCCTGGGCATGTTCAAACGTGGCATACGAGTATCGAGACTCTCGAGGATGCTTAGGATCGAGATACAAATAGCGTTCGCCTTGCCCCGGCGGATCGAATATCAGCGCCACATAACCTTGCCGGGCAAAACTCTGTGCGATCGCGTTTTCAGCCACGGCACACTTGCTATTCTCCGAGTGACCGCAGGCGACGACCACACAGGGTAATCGGCCCGATCGCCCTTTGGGCAAATAGAGATTACTGGTCACAAGAAAACCCGGTCGGCTCTCGAAGACGACCTTTTCGATGCGATAGGCCTCGCGTTCGACCGTACCCGTCACGCGAGGGTTGAGTGGTGTCCTCTCCGGCTCAGGTCCGAAGCACGCGCGAATTCGCTCGCGTACCGCAAGCACATACGTCTCGGCGTCGGCCTGGGTTTTGAGGGCGGCACGCTGCAAATTGGCATGTGCTTCGATTTCACGAACGTGTCGCCCCAACCAATCTTGCATCATGCGGGGAAAACGATTGAGGGGCTCGACGACCGGTTGCGTGGCAGACTTGACCGCAGGTTCGACAGCCCCGGCACAACCAACGAATTGTTCCGAGACACTACTCCAACCCGCCAGGCTCAGCGAACCAAACTGGAGAAACGCTCGTCGGTGGCAGGCCGACAGAGCCGAGCGACAACGGTAGTGACGATTCATAAACCTTCTCCAGACCCAACACTGCAGCGCTTTCAAAAAAACAGAAGCGTTCCAGTATACTCTCTCCAGGTTAGCGAAGGGTATGTTCACTTATTGAAGTAAGAGCGGTCGTCAATCAAGCCAACGTATGCCACCTAAGTGCATTTCTCTTCCGTGCAGGCGGCAGCCAGAAAGTACAGCGATGGGGCGGTAGGCTCCAAATGAAAAAATTGTTTAGGACGGAAAACACATGCCGAAGGCGACCAGCAGCTTCGGCGATCCCTTGATGCGAATCTTCCGCCTCAGCAGCGCCCACAACAGGCTCCGCTCTTTCGCCACGAAGCCCAGCCACGTCTCGCTATCGGCGGTCACATTTAAGTCAGCATCGCCGTGATGGCCGTCTTCAACTTTGAGCTTGCCTTCTCGGATTGTGACCGTGGCTTGACTTGGCTCCTTGCCGATGAACGTGAAGTGGTACACGGCATCGAGGCCCTTCGACTTGCCCGGCTGAAAGGTCAGAAAGAGTCCCCGCAAGAAGGTTTGAATTGTGCGGACCCGCAGACCGTTACCGACGTGTTTGGCTTTCTTGTTCGGGAAACGACGGGCTACATGGTCTTCGGCATCCGAGCCTGGAACGACGTAGATCGTCTCCTCTTTTTCGGTGAGCGGACGCACTACCTCTTTGAGAAAGCTGGGTTTGTCCGTGAGGTATGGACCGATCACGTCCTCACCTGCGGGACACACGGAGAGGCAATATGCCGCCTTGTAATTCGGCCCAAATGAAAGGCTCTGCCACATCGACGCCGACTCAGAATCGCTCACCTTCCTCCGATAGTCGAGAGCATTTTTACTGTCGGCAATCTGTTCAACCCAATTCGTAAAGCCACCCATGAACTCCCGATAGTTGTGCGTGTAGCAGGCCGAGAAGTTGAACTCGCCGTTCGGAGCAATCGCTCCCACCGGACACGCCGCCACGCAGAGCTTGCACTCCAAACAAGGGTTGTAGTCGATGGGCTGATTGTAGTCGGTCGCTTCCGCATCAATCAGGACGGTTCCCAGCAAGATGAAGTTGCCGAACTTGGGATGAATGACATTGCGGTGGATTCCCATCATTCCCAACCCTGCAGCGACGGCCACCGGCTTGTGGGAGACGACCCAAATCTTCCTACCGGGGAAACGGTCCATCTCCATCGGGAAGCCCATCGACGGGTTCAGCGCCCGGACGCCTTCACGTTCCAATATGGCGACGACCTTCCGAGCGACCTCGTTGACTTCTTCGCCCGTGTGGTGAAATTCGAGGTTGGCAACCGACCGGGCCGTGCTGCGGATCGGCTCTCGGTTCATCCGGCACACGAAACTGAGCAGTGTCTTGGCGGGCGGGAAGAATCTCCGAATGTCTTCTCGCTGGTCGTCCAGCGCCGAGCGGCTGATTTCGACCAGCCCGGCGTCATCTGCCCCGCAGTCGAGGCACAACTGACGGAGCCACGCTGCGTCCAATTTCCGAGGACTTTCCGCTTCGAGCGGGCGGTCATTGGTCCGGTGGTAATTCCGCACGGTCGGATGATCTTCGAGTTTCATGGCGTCTCTAATACTTGCATATACAATTATAAACTGAAAAAAACACTGTCCCTCAACGTGCGGCCTTCGGCCCGCTCGACAGCTTGGCAACCTTGTTCAAAATAGTGACCCCTTCCGATCCCAATAGGTCTGCCGCTTGACGCTGGGCCTTCTCCCAGGCCGGAACTGCCTTCTCGACCAGTTTCCTACCTTGCGACGTTAGCCGAAACGGTTGCGAGCGAGCGTCTTCTTCTGGCACGACTTCCAACCAGTTGTGCGCACGCATCCGTTCGACGTTGCGACTCAGAGTAGACGTGTCGAGTTGCAAAATCTCACAGACCTCGATGGGGCGTGCGAGGCCGAGCTTG
>CAYLYE010000189.1:0-12294 GCA_964387325.1 uncultured Planctomycetaceae bacterium
TCGTCCTCTTCGTCGTCGACTTCTTCCCAGTCGTCGTCGTCAAAGTCATCATCGAATTCGTCGTCGTCCTCGTCCTCGTCTTCATCATCGTCGAGGTCGTCGTCGTCATCATCGTCGTCATCATCGAGGTCGTCATCGTCTTCTTCTTCCAGGTCGTCGTCCTCGTCGACGGCGCGCTCGGCTAGCGCCAGCAGACGACGCTGCTCCTCGTGAATCTCAGCAATGGCGGTGTACTCAGCGAAGGCGATTCTCACGTCAGACTCCTCAATTACTCCGGGTGGCAATGTGTATCGCTTAAAGCGTCCGTGACAGGCTCAGGGGGCGGATCGATTTGGGCCAGCGGCACTGGACCACTTGCTCGGAGGTATTCGGCCCGAGGCAAGTCGTCAAGTCGTCGCAGGCCAAACACCTGTAAAAAACGCTTTGTGGTTCCGTATAAAAAAGGTCTGCCAAGCTCGTCGGATCGACCGACGATTTTGACCAAATCTCGTTCCATCAACTGCCGTAGCATTTCGCCACACTGGACGCCGCGAATCGACTCGATCGTCGCCCGCAACACGGGTTGACGATACGCGATCACGGCCATTGTTTCCAGTGCGGGGGATGACAAGCGGGTTTCGACAACCGACTGGTGCAACCTCCGCAACCAGCCGCCAAACTGGCGACGGGTCAGTAACTGAAATCCTCCGGCTACTTCCTCCACCCGAAACGCATAGCCACTCAGATCGTAGCATTGGTTCAGGCGGCGAATTAATGTACGTGCTTCAGTGGCATCCGCCAAGCGGGCAAACTGTGCGATTTTCCGCAGACTCAATGGCTCATTCGCCAAAAATAATACCGACTCGAGTTGAGCCAATCGGTCGTCGTGTGTTGGCTTGGATTCCATCGGAGGAATCGGCACAGACGGACCAGACAATTTAGGCGCAGGAGGCAATTTTGGCCTAGTTGCTTCCCAAGGTGCGCGGGAAGCCCACTCGCGATCACAACAGGTCGATGGGCTACGGAGTGTTCGCCCCAGCGGAGCCGATTTGCTTGCCATAAGTCTCAACAGCGTAGTGGTTTGTTCGTGATGTTGGCAAGATAAAAATTGCCCATTTCGCGACTGCACCAATTAAGGTTGTGCTCGGCAAAACGACCGCAATCTTTGCCCGGGCGGCCTATTGTACGCCGTTCCGCCACGCCTCGACCTGCTGTAAAACATTTTGCATCGCCTTGGTGGCATCCACATCCGTTGCTTCAAAATGGCGTTCGAAGCCAGGAGAATTTGGCAACGCGATCTTACAATGAAAGCGGAACTGATCCCCCTTCGGGCCAGTTGCTTCCAGTACGTAATAGGTAGCTCCGAACTCGCGCAGCCGTTGTTGGGTGCGCGTGAACCAATCGGTTCGCAGTTCCGGATTTTGGCCTGTTTGGCCACTGCTGCCGCCAGCGTAAATCGTCGTTGCTGGATGGGTGGGCGAAGTCGCGCTCGTTGACATCGCGATGGGCGGGGGCGGAGTTTGTGCTTCGATCGGAGGTGTGGTCGTTGAGGGCGCTGGTTCGCTGACGAGTCGGATCTGCGGATCGGGCCGGATGATCGGTAACGGAGGTAATGGCTCGACCGCTGTGGCTAAGATGGGCGGATTCCGCGTCGGAATCGAAGGGACTAAACTCCCGCGAGGCATGGTGTTACTGCTTGTCATTGGCGACGGTGCAGGGACCGAAGCGACGGGCGAAGCAGACGGATGCGAAGTCGTTGGCAGCGTATTGGGGGTTGGATCGTGGGACACGCCTGTAACGTTGATGCTGGGAGCCGCTGCTTTTCCAGGCGCGCTCGGAGCAAAGGCCGCTCCCAGCAGTGTCGTGTCCTGCTTTTGTTGCGAGCTCGATGCTGATTTGTTCGCCGCAGGGTTTCGCTTTTTGACGGGATTCGGAGCAATGAGCTTCGACAAGCCCGCCCCAAAAATGGCGCACAGGGGTACGATAATCATGCATCCGCCGATGACCGCCGACCGCCATCGGGTTGAGCGATTCACTTCAGTGGCGAGTGGGTCAATCATGTCGACCATAGCTGGCGGATAAGGGCGCACACCATCGCAGGGACTTCCCCTGTGGCGGTGACGTGGGGCGGGATCATACGTTAGCCGCGCAGGGCGAAGCAATGTCACCTCGATGCTGCATACCTCGACCGCTTGCGGTGCTAGCAACTCAGGTGGTCGCTCAGCGCTCGAACTCGTCTTTGTGAATTGCTGTGCAGCCATTACACTGCTGGCGCGAAAATACTTCTGTCGGGCGATAGGTCGTTGATCGCTCTGATCGGAAGCGCATCCCAATGAGTCATGGTGGCAAGGAGGCTACCCATGTCGGACCGGCCCTTTCGTTTTATACATGCCGGTGACTTTCATCTCGAACGGCCATTGTACGGCCTGAGCGAGGTGCCAGACCATCTGCGCGATTTGCTCGTCGACGCGCCGTATCGCGCCGCGCAGCGCGTGTTCGATACCGCCTTGAGCGCCTCGGTCGACTTCGTGGTGCTCAGCGGCGATCTGCTCAATGTCGATCTGACCGGCGTTCGTGGACCGTTGTTTCTGATCCAACAGTTTCAACGCTTGGCTGCGCAGAACATTCAGGTCTTTTGGGTCGCCGGACAAATCGATGCCCCTGACACCTGGGCAAAAACGTATCCGCTCCCCAGCAATGTGCATGTTTTCTCGCGCGCTCGGCCCGACGAGTTAAGCGTCGAGCGCAACGGTGTCTCGTTGGCGCACATCACGGGCCTCTCTTACGCGCGGCGACAACGCATTCGGAGTGATGAGTTCTGGCCCTCGGCCGACGGACAGTTCATGATCGTCGCCACGCACGGCGAAGTCGAACTCGACGGCATCGCCCAGCGCGGCATTAACTACTGGGCGCTCGGTTCGCTGCACGAACGTGCCACGCCGATGATGAACCCCACCGTGGTCCACTATCCTGGCACCCCACAAGGCCGTTGCCAGAGCGAGCACGGTGCGCATGGCTGCACGCTCGTCGATGTGGTGCCGGGCGTCACGCCGCGATTGCAATTTTTCCCCACCGATGTGGTTCGCTTCGTGCAACAACGGATGCATGTCGACCCCAGCACGACGCGCGATCAGTTGCAAAAACAGCTCGAGCAAAAAATAGACGAGTTAACCGCCGCCCAAGGGAATGTCGACCTGCTCGTCGAATGGAGCATCGGCGGGCATGGCCCCCTGCTCAAGCAGTTGCGTGGCGTTTGGGGACGAGAACTGCTCAACCGATTGCGGCAAATTCATGGCCGCCGTACGCCCAGCGTTTGGAGCATCCACCTCGACGTGCAGCCCGACAGCTCGCTCGGCGCCGAATTGCTCGATCAGGACACTCTGCTCGGCGAGTACATGCGGGCCATTGAACGGCATTTGACCGGCAAGACCAACGAACATGATTGCGACTTATCTATCGCGCCGTATTTAGGCGATCATGCGACGAGCAGTGCCATCACGGCGCTGTTAAATCTGTCCACCCCAGATACCCGACAGCGCGTGCTACGCGAGGCGGCCATCATGGGAACCGACCTGTTGAGCGGAGAGCGGACCTAATGAAGATCAAAGATCTGCATATCGATGGCTTTGGGGTCTGGAACGACCTAAAGCTCGCGGAACTCAATGAGCGAATCACCGTCTTCTATGGCCCGAACGAGGCGGGTAAGACCACGCTGTTGCAGTTCATTCGCGCCATGCTCTACGGCTTCTCGCCGCCGCGTCGACAACGTTACTTACCGCCGCTGCGAGGCGGCCGACCGGGGGGCGCTCTCACGGTACTCAGCCCGCAAGGGGTCTACACGCTCGATCGACACGATGACTCGCCGGCCGCAATTCCGTTGGGGCTCGCGCGGCTGTTGGCAGAAAATGGTCAAGCGCAACATGAGCAATTGCTCAAAGCGGTGCTCGGCGGCGTCGATGAGCCGATTTATAATAATGTCTTTGCGGTCGGCCTGCGCGAGATTCAAGAGCTTGGCTTGCTTGAAGACACTGCCGCGGCCGAGTTGCTCTATAAATTGTCGACCGGCATGGACCGCGTTTCGCTGGTCGATGTGACCCGCGATATTGCTTCGAGCCGCACAGCTTTACTGTCCACCGACGAACGCCCGTCGCAGATCACCACGCTGTTGCAGCGACGTGAACAGCTGCAAGCGGAGATCGACACGCTGCACGAGTCGACCGCACAATACACGCGGCTGCTCGCGCAGCGCGAACAGCTTGACGATGACGTTGCCCGCGCCGAGGCGCAGCAACAGCAACTCGATCGCCAGTCGCGATTGCTCGATATTGCGATTGCGGTGCGCGACAAGTGGCAGAACCGCATCGACGTGGAAAACCAACTCACGTCGCTCGCGCAGGTCAAGCGTCTGCCGCATGGTCTGGCCGAAGCCGTCGAACGGCTCAACGCCAAGCTTGCCGAACACCGCCGTCATGCCGAGGAGCATCGCTCACAGCGGCTCAAAATCAAAGACGAACTCGAAAAGCTGACCGTCAACGAGGTCTTCTGGCGTCGCGTGCCACACGTGCAAACGCTGCTCGATCAGCAGCAATGGCTCACCAAGATCGAAGAAGAACAACGCACGCTCGAAGCCGAAGGGCACACGATCGAGCGTGAAATTGCTGCGAACCGACACAAGGTCGCCGAGCATCCAACGGTCAAGATTGGTGGCACGACCGTTTCGGCTGAAGGCTGGGCGGTCGTGTTACCCGCCGCGCGTAATCTGAGCAAGGCGCTGCGGCGTGCCCGACATACCGAGGAAGCGGTGCGACGCATCGAGAGCCACGCCGACACGGTTGGCGACGACGTGCAACTGGCTTTGGCTCGCGTACAAGAGACGAGTCTCCCTCGAGCGATCGAAAAGGCCGGCCAAAATGTTGCCCTGCTGCGCCGTCGTGTGCAACTCGAAGAGCGCCTCGATCAGCTCAAGCGACATCATCTCGAACTGCTCGATGACAGCCACGGCTTGCTCGATCGGCAACTGCTGCCTCCGGGTTGGCTCGCCGTGCTGGGGGGCGTGTTTGCCGCCGGCATCTCGATGGCTTTCATGGGCGTGTTCTTCCCCAGCGCCAGTAGCACCGGATGGTACCTGGTCATGGGGATGATCGGTGTTTTCGGTTCGCTGTTGATCAAACGCGGCTTGGAACACACCGCCGCCTCGCAATTTGCCGACGCACAACGCGAGATCGGTCTGGTCGAGTCGCAAATGAACGAGGCCAAGGCCGAACGAGATCAACTCGAGACCCAGTTGCCGCACTCGGTCGGTTCACCCGCCACACGACTCAAGACCGCCGAGGCCGAGTTGGCTCAACTCGAACAACTGCTGGGGGTCGAGTCGCAGCGCAAAGTGGCCCGGCAAGAAGTCGAGAACGCCAAGCTTGAGGCGCGCACGGCGAGCGAGGCCAGCGAGGCAGCGCGCCGCCGTTGGAAGCAAGCCCTGCAAAACGCAGGTCTGCCGGCGACCATTACGATGACGCAGCTCAAAGATTTGCGCAACGTCAAGCCGCGCGACAACAGCACCGACGAGTTGACTCGCAAGCTCGAACGCCGACGTCACGACTTGGCTGAACGCGAACGCGAACTTAAGTCGTTCACCGATCGCGTCGTGCAATTGTTCAACGACGTGCAGATCGAACCCCGTAGCGGCAAGCTTGTCGATCAGCTCAAGCAATTGCAGGAAGAAATCAAGGCTCAAGAAGGCAAGCTCGTTCGGCAGGAACAATTGCGCAAACGGAGCAAGTACCTGCGACGCCTCGCCCTGCGCGAGTTCCATGCCTTTAAGAAGGTCCAAGCCCGACGACGCAAAGCCCTGCGTCGAGCCGGCTGTAAGGACGAGGTTGAGTTGCGGCAGCGGGTCGCCACGCTTGAGCGCATCGATCAATTGCAGGTACAGCAGGAGCAACTCACCCGCGAAATCGGCCAAGCCCTCGGACAGTTTGGCACGGAGGACGTGATTCGCGAGTACTTTGACCATTATAAACCGTCGCAACTTGAGCGGCTGTTGACCGATCTGGCCGGTAAAAGGGCCACCGCATCGCAAGCCTTGCAGCAAGCAGTTGAGCAGCGCGGACGACTCACCGAGCAGATGAATCAGCTGACGCAGGATCGTCGCGTCGCCCAGAAGATGCTCGATCTGAGCGTCGTCGACGAGCAACTCAAACAAGCCGCCGCGCAGTGGCAAACGCTGGCCGTGGCCGGCACGATGCTGGAGACCATTCGCAAAACGTTCGAGGCCCATCGGCAGCCAGAAACGCTTCGCGAGGCGTCTGAGTTTTTGGTCAAGCTGACCGAGGGACATTACAAGCGGGTCTGGACGCCGATGGATCGAGACACGCTCCTGGTCGACGACAACGAGGGGAACACGCTCAGCGTCGAGGTGCTCAGCCGAGGGACGCGCGAACAGGTGTTCTTGTCATTGCGTCTGGCGTTGATTAGCGCCTATGCCCGTCGCGGCGCCGTGTTGCCCATTGTGCTCGACGATGTGCTAGTCAATTTTGACGCGCATCGCGCGGCGGCGGCGGCTAAAGTGCTTTGTGAATTTGCCAAGCAGGGACATCAACTGCTGATCTTCACCTGCCACGAACACATCGCGCTGATGTTTCATAAGCTCGATGCGAAAGTGTTCCGGCTGCCAAATAACCATCAGCGCGGGCCCAAAGAGGCGCTCGCGATCCGTGTCGACAAGCCGGCGGCTGTCGCTCCGCCATCACCGTCTCCGACGCGAACGCTGCAGCCGCCGGTGGTCAAAGCACCACCCCCGGTCGAGCCCAAGCCCGAACCGAAACCTGTCGTCGCTGAGGCAGCGCCGCCGCCGGTCGAGATTCATGTCGCGGTCCCACCGCCGGCCCCCAAAGCGCCGAAGCTCATGCGTCGTCGCAAGATGGTCGAGGCCACCGCCCCTGTGGAGCCGATCGTAGAGAGCGGACGTGGCCCGACTCGGGTGCGTAAGGCGAACGATTTTTTTGCCGGATCACAGTGGCACGACCCAATCGACGACGACGGCAACGATCATGGCGAGCACGGTCTCCAGTACGACGAGAACTTTACCGAGGAAGATGCCCTCTGGTACGGTGTCGAGGCGCCGCGCGGCGAGCATCCGGTTTTGAGCGTGCATCCGTCGGCTGAAATTAGCTCAGGCTAGCGTCCTCAAACGTTGCCATACACCGATGGATCGAAACGAAACCGCATCCACCGCACCCCTTGGTCTGCTACGGCCGATTTAAGGGGGATGCGCTGAGCATTGATGATGGCCTATTGCGCGGCGCTCTTGGTTCCTTGCGGCGAGCCGCCGATGGGTTGACCTTCGGGCAGCGGGCGACCGGCAACGGAAAAGCCCTGCAAGTACAAGTTCTGCTTGAGCGACCGGTACAGTCCGAAACTATCGGGATAGGTCCAGAGCGTGATCGTCGTGCGGCCGGGGAGGTGACCATCGAGGTTCGATCGGAAATCGCTGTTATTGGCCAACGCCACTTCGAGCGACTCTCCGAGCTGATTTGAACTGGGAATCAGCGTGAATTCTTGCAACCGACCGACCGAGCCGCGGCCAGGAATGTCGAGCCGTTCGAGCGTGAAGCGGAGTCGGAAGCCTTTGATGGGGCCGATCGTGTCGGTCGCTTCGCCGCTGTCACGCAGATCGCCGGCAAGATGTCGAACGTCCCCTTCGAGTTCGCGGAGCAATTCATCGAGCGGGACGGCCGCGACGCGGCCAGCACGTAGTTGAAAGTGCAGTTCCTTGCCGTGGACTGTTTGGCTTAGCGGAGTCGGATAGCTTTCGATCTTGCTTGCTCGTTTGACCGGTTGCCGCTCAAGTGCCTCGACCTCTTGTTTGGTAAGTTCCAAGCGATGCTCGGTCGCTGCCAATTGACGTTTCAAATCGAACTCTTCTTGTGACTGGGCATCGAGGGATTGCCGCTTGGCGGCGATCGCTTGATGTCGTTCAGCGAGGGCCGTTTGCAATTGATCCAGTTCAACTTGACGCGACGCCTGCAGGCCTTGAATCGACTCGATCTGGCTCTGCAATCGCTTCGTTTCATTTTCGATCGCCAGATTGCTATGCGCGAGCCCTTCGACTTCGGCGGCCACGTCGAGCGCCGCGTCGATCAGATCGTTCGGCAAATTTTTCGCCCGCAAGCCAGCAATGATCACGAGCACGATCAAAATGCCGACCATATTGGCAACGATGTCGAGAAACGAATCGCTGCCAAATGCTTCATCGGAATTGGTATCAGGCTTGGCCATGTCGAGTGTGTGTCAGAGGTTCTTGTCTGGGAAAGTTTATTAGCGTCGAGCCGTCGTTGGTGCTCCGCGAACGGTCACTTCCAAACCGCTGCCTTGTAGCACGTACTGTAACTCGGCTAGACGTTCTTTCGCGTCGGGCGTGGCGTCAATGACCAGCACGGGGCGCCAATACATACCCTGTCCGGCGATGTTCCAGGAGCCAATGTGCTCCCAAATCTTGCTGATCAATTCATCGACCGAGTCTTCCGTTCGAGGAGCGAGTCGGATCACGCGATCCATGTCCTTTGTGCCGCGCTCGGCCCGTAACGTTAACGATTCGGCGGTGAGTGCGACTTGAATCGGTCGTGTGAGTGGCACGGCATGCGGAGCACGCTCGGGCAAAGCCCAGTCGCGACTGCGTCGTTTAGCTTGGTTCGCTTTGTAATCGGCGGCTTGTTGTTTTTGACCGGCAGTGAAGCTCGCCGAGGGGGTACTTCCTTGGCCTCCACCGTCGCCGCCGCTGCCAAAACCGGAAGTGGCATCACTAGACGAGCCATAGGTGCGTCCCGTGGTTGAGAACGGAGCCGGTTTCTTCGACGAGGGATCGGCTGACGAGCCCGAACTCGACTTGTTCAAGTAAGGGTCGGTGCCGCCAAAGGGAGCCGCTTGGCCCGAGCTATCGGGGGTGGTCGGGTTGTGCATCGTCGCGGCTGAATTGGAAGCGTAGCGTGAGCCGGTAGCGGCGCCAGGCGCGGTGTTGCCATTCAGTGCTTGCCCATCGGAGCCCACTTGCTGTGAGGTGTTTACGTTGGCATTGGGTTGTGTGCCGCCGGCTTGGGGAGTTCCGCCCGTTTGCCCTCCCGCCGCGAGTTGTCCTGCGTTGCTGGGTCCCGAGTTGCTCGGTTGACCGGCGAGCGATTGATTCGGCGCGCCGAGCATGGGTCCCCCTGGCGCGCCGCGACTAAGGCCTGCGAGCGAAGCGTTGGCTGATCGCGTCCCGCCACCGGACCCGATCACTGGACCGCCTGGGCTACTGCCGTTGGGACCGTAACCGCCGGCGAACACATCATCGTAGGGCGAGGGCCCCTTGGCTGCGTCGGCCCCAGCGCCACTACCACTGCCTCGTCGACCCGAACTGCCGCGTGAAGCTGAACCACTTCCGCCACTTGTAGGGATGCCACGGAGACTGGCCTGCGCGTTGGCCAGTGCGACCTCGTCGGTCATATCGGCGCCGCCGCTTGCCGCCATCGCATTCCCTTTGCGGCCGGCCGCGAACGCCTGTCGATACACTTCGCGCTGCGTGCCGCGTGTCAGGCCGGGGGCGGCAACCGATGCGACTGCGGTGCGTTGCCGTGCATCATCGATCGCCCGACTCATCGTGGTCACGAGCCCTTGTTCAGGGGGTAAATAATCGATTTGCCAATCCTCGTCGACGAGTTCATAGCCGAATTCGGTCCCCCAGTTGGTCATTGCAGCACGGGCCGCATAGTAGGCTCCGACGCCCGTGGGGCGCACGAGCAGCAGAGGGTAGGGGGCTCCGTTGTCTCGGCCTTCGACAAAACGATTTTTGATGATGTAATCTTGCGCGGCTCGCAATGCGGCGGCGAGTGGATTGTTGGCGATGTCGCTGGCGATGAAATCCGCTTCCGAGAGTTTAATCCCCTCGGGTTGTAAGACGACTGCCTCGGATGTGCACTCGATATAGATCGGGCGGCGGCGCGTCGCGTGTGGGCCTTGATACGGTACGACCGCGAACGAGTCGCGGGTGTGACTTCGCGCACGTCGCTTCTTGTCGACGGAGTGCTCTGCAGCGTCCACGTCGGCCTTGGTTTTCGCCAGCCGATCGCGCAGCTCAGCCAGAGAGAGTTGCTCGAGTGCGAGGCGATTGCCGGTCTGAGACTCAGCGGCGTTCAACTCGGCAAGCTGATCCTGACGCTTGCGGAGCTCGTGCTCGAGGCTGGCGAGAGCACCTCGGGCTTGCGAGAGTTGCGCGCTGGTGGCGTCGCGAGCCTGCTCGACCATGCTCTGCCGCCATTGCAGATCGTTGCGCTGCTCGGCGAGTTGGATCCGCTGCTCGACGGCCTCGTATCGCAGTTCTTGGCCCTGTTCCTTGGCCTGCCCGGTGATAATGACCAGAAGCAGAATCAATGCTCCCATTGCGCACAGGAGCACCGCCAGGAACGGAAACAACTGGACATTGGCCGACGCGCGTGCGGCGCGTCGCTTGCTCATGCCGCTTTGCTCAGGTTATGGGAATGCAAATCAACGGTGCGCCCCGGCGGAGCCACCTGACCGAGCCGTGCATTAAGCAGGCTGATCATGGCGGCCAGATTCGACAAAGTATCGTGAAAGTGCTGCGCCCCGGCGAGTGCGGCGAGGTTCTGATTGAGCGACTCTTCGAGCCGCGT
The DNA here is from genome assembly GCA_964387325.1 of uncultured Planctomycetaceae bacterium. Taxonomy (GTDB): domain Bacteria; phylum Planctomycetota; class Planctomycetia; order Pirellulales; family PNKZ01; genus CAZZBK01. Next base: position 10,641 of record CAYLYE010000189.1, read on the forward strand.
AATTTGCCCCGTGGCCTCGACGACTTGGCGGAGGATTTCGCTCTGTTTGACAATCTCCACATGCTGAGACTGCATGGTCTGTGTTTGCTCGGCGAGCCGTTTAAGCACGCGATTCCAGTGCTTGCGGTTGCGTTCGCCAGATTCGGCCTCGGATTTTGCCAGCGTCTCGGCATGCGACTGCACGCTGCGCGAGAGCGACTTGACGAGCTGGCTTTCCAGATGCTCTTGAGCTGTGGATGCGGCTTCGTTCCAGCGCTTCTGCGCCGACTCCATCGTCCGCTGCCAGATGTCAGCCTGACGTTGGACAAGTTTCTCGGTGGCCGACATGACCTGTTCGCCCAAGTGACGAACGGCGGCGACCTGAGGATCGCTGCTGGTCCCCGTCAGCATAAAGCGGCCTGACAATTCATGGGCCACGCGCAGGTCAATGTCGGCCATCATGTTGGTTTCGAGCCGGTCGACCAGGAATTGGCTAAACATCAGAAACATCGAGAGTGAGAGTGCGAGAGCGGTCGTGTCGAACGCAATACCTAGTCCAAACGTCACGCCGTCGAGCGACTTCTCGAGCGCTTGTGGGTTTAATTGTCCGATGGCGTCGGTGATGCCGATGACCGTGCCTAAGAAGCCGAGAATCGGGATGGCCCAAATCACGATGCGCATGAGTGCATAGCTGGCGTGAACCCGTTGTGCGTCGGCGTCGCTGAGATACTTGAGCTCTTCATCGAGGTGGTCGGCCGACTCTTTACGGACGATTGACGCGAGCGCATCGAGTAAACGACGAACGAGGGGCGCTTGACGTTCGCGTTCGCTGTACGAGTTTAATTGGGCGATTAAATTCGCAGCCTCGCTCGTTGGTAGCGAGTTTTCCAGCGGCGCGTCCCAAATCTTGCGCGTCAATCGCGCACGCTGTTCCGAGATGTCGAAGAACTTGAGCAAGAGCTCGGCGACTCCGACAAAGAACAGGACCACTTCTGTGCCCAACACCCAATGGTTGGTGAAATAGCGCTCGAAGAATGGGCCGCTGAGCACCCCTTGCAGGATGAGCGTATAGAAGCCCAACGCCGCCAGTGGGCCCCAGAACAGAGAAGACCCGAAAAAGGCTTTGATCGCCTGAGTGGTTCGTTTCACGGCACGCCGTCCTGTGACATCGACAATGGGTAAACCGTTGCTAGCACTCCCGCGGTTCATGTCGCGCATAAACCTAGCAGGGCTCGGTCCCTAAAATCGACCGCCTCAGGCCAGTAGATGAGAAATAATCATTACAATCGATACAGGCGTTAGAATCTGTGCAAAGTGCCCGATCGGATCAAAGCCAGGGGGTCACTTTGTCCGATTCCTCTCTTGGGCCGGATCACATCGCATCGTTCGACGAATGAATGCGTTGCTGGCAAAGGGGGGCCTTTGCCGATTCGTCCAAGACCCGGCAAGCACCATGCTCGCGCGGTCCTTTTGACTTACGAATCGCAACAGATGGGGAGACGAGATCGAGCGTAACGACGCAGCCATGTCGCGTCGGTTGGGCAAGTTGTACAAACGCATCTCGTCAAGTGATTTCCCAGGAGGGCGACAGTCCGGTGCGGCCGATCAAAATCGGCCCCCGGACTGTCACTTATTTCGTGCGGCACCTGCTCTACCAGCGACCGTGGTGACCGTG
>CAYLYE010000190.1:0-12271 GCA_964387325.1 uncultured Planctomycetaceae bacterium
CAGGGACATGAGATCTACATCCAGACCTTTAAAGCGCCATTGTTCGGCTCGGATGGCAAAGTTGTCGGCTCGCAGGGGATGTACTGGGATATCACGACGCTTAAGCGGACCGAAGCCGAACTGCGTAAGGCACGTGAAGAAGCCGATGCCGCCAATCGTGCCAAGAGCAGCTTCTTGGCCAACATGAGTCACGAAATTCGCACTCCGATGAACGGCATCGTGGGAATCACCGAGTTGGTGCTCGACTCGCCCCTCTCAACTGAGCAGCGGGCATACTTGAGCATGGTGCGAGAGTCGGCCGATGCGCTCCTGGCGGTCATCAACGACATTCTCGATTATTCCAAGATCGAAGCCGGCCGGATGGAGCTTGATCTGAGCGACTTCGATTTGCATGAACTGATCGGCGACGCCGTCAAGTCGCAAGCCGTGCGAGCCCATAAGCAAGGCTTGGAAATTGTCTACCGCATCGCTGCCAAGGTGCCGAGGGTTATTTGCGGCGACGAGGTTCGGCTGCGGCAGGTCATCACCAATCTGGTCAGCAACGCGGTGAAATTCACGCCGCAAGGCGAGGTCCGCATGAGCGTCGAGTGCGATGGCACGAGCGACGACCCGATCACGCTTCGCTTCTCCGTGACCGACACGGGCATTGGTATCCCGGCCGACAAATTGGAACTCGTGTTTGGCGCTTTCGAGCAGGCTGATGTCACCACGACACGTCGTTTTGGAGGTACCGGGCTGGGGCTGAGCATCTCGGCGCGGCTGATCGATTTGATGGGCGGACGTATCTGGGTCGAGAGCGAAATCGGTCGGGGCACGACATTCCACTTCACGGTACAAGTTACGCGGCCTTCAGCCGCTTGGGTCAGCTTGCCCGAACCGCCCACCGAACTCGCCGGTCATCGCGTACTCGTCATTGACGACAACGACGCTCAGCGTGCGGTACTGACCGACATGATTCTGAGCTGGCGGATGCAACCGACGCCGGTGGCAACAGCCGCCGCGGCTCGCGAGGCGCTTGCCCATGCGGCCGCCACCGGTCAACCGTTCGCCGCCGCGCTGGTCGATATGCTGCTGGTCGATGATCCCGACCGGCAATTGGTGCATTCGATTGCTAGTTCGGGCCAAGTGACCGCGATCGTGCCCCTGCTTACGGCTAGCTGTGCGTTTAATACAGGGGCGCAGCTTCGCGCGGCCGGGGTGACCGCCCCGCTGATTAAACCGGTCAAGCCATCCGAGTTGCTCAATACGCTTGCCGAGCAGTTTGGTCCCGATGCCTTCTTGCCTGTCGAGAGCGAGTCGACCGAGGCCCGCACGACCGCCTCGCAATCGCTGCGTGTGTTACTCGTGGAAGACAGCGAAGTGAATCAGATCGTGGCCTTACGGTTGCTCACCAAGCGTGGGCATCATGTGCAGGTGGTTAACAACGGGGCCGAGGCGCTCGAGAGTCTGGAAAAAAATGGCCCCTTCGATGCTGTGCTGATGGACGTGCAAATGCCCGTGATGGATGGTCTGGCCGCGACGGCCGAGATTCGCCGTCGCGAACAAGCCAGCGGCGGACACGTGCCGATCATCGCCATGACCGCGCATGCGATGCAGGGGGACCGCGAGAATATCCTGGCGGCGGGTATGGATGATTACGTCTCCAAACCGGTTCGTCCGAAAGATCTCTTCGACGCCCTGGAAGGGCTGGCGATCAACGAGGCGGCAGACGTAATCGACACCGAGATCGAGACCGCATCGCCGGTCGATTGGGATGCGGCTGTAGCTCGCTTGGGTGGCGACCGGGCATTGCTCGACGAACTGATTCAAGTGTTTTTGAGCGAGGCGCCCAAGCTGCGCGACCGTATTCGCGAGGCGGTTGAGCATCGCGACGCGCCGCAATTGCGACTGGCCTCCCATACGCTCAAAGGGGCCGTGAGCAACTTCGCCGCCAAAAACGCTTTCGAGGCTGCCCTGCGATTGGAAACCTTGGCCCAGAATGGTAACTTGACGGGCGTTGAGTCGGCTCTGGCCGAGTTGGAAATCGAGCTCGACGTGCTTCTGGAAAGTCTGTCGGCCTCGCCGAATTAATGCATCGCCCGCGTTTGAGGAGTTCGTGATGACTGTAGTGCTCGTGGTCGACGACTCGGCCGTCGACCGGCATTTGGCCGCGAGCCTGTTGCGTCAACGTAGCCATTTGGATGTGCTCGAAGCCGACGGCGGTGCTGCCGCGCTGCGCCTGCTCGGCGAGCAGCCCATTGACATCGTGGTAACGGACCTGCAAATGCCCGAGGTGACGGGGCTCGACCTCGTGCGGCAAGCTCGCGCCCGGTTCCCCCATACGGCCGTGGTTATTATCACCTCGCAAGGGAGCGAGGATTTCGCGATCGAAGCCCTCCGCAGCGGCGCCGCCAGCTACCTCCCCAAGGCGCGCATGGCGCAAGACCTGCACAACACCATCGAGCACGTCCTCGCCGCCTCTCGGGCCGACCGTTCGCACGAACAGCTCCTCGACTCGCTGCAAGTCAGCGAGTCGCACTTCACGATCGACAATGATCCAGACCTCGTCCCTCCGCTGGTCGAGCACCTGCGTGACGAGTTGATTCGGATGCGCATCTGCGACGAGGCCGAGCTGACGCGAATTGGCATCGCCGTACACGAATCGCTCGTCAACGCCATCGATCACGGTAACCTCGAGTTGAGCAGCGATCTCCGTGAGGACGACGACCGTCGGTATCACGCTCTGGCCCATGCCCGCCGCGCCGAGAAGCCGTACAGCGATCGCCGGGTGCATTTCCAACTGCGCGTCACGCGCGACGAGGCCCGCTGTATGGTGACCGACGAGGGGCCAGGGTTTGACCCCTCGAAACTGCCCGACCCGACCGACCCGGCCAATCTTGAACGAGTCTTCGGTCGAGGGTTGTTGCTGATCCGAACTTTCATGGACGATGTCTTTCATAACGAGCGCGGCAACCAGATCACGATGGTTAAACGGCGGCAGTGACCGTCGTAATCGGATCGTCTGCTCATTCAGCGCTCGCTCAGCCGTTATGACCGATTCAGCCGGCTCCACCGTGGTGTTAATCCGTAACGGCTCTGCTCGACGTAGAACGTCTGTCTGATTTGTGCGTTCTGCTGGAACCTTCGGTTGTAGCCAGCTTAGCGCGTCGACGCTACGCATTGGACTCGCTTTACACTTTCAGACGATGTTGCCATTACGGCCGAAGGTAGCGTCCCTACGCATGGGAGCGCCTCTGCGGCTGTGTAATCAACAACAGATCGTGCTGGCGGTCCTGGCAAATTGTAACGAACTTGCCAGGGTGCGCGGTCGATGGAGAAGCGGCGATGCGAAGTGAAATCAAGTGTGGCGCCCTGGCGGCGGCCGCGTGGCTGACGTTGTTGGGGGCCCTAAGGGCCGATGAGCCCACCATTCAATTGGCCACCCATTGGGTCGAGCAAGAAACGGTCCCTCCCGGCGCACGCCCAATACTCAACCCACCGGCCGATCCGCGCCCCACCTATGGCATCACGAATCCGAATGCCCCCGGCTGGACGCCACCTCAGACCGGCTGGGCTCCGCCGCAAAACCCACTCTCGCCACCGTCACTTGGCAGCTACGCCCCTTCGGCTAACACGTACCCCTCGACGTTCGGCAGCATCGCGGCCGGCTTCGCCTCGTGTTGCGGTGGTAATGACTCCTGCACCGATCCGGCTCTATGCGACGACCGTTGTCCACGCTGGGGACTCGAACTGTTCACCAACTACGACTCGTGGCGCGGCATCGCGGAGGATATCTACCAAAACAACAACGGTGGCTCTTCCGGGTTCAACGCCGGTGTCCCGATCCCCTTTCTGAGCGCGCTAGGCATTGGTGCTCAGTTTGGCGGCAGCTACGGCACCTACGACTACATGGGCCGACCGCTCGCCGAGCAGACCAAAATTCAACAACAAACCTTTGCCACCGCGGGGTTGTTTCGCCGCGCCGACACGAATGTTCCGATCAGTCTCGGTTTCGCACACGATTGGATGGTCAACGACAACTTTGGCAGCGTTTCGGACGAGCCGTTCCTTGCCCAATGGCGCGCTCAAGTGGGTTACATGATCAACCCGCGCAACGAAATCGGTGTCTGGGGAAGCTGGCTCGAACGCCTCGACTCCCAGCAAAACGACGTGACCAATTCGTTGCTGACCTATCGGCCCGTGAGTCAGGTCAACCTCTACTGGCACTACAAGTCGTGTTGGCGCGGGGCTGACTTCTGGACCTGGGTGGGGCTTCCCGAGCGGCGTCGCGGCAATGGCGACGGTACCCTCGGCGAGTTTATCATCGGGTCGGCGATGAATGTCCCGGTCAATGATCGCCTCTCCGTGATAGGCAACTGCGTCTACATGAAGCCGTCGGCCAATGCCGGCGCGACCGGCAGTGCTCAGGACGGCTTCAATCTCAGCCTGGGTGTTGCCTGGTACCCGGGTCGTCAAGCTCGCAGCTGCACCGTAGCCGGCCGCGCCTGGATGCCACTCATGCCCGTCGCGAACAACGGCAACTTCTGGGTCGACCGCTACTAAAACGAACTCGTACTTAACGATCGCACCAACGCTGCCACATCGTGCGGTATGCGTCCTCAAGCTCGCGTGTAAAACGCGCCGCGTCGCATAACGGCGATTGCCCCATGCGGGTGCGCAACTCACGTCGCAGCTGTGCCAACCGTGGCCAATCGTTCGCCAGTTTCGCGGCGATGTCGACAAACTCGTCCGGCGATTGGGCAATCAACTCGTCGAGCCCCATCTGCTTGAGTACGCTCGACACCATGCGGCCCGCGTGACGATTGCCGTAGAGCGTGACCATCGGCACGCCCATCCACAACGACTCGCAGGTCGTCGTGTGTCCGCTCCAGGGCGTAACGTCGAGCGAAATATCCATGTCCAAATAGTGAACCATGTGGTTCGCAGTCGCCGGCCAGGTGTCGCTAAACTCTAACCGAGCGACATCAATGCCACGGCGAGCAAACCCCTCGACGATCGGTTGCCGTCGTTCGACGCGACACGTCTTGCGCACAATCCGCAGATGCGCGGTGGGTACGGCATGCAGGACTTTGGCCCACAGATCGAGTGTCGAGTCACTGAGCTTCGACAAGTTGTGCAATGAACCAAACACGATGTAGCCCTGCTGCTCGGCGGGGAGTGGCGTGGGCTGCGGAGCGTCGCCAGCCGGTGAATAGCAGCAAAAGATCGTCGGCAGACGCACGAGTTGCTCGGTGTGCCGGGCCGGCTCCTCCGGCGGATCGCACACCGTGTCGGTGATCCGGTAGTCGATCGACGGCACCCCCGTCGTGTTCACGTACCCCAGGTACGTCACCTGCACCGGCGCTAGGCGATGCGCGACGGCCACCAACCGATTGCGGGTCGTGTGTCCGTGCAACTCGACAAGAATGTCGATCTGGTCGCCCCGCACCTGCTCGATCAACTGCTGATCGGGCAAATTGCGAATCCTTCGCCACGTGGCCGACGTTTGTAGTAAATGATCGCTGAGCGCGTCGTGCGTGACTGTGTCGTCGTAACAGAAAATCTCGAATCGATGCGGGTCGTGCCACCGCAACACGCTCAGCATGAAGAACGCGACCGGATGCGACCGCCAATCGCCCGAGAGATAACCGATTCGCAATGGTCGGTCGCCGCGGCGACTTTGCGTCCAGGGTGGAGGCGGCGGCAGATCAACGGCATGTTGCTCGCCCCAGCGACGGTGTTCGACGAACAAATCGTCGGGGCTCATCCGGTCGTCGTAATTGAGCGCGAAGAGCAAATTCGAATGCGCCTCGGCAAAGTCCGGTTTCAACTCCAGCGACCGACGATACAGGGGGATTGCATCGAGGGGGCGCTCGTCGAGCGCGTACGCCGCACCGAGGTTGTTCAGGGCCAACGGCATCTCGGGCGACAGTGCCAGCGCGCGCTCGAAGCACGCTTCCCCCTCGCGGCCTCGATTGAGCTTGCTGTACTCGCAGCCCAAGTTGTTCCAGGCGTCGTGGTGTCGCGGGTTGAGTTCGACCGCGTGTTGGAACAGGGCGATGGCGTTGTCGGTGTTCCACAGGTCGCTTTGGACCAAGCCCCCCTTGTAATACACCTCGGGATTATTGGGGCGCAGCGCGCCGGCGCGTTGCAGCCAGTTCCAAGCCTCTTCAAGTCGGTGGAGCTTGCGGAGCACTTCGCCGCCGTTGGCGAGCATCACCGCATCATTGAACTGCACGAGCTCAAGGGCCCGATGGATGCATTGAATGGCCTCATCGAGTCGCCCCTGCTCGTGGGCCACGCACCCCAGCAGATGCCAAGCGGCCGGATGATGCGGCGCGACAGCCAGCACCTGGCGATACGCGATCTCGGCTTGGGCAAAATGACCTTGCCGATGCACGGCGATGGCCGCCTCGATCTGTTCGCGAAAAGGATCCACGCTAACGCTCATGCTCTACTCAGGATGAGTCTGCAACCAGTGGAGCCACATCTGGCGATAGGCTTGCTCGAGCCGGCGCGTAAAGCCCACCGCGTCACACAACGCACTGCGTGCCATCTCGTCGCGTAGGCTCGCTCGCAACGTAGGTAATTCTCCCCGTCGCTCAGCAAGTTGAACGGCGAGTTCCACGTACTGCTCATGCGTCTCGGCAATCCACTCGGTCCGACCGAGGGCCGCGAGCGCGCTAGCCACCAATCTTCCACATCGTCGCGTGCCGCGCCAAGTGACCATCGGCACCCCCATCCACAGCGAGTCGCACGCCGTCGTGTGTCCGCTCCAAGGAAACACATCGAGCGACACATCGATCTGGGCGTAAATATCGAGGTGCGTTCGCTCGCTCAGGTCATGATCGAAGAGCAACCGCTGGCGTTCGATCCCTCGCTGGCGGAACTGCTCGGCGACATACTCGATGACCGGACCTCGGAAAGTCGTGCGAAACAGCAGCAGGCGTGACTCGCTAACACGCCGCAAGACGGCTGCCCAGACGTCAAATACGTCGGCGTTCATCTTGGCGAGTCCGTGCAGCGAGCCAAACGTGAACGGCTCGCCTCGCGCGCTGGGCGACGGTGCCACGGCGGGGCAGTTACTCTGCGGCGCGTAACAAGCAAAACACGGATCGAGCCACGCCAGCCGTTCAGTATACAGTGCGTCACTCCCGGCCGGATCGAGTATCGAATCGGTGAGCAGGTAGTCGACCCGTGAGAGTCCGGTGGTATTGGCGTACCCTAAATAGCTGACTTGGATCGGAGCGGTTCGTGCGGCCAGGGCAACCAACCGCGCCAGCGACGTGTGTCCCGACAGGTCGACGAGGATGTCGATATGATCGGCGCGGACCTGCTGTACGAAGCGATGGTCGTCCCAGCCGTAGGTTGCTCGCCACTCACCGCCGCAAGACCGGAGTTGCTCGGTGACAGCGTCGGGAAACGGCGCGTCGCTGTAGCAGACGGTCGCCACTTGCTCGCGATCGTGCTGCTTGAAAAACGGCTCGACGAACCGTGCCAGCGCATGATCGCGAAAGTCACCTGACATATATCCGATGCGCAGCGTGCGATGCGGATCGCGCGACGGTCGTAGCGGCGGCAATGGTTTCAGTCGGGCCTCGAACTGTGTGCCCCATTGACGATGCTCTTCGAAAATCGTTTGCGCGTCGAGCCGTGGATGATAATTGAGCGACAGCAGCAACCGATTCGACGGCAGTTGCTGGGGCGGCGCGAACGGTAGCGCGCCGCGCAACACATCAATCGCCCGCTCGATCTGCCCGAGGTGCGAGAGTGCGACGTTCAGATTCTCATAGGCGAGAAAATGCCGCGGCGCGAGTTGAATGGCCCGTTCGTAACAGGCTACTGCTTCGAGCAATTCGTGGCGCTGCTGCAACGAGTTGCCCAAGTTGTTCCAGGCGTCGGGATTCGAAGGGTCCAACTCGATGGCTCGGCGAAGCCAATGGATCGTATCCTCGAACTGTCCCTGCCGTATCAAGGCGTTGGCCAGGCCGATCGCGGCGGCCGCATAAGTCGGTCGGATCTCCAGTGCCTGTCGATAGGCTTGTTCGCTCACGCTAAAGAGCAGCAGGTCGTTGCATACGCCCCCCAGGTTGCACCAGCCTTCGTCGTAGGTCGCGTTGATCGTTACCGCCTGTTGCAGGGCGAGTCGCGCGCGATGTAGTTGCCCGCTCGCGCGTAACGCCGCGCCGTAGGTGTTCCAGACCAGGGCATTACCTGGTTCGAGGCGCAACGCCGTCTGCACACACTCGACGCTGCGTGGGTAGTCGCCACGCTGGTAGGCGGCCAGCCCCAGATAATGCCAAGTCGAGGCATCGCGCGGCTGATCGACGAGCACCGCCTCATAAAGCCGCTCGGCCTCGGCGAACTGCTGCTGACGATGTCGTTGCATCGCCTCGATCAACCGCGAATCGGTGGATAAACCAGACAAGGGCGGCACTCGGTTCGACAGATGAGCTCGAAACACGCGGTCGTCGAACGAGGGGGGCCGACTCTCCGCGCGCGACGGTGAGTCGAATTATACCCCATAGCCGGGCATGTGTTACAAGTTCAGCTTGTCCAATTCGTCGACCAGCAGATCCAAGTCGTCCTTGGCAGCCTGCGGTTTGTCGGACTGTCGTTTCGGGATGCCAACACTCATGCCGACCGCGTCGCGCCCCACGGCTGTCAACTCGACATCGCGTTCGAGCACTGCCTGCTGGAGCGCGTCGGGAGCGCCGAACAACTTCGATAAGTCGATCTTGAGCGCGCCAATCTCGGCGTTCGGGCTACCGGCGATGTCCGGCGATTTGTGCTGCGGAAAGATAATCGCGTTCTCGGGACACACTCGGCTACAGGCCGGACACCCTTTGCGGCAACTGTCGGGCTGCTCGACCAGGATGGTCTCGGCACGGTCGACGCCGTAGACACCAAACAAGCAAAAGTCGATGCACTCCATGCAGTTGGTGCAGCGGCTGTAGTCGATCACCGGGTACCAGCGTCGCGCGGCAGGCTCGGCAATCCGCACCGGCTCGACCGGGGTCAAGGGAGATTCAACCGGCGCGACGGCAACATCGCGCGTCGGCTCGATAAACCGTTGCAACGACTCGGCCTTCGGTGTGCCGCCGATCCAGCCGAGTAAGTCGACCGTCTGCACCGAATTCTCTCGTGAGATACGCATGATCTCGTCGATGAAAGGTTGCGCCTCGTTACGCACGCGCAGATCGAGGCAGTAGATGCGCCGGTTGGGCGTCGGCCGCGAGTCGATCACGCGCGGCTTGGCGTCGCCGCCCCCCTGCCCTGTCGAATCTTCATCGTCTTCATCGTGCTCGGCATCGTCGGGGTAGTCGAGCAGCACCGAGCCTTCGTGACCGCGAATGCCATTGCGATCGAGCACCCAACGCGCGGCCCGACCAAAGAGCCACGACATCAGCACGAGGTCCCCTTGAATGCCTTGCAAGCAGAGCATGCCGGTACCGTCGGGCGTGAGGTCGTAGAGGTGTGGTATGACGGTCACCTCGACATTCCGCTCGAAGAGCAGTCCGCCGATGATATCTTCTTCCAGCTTTCGCTTGGCCGGATTGCTGCTCTGGCCTTGCGAAACGACGACCGTGATTTTTCTAGCCATGAGTGAGACTGGAGACTGGAGACCAGAGACTGGAGTGGGGAAAAAAGACAGAGACCCGAGGGTGGTTGGTACCAAGTTAAGGTCGGTTATTCGGCCGCTTTCGTGAGGGCGTTGATCAGACCGGTGAGGGTACGGGCGGTTTCATTTGTGCGGGCAGTTAAATCAGTATAATCAGATTCGCCGAGGAATTTTAGATCATGTGCCAAGAGCAGGAAGTATTCGGTTTCACGCAGCGATCCCAGGGCAATTTCCAAGAACCGTACAAAATCGGCCCGCGACCGGCGAGACGAGCCTTCGGCCAGGTTCGCGGCGACGCTCGACGTCGCTCGCCGTAGCTGGCTTGTCATGCCAAAACGCTCATCCAGAGGAAATCGGGCCGTCGCGAGATACGCAGCCAACGTCAACTGATGCGCATGCTGCCAAGCCTTGATTGACCTGAAATCTCGCGGCATACTCCAACCCTCTTTCCGATCTCAAAGCCGCTTTCCTTCCTTACTCCGGTCTCCAGTCTCCGGTCTTCGCCTACTCTTCGTTCACCTGTCCTTTGATCGTTCGCTCGGCGACCTTCCAGGCATCGGCGAGGTGTTCGAGATACTGTGTCGCGTCGAGCAGTGCAGTGGCATCGGTTTCCAACTCGAAGAGCCAACCTGCGCCGTACATGTCGACATTAATCGCCGACGGGTCGCGAAGCAACTCGGCATTAAAACTCCGCAGCGAGCCTGCGAGCGGAGCATACAACTCGCTCTCGGCCTTACTGCTTTCGATGAAGCCAATGGCCTGCCGCTCGCGCAACATCGCTCCCGGCTCAACATTCCACTCCAAAAAATATACGTCTTGCAACAACCGCACGGCGTAGCCACTGAATCCGAACCGCCACACACCCGAGGAGGACTCGCAAGCCCACATGTGATTCTTGGCATACCGTCGATCGATGGGAATCGAGGCGGCGAACTTGCCCATCATGAACACCAACGGGGCGCTCATGTATAGCGGACCCCTTGATGTTCCGGTTCGAAAAAGGCCGGCAACAAACCATCGACGCGCAAGAGCCCCTCGCGCGACAGCGCCACCTGCTCGGCGTCGAATGTGAGGTAGCCGTCGTCAGCAAATTGCCGCCAAGCATCGTGCCATTCGGTCGTGATGTCGACGCCGTATTTCTGGCGGAAGTAAGCGACGTCGAGCCGACCTTTTTTGAGCAGCAAGATCATCTCTCGCACCAGCAGTTGATGCCGGGTGGGCTTTTGACCGCGTAGCAGCGGTAACTCGCTCCGTTCGAGCGATTCGAGATACTGAGCCCACTCGGTCAGGTTCTGGTAGTGTACGCCCGAGACGTGACCAAAGCTGGCCACGCCGGTGGCGAGCAGGTCGCTGCCGCGCCAGAGATTGTCGCGGTAGCTGAAATTCACTTTGCTCGGATCGCGGACCAGCGTGTAGGCGCTCGAGATGTGATAGCCGGCCGCGAGCAGTTCATCGTAGGCGTAGGATACCCAGGCCCGTTTGGTCGGCCAATCGGCGACCGGAGTTTCGATCTGGTTCCCCAGTATGTCTTTCGAGTACACCGTGTTGAAGGGCAGTTCCATCTGATAAATGGTCACGCTGTCGGGCGCGTACTCGACCGTGCGGCGAATCGTTTCGCGCCACGTCTCCCAAGTCTCGCCGACCATGCCCGAGATCAGGTCGATGTTCACGTTCGGAAAATTCAACGACTGGATCCAATCCCAGGCCTTGGCAATTTCGCTCGACAGGTGCGCGCGGCCGTTCTCCTCTAATATCTTGTCGTTGAAGTTTTCGACCCCCAGGCTGAGCCGCGTGACACCCAGTTGCCGTAAGGTTTCGAGCTTGGGAAGCGACAGCGTGCCCGGCTCGCATTCGAACGTGACTTCCTCGGCCTGATCCCAATGGATGTTAGCGCGTAGTCGATCGACGAGCGACGTAAGCTGTTTGGCCGAGAGGAACGATGGAGTCCCTCCGCCGAAATAGACAAAACGAAACGGACGACCTCCCATCACCGGCAATCGGCTGACCAGCTCGATCTCGCGTGACAGGGCCGAGACATAACGTTCGACATCGGATGCGTTCTTATCCGTGTATACGCGGAAGTAACAGAACTTGCACCGCTTGCGACAGAAGGGAATGTGCAAGTAGAGCCCGAGGGGAACCTCGCGTGGCGGAGCGTTGAGCGCGGCGCGAACATCCGTCAGTGCGTCGGTCGACCACGTGGAGAACGGCGGGTAGTTGCTGATAAAGTAACTGCCCACCTCGGTTTTGACGGTTTCGGTAGTCATGGGTTATTTAGAACCAAAGCAGAATAGGTCGCCATCGTCGTTGCCCATCACCAGCCGACCACCACCCACAGCCGGCGAGGAGACAAACCCACCCCCAGCTTCATATTCCCACACCAACTCGCCCGTGGCTAGCAGCAAAGCCACGACGCGACCGTCGCCGGTGCCGAGAAAGACTCGCTTTCCGACAATGACGGGGGAGCTATCGATGGCCGCCGGGGTGGCATAGGTCCAGCGGACCTCGCCACTCTTGGCATCTAAAGCGTGAACCTGCCGGTCTCGTCCCCCCAGCACGACGATGTCCCCTTGAACGGCGGCCGACGACTGGAACGGATTCTTGCGGCGCGGTTGGTAGGTCCACAGGATCGTCGACTTTCGCCAATCGACCGCCAGCACCGACGCACCC
>CAYLYE010000191.1:0-12227 GCA_964387325.1 uncultured Planctomycetaceae bacterium
CGCCCACTCGAATATCGTCCATGCCTACGATGCCGGACAGCAAGACGGCATGCACTATCTGGTGATGGAATTTGTCGACGGGCCCGACCTGTCGAACGTGCTCAAGAAGCAAGGAGTCTTTGCTCCGTTACAAGCAGCCAAATGCATCCTGCAAGCCGCTCGGGCGCTCGCCTTTGCTCATAGCAAGGGGGTTGTGCATCGCGACATCAAGCCGGGCAATATGCTCATCGATCGGGACGGGACCGTGAAGCTGCTCGACCTGGGGCTGGCGCGGATGGACGATCCGCTCGGTGGACCTGGCAACGACGGCCTCACGCAGAGCGGCCAGATGATGGGGACGGTCGACTACATGGCCCCCGAGCAGGCGTTTAACACCCGTGAGGCGGGCCCGCCGGCCGATGTGTACAGCCTCGGCTGCTCGATCTATCGGCTCGTGACCGGCGAGAGTGTGTACCCGGGCGAGTCGAGTGTGGAAAAGATTTTGGCCCACCGCGAGAAGCCGATTCCGTCGCTCAGTCAAGGTCGGCCTCAAGTGTCCGCAGCGCTCAATAGTCTGTTTCAGCGCATGGTCGCCAAGCAGCCCGGTGACCGCCCCGCTATGACGCAGATTGTCAGCGAATTGGAAGCGATCGTGTCTGGCGCTCCTGTGCTGAATGCGCCGGTGATATTGCGTGACGAGTTGTCGTTGCAAGCAAGTGGCCGGGTGCAGGCATCGCTGCCCAAGTCAGCGGTCGTCGCCGGTCACCGTTCGCCGCCGCGAAAAAATCGTCGGCTACTCGTTGGAGCCGGAGCAGCCGGCTTTCTGTTCCTGCTGTTGGGCATTTGGCTGATCATTCGCGACAAGGACGGCAACGAGTTGGCGCGGGTAAAAGTCCCGGACGAAGCGACCGTCGAAATGAAGGTCGACACGCCGACTCAAAAGGCTACCCCTGCTCTGTCACCCGCTCCATCTCAGAAGGCGGTCGCACGTTCGCCTGCTCCCGTTACCATTGACCCGTCGACGGTGGTAAAAACCGCTCCGTCGAAATCGACTCCTGTGGTCACATCGTCGACCCCGAGCGATCCGCGGACGATCGACCTGCTCAAGCTCATCGACCCGGAAAAGCACGCCCACATGGGCACGTTCAAAATCGAGAACGGTGAGCTGATCACGACCGATGGCCCGTTCGGAGCGTTGGAGCTGCCTGTGCAACCTGCCGCGTCGTATCGCATCGAACTGCTCGCCAAACGCGCCACGGGCAAGGACGATCTGTCATTGGGTCTGGTGGTCGACGGCGTCGACACGCGACTGCTCTGGGAAGGATATTTGCGCCGCCATACGGGCCTTCACTATGTCAATGGCGAGCGAGTTGACAAGCCCGGCAACATCACGCAAATCAATGATCCGGTGTTTCGCGCCGCTGGGCCGACGAAGATCGAGGTCGAGGTGACCCCCAAGAGCGTGCGTTGCGTGTGCGACGGTAAAACGTTCGTCGACTGGCGAGGGTCGGCCTCGGCGCTCGTCTCGCCCGAGAAGGTCGAGCCGCATCCGTTGGTTGGCAAATTGTGGCTTGGCTGTTTCAAGAGCGAGTTCCGGATCAGCAAGCTGACCTACACGCCGCTGGACACCGCGCCACCCTCGCTCGCATCCGGTTCTATTCCTCCGCTAGCCGTGGCGCCGTTCGACGCCGCGCAGGCCCGCGCCCATCAAGAAGCCTGGGCCAAACATCTGGGCGTGCCGGTCGAAACGACCAACAGCGTCGGGGCGAAGATGGTTCTCATCCCGCCCGGCGAGTTCCTGATGGGGAGCAGTGACGAACAGGTTGACGAAGCTGTCCAAGCCGCCAAGGAGACGAAGGCCGACGCCGGTTCCATTTCGAGCTTGCAAAGCAACGAACGCCCGCAACATCGAGTGATCATCACTAAGCCATTTCTAATAGGAATGACTGAGGTGACCGTGGGACAGTTCAAGAAATTCGCCGCTAGCGGATATGTCAGCGAAGCGGAGAAAGCTGCCCAGGCAGATTCAAAAATCCCCACCTATCTCAACCCCGGCTTTGCCTCGACCGACGAATCTCCGGCGGCCGCCCTCTCTTGGAATGACGCTACGGCCTATTGTGAATGGCTATCGAAACAAGAAAATACGGTCTACCGTCTACCGACGGAAGCCGAGTGGGAATACTGCTGTCGAGCCGGCACGACGACGCAGTATTCGTTTGGTAACGGACATGCTGAGTTAGAAAAGCATGGTTGGTACAACAAGAACGCCGGTAATCAGACGCACGCAGTTGGCACACGATTGCCCAATGCGTTTGGTGTGTTTGACATGCACGGCAACGTGGGTGAGTGGTGTGTTGATTACTATCTCACCAAGGCTTACGAAAGCGCTGCGTTGAAAGACCCGCAGCAAGGTCCTGCGATCGGTTCCTATCGCGTGTTGCGTGGCGGTCATTGGGCCTTGAACGCGACGTACGCACGCAGCGCCTTTCGCACCCATTTCGCACCGTCGACCGTAAACGCTAGGTTCGGATTTCGCGTTGTGCGTGCAGCCAGCGCCATTGCTACGAGCGCAAATTAGATGGGGCACTCGACAATCGACGCCGAGCACTCGATTGTCGAACTCTGTCTGACGTACAATCGGATAAGTCGTGATCCAATCGAGCCCTCACGGCTGCTTTGTAGTCCGCCGCTGATAGCTGCCCACCACCACCTGCCGTCGCGAGGTCGACACGACCCCGTAAAAAGTCTTCACCTCGCCGTTGATCTTCACCGCCACGCGAAACGGTGTCGCGTCCTTCTTCTCGTCGTGCCGCGCAAAGTAATGCACGATCACGCGGTAGCTCCCCGGTGGAGCTTCGCCCGTCGGCCAAAAGACGTTCTCGACCGGCTCGATGGACATATTGCCGGGCACATTCATGTCGACGTCCAAATACCCGCCGCAGCGCGATCGCTTGTTGCGATACGAAATTTGTTCGGTCGACGGAGCCATGACGTGCAAGTCGAGGTCGTTGTAGTTGTCCCAGACGAGCGTCACTTGCACGTCGCCGGTCTGTCCGCCGGCGCGTTCGAGTCGTTTGGCAAACTCGCCTCCGAGTCGCTCGCCGATCCCCTGCGCGGCTTTCTCGGCCGTCTCGTTGCCTGCGATGGGCGAGCCTTTTGCAAACTCGTTACCCAATCCCGACAACGTCAGCTGCGGGCCGCTCGGCGAACCAAATGGATCGCTCACGTCGGTCGAGTTGACCGCCAGCAGCGTGGAGAGCGTGGCCACCTCGATCTTCGTGCTGGGCGTAGCTTCGGGATCAGCGACGATCGGCTGCTCGGTCGTGTCGTCGCTCAGCGAACTCACGATTTGCATGCTCTGCCGTTCGGTCGAGTCGATCAGGATCAGCCCCAGCACGATCATGATGACCATGTGGACGAGCATGCTGATGAGCGACGACTCGACCCAGGGAGTCGACGAGATCAGCCTCGGCGCTGAGTCGGCTTGAGCCATCTCGCGGCACGCTCTTAAAAAGGGCAAACGATTCGGTCGCGGCGGACGACTTGCCGCCCAGTAGATGAGTCTTGTGTTAGCATACGCCCAGTCGCCGTTGGGAGTCAAATTCAGCTTTCGTCAGCAACTCTCGGCCACTCAGAGGTTCTCGATCTTGCCTCGGAGCGATACAATACATTCGCTCGAACAATATTATTGACGACTGCGCGGCGAATGAGCCAGGGCGACCAACGGGAGCCCGGTATTTTCTGGCTTCGCGTTGCTCGCCTAGGCCCAATAGCTGCGCATACTTCATTAGGCCGTTACCGCTTACACAGTCGACCTCTATGTCCTCATTGCCGATCAACTCGTTGCGGTTGCGTTTTTCTCGCCGGTTGATCGTTGCCGCGCTGGCGCTGGCTTGGCTTGCAGTGGTCGGCCTCCCCCCTGCCCTGCTTGCGGCCGACGACTTGGCCGCCGCGCGCAAGCTGTTCCTGCAAGGTAAATATGCCGAGGCGCAAGAGGCCTACCAGAAATTGCCAGCCGAGCAGCAACTCGCGGCCGTCGTGGGGCTCGCCCGCATTGATGCCGCCGTGGGAGAGCACGACAAGGCGCTCAAGCAACTCCGTTCCGCGCTCGACAAGGCGCCGACGAGCGCGGTGCTGAACGCCGAAATCGCGCAGCTTGAATTTGATCGCGGCCGCTACGCCGAGTGCGATCAGGCCATTGTCGCGGCGCTCAACAGCGAACCCGAGCAGTTGCTCGCCCGTTGGCTGCAAGCCGAGCGGCATCGCACGGCCGGCCGAATCGACGAGGCCGATCAGGCGTACAAGTGGTTCGTCGATTATTACAACAAGCACGAGGTCAAAGAGGTCGAGTCGCTACGGCTCATCGGTTTGGCAGCGGCGCAATTTGCCCGCTTCCATCAACTCAGCGATCAGTTCACGTTTCTGGTCAACGAACTGTACCCGGAACTCATCGAAACCGACGCCGACTACTGGCCGGCGCATCTGGAGGCGGGCCGACTGTATCTCGAAAAATACAACGAGGCCGAGGCGCGTCGCGAGTTCGCCGCCGCCTTGAAGATCAACGGCAACTCGGCCGAGGTGTACGCGGCTGTCGCCCAGTTGGCCCTACAGAACTACAACCTCGAAGAGGCCCGCCGCTCGGCTCATCGCGCGCTGGAAATTAATCCCGATCAACTCGCGGCCCACCTCGCGCTCGTCGATACGCAGTGCGCCAATTTCGAGATTCGCGACGCCCTAACCGCGCTCGAAATCGCCCGAAAGCTCAATGCCGTTTCCGAAGCCACGCTTGGTCGGCTCGCTGGCGTGTACGCGGCACTCGATGGCCTCGCTTCGGCTGGTCCGGCCGAGGGCGCAGCCCCCACGCGGTTCACCCGACTGCTGGCCGAAGTCGACGCGCGCAACCCCCATGCCGGCGAGTTTTATTACACGCTTGGCGCGACGTTCGATCTGGCTCGAAAATACCCTCTGGCCTCGCGTTACTATCGCGTCGCGGTTGAGCGAATGCCGCAGCTCGTGGCTCCCGCCGGAGCGCTGGGCATGGTGCTCATGCGACTGGGCGACGAGGCCGAGGCCCGCGTACAGCTCCAACAGTCGTTCGACAAAGACCCGTTCAACGCTCGAGTGAGCAACTCGCTCAAGGTACTCGAAGTGCTCGACGATTACGCGGTGCTCGAGACCGAGCATTTTGTGATCCGCTTCGATCGAGGCAAAGACGAATTGCTCGCCCGCCGCGCGGCCAAGTATCTCGAAGAGCATGTCTATCCGGAGCTTTGCCAGCAGTTCCAGTTCAAGCCCGCTGAGAAATCGCTGTTCGAGTTCTTTAGTCGCGCCCGCAACACCAACGGCCACGGTTGGTTCAGCGCGCGGATGGTGGGTCTGCCGTACGTCGGCACCGTCGGGGCCTGCGCCGGCAAGATCGTCGCGATGGCCTCGCCCAACGATATGCCCAAGAAATTCAACTGGGCGCGCGTGCTCAAGCACGAGTTTGTACATGTACTCAACTTGCAGCAAACCGATTTCAATATCCCGCATTGGTACACCGAAGCGCTCGCCGTGCAGACCGAGGCCGGGCCCCGTTCGCCGGTTTGGAACCAACTCCTCCGCGAGCGAGTCCCCAAGGGGGATGTCTTCAATCTCGACACGATCAACCTGGGCTTTGTCCGGCCCAAGTCGAGTCTCGATTGGCAGATGGCCTACTGCCAAGCACAGCTCTACGCGCAATATCTCATGAAGACACAAGGAGCCGACGCGCCCGCCAAGCTGCTCCAGGCTTATGCCGACAACCTCGACACGCGGGCTGCGCTCAAGCGTCACTTTAACATCGAGCAAGAAGCGTTCGAACAAGGCTACCGCGCGTTCCTTGACGAGCTTGTGGCCGGCTTGAAAAAACAGGACGACGATGCCGACGAGCCCGAACCGGCCGAGTGGGCCAAGCGTTTCGAGCAGAACAAGGATGACCCCGACGCGGCCGCGGCTGTGGCCGAGATCATGCTGGCCAAGAAAGATTACGCCGGGGCACGCAAGTTGGCCGACGGCGTGTTGAAGCAGCAGCCCAAGCATCCCCGGGCGAACTATGTGCTGGCCCGAGTGCGGCTCGTGATCGGCGAAGAGGACGAGGCGGTCAAGCTGCTCAACGTGGCACTCGATCTGGCGAAACCCGACCTGCGCGTGCTCCGTGCCCTGGCCGATCTGCACTATCAGGCCGGTCGCTATGACGAAGCGCTCCAGCTTTACAAGATCAACGCGGCGCGGCAGGGTAACTCGGCCGACGCGCTCAAAAATCTGGCCCGGGTGTACATCAAACAAGCAGATGAGGCGGGGCTAACCGACGTTTTGCGGCAACTCGCCGAGGCTGACGCCGACGAGTTGGTGATGCGAAAAAAGTTGGCCCAGCTCGCGCTCAAGAAGCAAGATTATGCTCAAGCTTGGCGTTGGTCGAACGAGTCGCTGTTCATCGACGTCGGTGATGTCGACGCGCTGCGCATGTCGGGTCAAGCCGCTCTCGGGTTGAAAAAGTACTCCGACGCGATCGACTCATACGATGCGCTCGTGCAGCTCGACGGCGATGACCACGACGCTCGTTTTCATCTGGCCGAGGCCTGTGTGGGCGCCAAGCAACTCGATCGCGCCCGGACCGCCTTGCAGACGCTGCTTGAACGTAGCCCCGACCATGTCGAGGCGCTGCAACTCATGAAATCGTTACCCAAAAAGGATGCCCCATGACCGGCGACGTGCCGAACCTTGACCGCGCCGCGAACATCACGCTGCGCGATTTTCAACGGCTGATCCGCGATATGTACCTGGAAAAAGATCAGGCCCGGGGTGTCTCGGGCACGTTCATGTGGTTCATGGAAGAGGTTGGCGAGTTGGCCAGCTGCTTGCGTCATGGCACGCATGAAGAGCGGCTCGGCGAATTTGCCGACGTGATTGCTTGGCTCTCGACGCTCGCTAATCTGGCCGAGGTCGATCTGGCCGAGGCGGTGGCTCGCAAGTATGGCACCGGCTGCCCGGGCTGCGGTCAGTTTCAGTGTGCCTGTGACGGGTCCGACAAGCCATGAGAGGTTTGATGAGTCTGGGGCTCTTTGTGCTGTTGTTGCTCGTCTCGCGCGATGCGATTGCGCAGCCGGCGGCACAACCTGAATTGATCTCGGCTCGTCTCGGTTTCGATGGTTATCATCGCCTCGGACATTGGGTCCCGCTAGAGTTGGTTGTCCGCGGCGGTCCGCGCGAGGCCACTGGCACGCTGTCCGTCAGCATGCCCGACGGCAATGATACACGCGCTTCGTTCAGCACACCGTCCCACGCTCCGTTGGTGCTTCCGTCGCTCAAGGACACGCGGCACGTCATTTATGTGCAATTGGGGCGCATCGTACGCGGACTCGATATGCTGCTCGAACTTGACGATGGCCGCGTGCTCAAACGTCGGGTCGAACTCGATGAGCGCGGGCGGGGCGCGGCCCTCGAAGGTCAAGCGAAGCTCTATCTCTCGTTGGGCGCGTCGTTCTTCAATTCCCAGCGAAGCGAAGCGAGCAAGGATGTCGTTGTCGAGGTGAGTGACATCGAATCGCTGCCTACGCAATGGTACGGCTACGACAGCGTCGATCTGTTCGTGATCAACGCGAACGATTCGGAACGCTGTCGAGCGTTGGCCGACGACTCGGTTCGGCTCGACGCCCTGCGACAGTGGGTCGAGCTGGGAGGACGACTGTTGATCGTCGGCGGCAGTGAGGCGCGGGAGACCCTCGCCGCCGGCGCGCCATTGGCTCCGTTCTTGCCCGGCAAACTGGACGAGGTCGTCACGCTGCGCACGGCCAGTTCGCTTGAGCAGTTCAGTGGTTCGAGTCGGCAAATCCCCAGCCGGCTTGGTGGCGCGTCGATCGAGTTGAGCGTCGCCAAGTTGACTGATGTGCGCGGGGTGACGACGCTGAGCGAGGGTGACGTGCCGTTGATTGTGCAGTCGCCGCACGGTTTGGGGCAGATCACATTCTTCGCCGCCGACCTCGACCGTCGTCCGCTCGATGCCTGGGAGGGACGCGCGGCGGTCGTGCGACGGTTGCTCGCGCCCAGCGCCAAGTCCGCCGGGGATGATGAGCTGTCGACCGATGCCTCGCTCCGTACCCTCTCGGCTGGGTACTCGGATATCGTGAGCCAGCTACGCAACGCGCTCGATCATTTCGAGGGGGTGCAGATCGTGCCCTTCTACATCGTTGGCCTGGCTCTGCTCGGCTACATCGCGCTTATCGGTCCCGGCGACTATTGGCTCGTGACCCGCTATTTCAAACGGGCCGATTCGACCTGGTTCACGTTCCCCACGCTAGTCGCCGTCGTGTGTCTCGCCGCCTATGGTGTTGCCCGGTGGACCAAGGGAGCTGACGTGCGAGTGAATCAGGTGGACCTCGTTGATCTCGACGTCGCGTCGGGGCAGCTGCGCGGCACGAGTTGGTGCAACGTGTTTAGTCCGCAAACGGACCGTTTCAATCTCAGCGTTGCGCCTCGGCCGTGGGGAGATGCCGAAACCTCGACGCTGGTGACGTGGTTGGGTAATCCGGGCGACGCTTGGCAAGGGATGCACCGTCCCTCGGGCGTGTCGTTATTCAGTCGCGGCTATGTGTTTGCCCCCGAGTTGAATGCCGTGCAGGGCATGCCGATCGACGTCTGGTCGTCACGCGCGCTGACCGCGACTTGGTCAACCACGCATGCTCAACCCTCCACGACGACTCGGCTCAAATTGCAAAGCGACCGCGCCTTGCATGGCACGCTCGTGAATCCGTTCGCGGTGCGATTGACCGACTGCGTACTGGCTTTCGATCGTTCGGCCTATTTTCTCGGCACGCTTGAGCCGGGTCAGTCCGTGACCCTCAAGCCGGGTACGCAGCGCGATCTGAGTGTGGCGCTGCGCGAGTTTGTCACGGTCGACAATCAAAAACGGTCCGGGGTGCTGCGCCACGCCGTGCCTTACAATCCGCTGGGAGAAGACATCCCCACGATCGTGAAGACGCTCATGTTCTATACCGCGAGCGGTGGACGCAACTACACGGGCCTCGCGAACCGCGCGGTCGAACGACTCGATCTGAGCGAGTTGCTCGCGCTCGATCGGGCCGTGCTCGTCGGCACGGGGTCTGTCGACCCCGACGCAGCACCAAACCAGTTGCTCAACAACGGTCAACCGTTGCGTGGCGACCACGACGGTCGCTGGGTGTTCTATCGGGCGGTGATGGCTTACGAGTCGCAGCGTCCGTAGCTGACCATTCATTGGGTAGATCGAGGAACGCACGATGATTGAAACTCGCGATTTGACGAAAGTCTACGGCCAGCTCTACGCCATCAAGGGGCTTAATTTGTCGCTCTCGCGAGGCGACGTATTTGGGTTCATTGGCCCGAACGGAGCTGGTAAGACGACGACGATGCGCATTCTGGCCACGCTCCTTAATCCCACGAGCGGCGAAGCCTCGGTCTGTGGTTACTCGGTGTATAAGCAACCCAAGGAGATTCGCCGCGCCATCGGCTACATGCCTGACTTCTTCGGTGTGTACGACGATATGCAGGTGATCGAGTACCTGGAGTTCTTCGCGGCGGCGTATCGGATCGACGGGGCGGCGCGGCGAAAAAAATGCGACGAGGTACTCGGCTTGGTCGACCTCGGCTACAAGCGCGAGGCGCTCGTCACGAGCCTGTCACGCGGCATGACCCAGCGATTGGGGCTCGCCCGGGTCTTGCTGCACGATCCGCAAGTGTTGTTGCTCGATGAACCGGCCAGCGGGCTCGACCCACGCGCGCGGATCGAAATTCGCACGCTGCTCAAAGAGTTGCGGGCACTCGGGAAGACGATCATGGTCAGCAGCCATATCCTGCCCGAGTTGGCCGACATCTGTAACAAGGTGGGGATCATCGAGCGTGGCGAACTGCTCGTCAACAGCGACGTGGCCGACGTGATGCGTCAGGTCCGCCGTCACTTGGTGCTCAAGATCGGCGTGCTTGGCGATCGCGAAGCGGCCGCCCGGCTGCTCGAAGCACGCGACGACGTGGCGAGTGTCTCCCTAGCCGAGGGGCAGTTGACCGTGACGCTCCACTCGGGCGTCGAGGATTACAGCGAGCTGCCGAGTGCGTTGATCGGCGCGGGCTATAAGCTGACGCTGTTCAAGGAGGAGGAACTCAACTTGGAAACGGCGTTCATGGAGTTGACCAAGGGAGTCACGGCGTAGCAGCACGTTGGCCGAGCCGACGGCTTGGGGGGAAGGGTGGAAACATGACGGCGATAAAATCGTTTGCCAGGCAAAAATCATTCGCCGATTGGGCACCGTGGCTATTCGTGCTGGCGGGCTTGGTTGTGGTCGTGGGCCTGGGGGCGTTCATGTCGCGCGTCCGCACGGCGCCGTCGATTCAGGGTGAGTTCAGCGAACACGAGTTCGCCGCGATCGTGTCGCTGCTCAAGCAGTCGCGCGGGGCGCATATTCGTTGCGATGAATTGCAACGCCGAGGTGACGACGAGGCCTGGGCACTTATCGCCACGGCGGTTGGGCCCGAGGCGCGTTATGAGCGGATCAAACTTGAACGGCGCGACGGTCGTTGGTTGGCGGTCGAGGTCAAGGCGTTACAATAAAGCAGCCAGCGCTGTGTTCAGTCGTCTCCTGTGTCGAGTGGTATATGCCGACGTTGAGTCCCGCCAAGTATTTTCCTCCCGTCGACGAGGCGGACGAGCAAGGGGTGTTGGGCTTCGGCGGTCAGTTGACCTTCGACTGGTTGACGGACGCCTACACGCATGGCATCTTTCCCTGGCCTACGTGGGGACAACTGGTCTGGTGCTCGCCCGACCCACGGGGTGTGATCGAGTTGGATGCTTTGCATGTGTCGCGGAGTCTGCGGCGGACGTTGCGCAAAGCCGGCTATCGCGTCACGCGCGACACGGCCTTTCGCGAGGTGATGGTCGGCTGCGCCACGTCGCTCGATCGGACCGACAACACCTGGATCATCCCCGAGTTGGTCGAGGCTTATGTGGCACTGCATCGTCGAGGCGTAGCGCATAGCGTGGAGGTGTGGCTCGACGAGCGACTGGTTGGCGGTGTGTATGGCGTGGCATTTGGTGCGATGTTTGCGGCCGAGTCGATGTTCTACCGCGAACGTGACGCATCGAAGGTGGGGCTCGTGCATCTGGTCGAGCACTTGCGTGAGCGCGGCTTCGGGCTGCTCGACATTCAGGTGCTCAACGAGCACACCGAGACGTTGGGTGGAACGGAAATCGCGCGCGAGACATTTCTCGCTCGGCTCGCCGAGGCATTGACGATGGATGTTACGTTTTGAGCATCCCATGAAGACAGACATGAGCAATCTTCAGAACGACCATCCGCCGCGAGTTGTGATTCTGGCAGGCCCCAATGGCGCTGGGAAAAGCACGTCCGCAAAACGTCTGCTACGCGGAGCCCTCGGAGTCGATGAGTTTGTGAATGCCGACGTGATTGCACAAGGGCTCTCGGGCTTCACTCCCGAACGAGTGGCAATGGCTGCCGGGAGAGTCATGTTGAGAAGGCTTAACGAGTTGGCTGCATCTCGAGTTAATTTTGCCTTTGAGACGACGCTGGCGAGCCGCACGTTCGTGCCGTGGCTCATGGAGCTTAAACAACAAGGTTACCGTATCCACCTCGTATTTCTCTGGTTGTCATCGGCGGATAATGCTGTCGAGCGTGTTGCCGATCGGGTGAGGCAAGGGGGGCATGATGTTCTCGAGGAGACGGTACGAAGACGTTATCAACGGGGGTTGTCGAATTTTCTTCGTCTGTATCGGCCAGTAGTAAATTCGTGGCAACTCGTCGATAATAGTAGTATGAGTAGCGCGCAACTCATTGCCGCAGGCCAAGAGAACCGAGTCGATGAGATTCGATTCCCGGGGATATGGGAGCGGATTTGCATAGATTCAGGAGTCAAGCCATGACAACCGAGTCACGTCCGAGTGATGTTCAACGCTTAATCGCCGAGTCCGATGCCGTTGTCGCGGCCATTCGAGCGTCTGTGAGGGAAGCGGTGCTCAAGCACAAGCGAGAAGGGCTTCCGGTGGTTGATTGCCGCGATGGCCGTGTCGTATTGGTGCCGGCGGACGAGATCGAAATTGACGACGATGGCGAGCTCCAATCGTCTCCAAAGCCGTCATGAAGACCGATTGGTCACTGGACGTTCAGTCCATCGAGCGGCACGACGGCGGGCGCTGGCACGCTCGCTTGCAGGTTCGAGCGACGCAACTGGCCGCAGGCCGCGTC
>CAYLYE010000192.1:0-12201 GCA_964387325.1 uncultured Planctomycetaceae bacterium
CGCAGCGTTGGCCGGGCGTGAGCGTGTCGGGGTTCATCCCTAGGCACATGCTGCAACCAGCCTCGCGCCACTCGAAACCCGCCTCACGGAAGACTCGGTCGAGTCCTTCACTCTCGGCTTGCTTTTTGACCAGCCCGCTGCCCGGCACGACCATCGCATGCACCTTGGCGTTGACCTTGCGCCCTTTGACGATTGCGGCGGCGGCCCGCAAATCTTCGATACGGCTGTTGGTGCAGGAACCAATGAACACGCGGTCGAGTTGAATTTGGGTGATGGGCGTTCCGGCGTCGAGTCCCATGTAGGCCAAGGCCGCCGCGGCCGACTTGCGTTCGTTGTCGTCAGCGAACTTGGCCGGGTCGGGCACCGTGGCGTCGATCGCCGCCACCTGGCCTGGGTTGGTCCCCCAGGTCACCTGCGGCTTGACCTTGGCGGCGTCGATGATCAGCGTCCGATCGTAAGCTGCGCCCGGATCGCTGGGCAACTGTCGCCAGCGAGCCACGGCCGCGTCCCAAGCCGCGCCGCGTGGCGCGAACTCGCGCCCCTTGACGTACGCGATCGTTTTCTCGTCTGGAGCAATCATGCCCGCCCGAGCGCCGGCCTCGATCGTCATGTTGCACACGGTCATTCGTTCTTCCATGCTCAACGCCCGAATCGCCTCACCGGTGTACTCGATGCAATAGCCCGTGCCGCCATCGGTCGTGATCTCGCCAATGATGTACAGAATGATATCCTTGGCCGTGGTGCCTCGCGGCCGCACGCCATCGACACGAATCTCGAACGTCTTGGGCCGATACTGTAACAACGTTTGCGTGGCGAGCACGTGCTCGACTTCGCTCGTGCCAATGCCGAAGGCCAAGGCCCCCAGGGCGCCGTGCGTGGCCGTATGACTGTCGCCGCAAACGATCGTCATGCCGGGTTGGGTTATGCCCAACTCGGGACCAATCACGTGGACGATCCCCTGCTGTGGGTTGTTTAAATCGTAGAGCCGAATGCCAAATTCCTGGCAGTTCTTGCGCAGCGTATCGATCTGTTGCTTGCTAACCACATCGGCGATCGGGAGCGAACGGTCGGTTGTCGGCACATTATGATCGGGCGTGGCAAAGGTCAGTTCAGGCCGACGCACCTTGCGCCCCGCCAGACGCAGCCCATCAAAAGCTTGCGGGCTGGTTACTTCGTGAACCAAGTGACGGTCGATGTACAGAATCGCCTGCTTGCCGGGCTCTTCGTGAACCACGTGAGCGTCCCAAATCTTGGCAAACATCGTGCGCGGAGCATTTGAACTCGTCGAAGTCATCGGACCATTCACCTAAAAATGCTGAGAAAGATCATATTTGAGCAGGGCATTACCCACCCAGATTTACACCTCGGATAACGAATAAATCATTGTACCAACCATCGGTTCGTTCGACGAGATGGTCACCCCGCAGCAAATGAACCAAAATTCACGGAAGATTCGGGCATCGTTCCATGCACCAAGCCAGAGAGATTTAATTGACGGAGACTCATCGCTAGCCGTAGATTAACCCACTGCCTTGTTGGTTCTCGGTGCGGGGTCATCCCGGAGGTCAGACCGTGAGCATGCCGTTAAATCATGAAAACGTCCAAGCTGAAGGTGTCTCGGCACCCAGTCGGGTGACGCCGCCGCCTCTGCCGACCCCTCCTCCGATGCCGCCGGGGCATCCAACCGACGTCGAGGATGAACTCGTCGATGACTCACTGGACGAGGATGATGATGAGTACGAAGACGATGAAGACGAAGACGAAATTCCCGCCTCACGGCGCCGCTCCTTAATCTTTCTGGCATCGTCGTGCGTCTGTTCGATGTTGGTCCATGGGCTGACACTCATCTTGATGGGGCTATGGTTGCTGCCGGTCGTCAATAAAGACACTCGGCAGGAGATCGTGTCGAGCGTTGAAGAGCGCCCTGACGAGGTCATCACCCAAACGCTGGAAGAGGAAATTCGTCCGAGCACGGATCTGTCACTTGTCTCCACGGCGATGTCCGCCGTCCAAGGGGCTATGGGTTCGGTCTCGGCACTGGCCGAGCCGCAACAACTCTCGCAGCAAGTGACGGTGAGCACGGTCGCGACCGATGTTAAGGTCGAGGTCGGCGAGGTGAACGTGTTTGCATCCAATGGCAAGCATCTCTCGCAAGAGTTGCCCGAGGGTACGCTGGGCGAAGCGGCCGCGATCGCCGACAGCTATCAGGAAGCCATGGATCGCATCACGCAAGAGATCCTCAATCGGCTCTCGAAAGGCAAGGTCCTCGTCGTGTGGCTCATGGATGAGTCACAAAGCATGGAGGACGACCGCGAAGAAATTAGCGCCCGCATCGAACGCGTGTATCAAGAGTTGGGGATCGCGTCGACCGCCCGGGGCGACTCGCTGGCGACGGCTGTATGCAGTTATGGCAAAGGCTTCAATGTTCATACGCCCGTCCCGACGTCCGACCATGTTAAAATCATGGAGGCGATGCACGGCATTCAGAATGACCCGTCCGGGGACGAAATGCAGTGCCAGGCCGTGAGTCAGGCCATTCAGCGTTATCGTGGGATCGCACAGCAGACGCAGCGTCAGATGCTGCTCATTATGGTGAGCGACGAGAGTGGCGACCCCGCCACGAACGTGCAGTACTTGGAGAGTACGATTGCCGAGGCCCGCTCGGCACGCTGTGCAATTTATGTGCTGGGACGCGAGTCGGTGTTCGGCTATCCGTATGCGTACATGGTCTGGCGCGATCCCGAGAAACCGCAGTTTGGACCTTATTACTTGCGGATCGACCGTGGGCCAGAGACACCGTTTCCGGAGCAATTGCAGTGGGACTGTTTTAACAAACGCAACGACGCTCAGCCGGCCGGTTTTGGTCCTTACGAGCAGGCGCGCATGGCGCGACAGACCGGGGGCGTATTTTTCATGCTGCCCAGCCCCGAGGTGCAGTTACTCAATCGAAGTAATCGCAAGTACGCGCTCGAGGCCCTGCGTCCTTATCTGCCCGACTTGAGTTCGCGCAGCGATTACGCCTTTGAGCGAGACAAGTCGGAATTACGAGCCGTTGTCTGGAAAATCATCAGCGACCTCAATCCCTGGAACCATCAAATCTCACGTCAACTTGAGCTACCGCGTGGCTCGTTCAGCATCCAGCCCTCGGAGTTCAACAAGCAGGCCCTCGATTGCATCGAGCATGCCAAGCGGGTCGTGATCTATTTGCAGGAGGCCGAGAAAGCGCTCGACAAAGTCAAGCCGCTGAAGGACCGTGAGTCGAGTCCACGCTGGCGCGCTAACTTCGATCTGATCTACGCTCAGGTGCTCGGGTATCAGGTGCGATGGTTTGAATACGGGGCCTACTTGGACGCATTTCGCGAGCAGCCCAAGCCAATCAAGAACGTGCTAGGGCCGACGCGTCCAACGAACGGCTGGTCTCTGGCGTTTCGCAAGGAAACGATCTCGGACATCGTCAATGGCGAGCGGCGCGAACGCTCGGAAGAGATTTTGCGGCAAGTGATTCGCGAGCACGAGGGGACCCCGTACGCGGTTCGAGCCCAATGGGAACTAGGGCGACCGTTCGGCGTCACACTGAACGAGCATCATGCGCCGCCACCGACGGTCAACGTACCGGGCCGACCTGGGGTCAAGCCCCCAACGCCCCCGAAGCTCTAATTGAACCGCTCAGGCACGTGCGTTTTTCGTACTCAAATCCGCATGCGCGGCTATCGCTTTGGCGCAATGGCATCATTGACTTGATCGACGATCTCAAACAGCGCGTTGAGACGAGAGGTCTCGAAGGCACTGCGCACCGCCGGTTTCAGCGCGGCTAGTATCACACGCGAGTTATTCCGCTGCATCCCACGTCGAAACGACACGAGCACCCCGAGGACCATGCTGCACACAAAATCCAAGTCGGTGGCGTCGAACACAACTGTGGCCGGTCGCTCGGCAGCGAGCTGGGTGAGTGCCGTTTGTAACGGATCGGCGGTTGGATAACCGGCTGAGCCAACGAGCCGGACAATCGTCACGCCATCACGCGTACTGTTCTCGATATGCAGTTCGCTGGTCACGATGCTCACCCCTTTTTGGAACGTCCCTTGGTCGGTTCTTGCTTTTCGTCTGCTTCCAGTTCCGGAGGCAACGGCCGAGGCCGGGCCGAGGCCCCTTCGCCAAACTGCTGCCAGAATAACGCTTTGAACGGGTTAATGCCAGGAAACTCGGCTGTCTCGTTCACCAATTGGGGCTGAATCGAGTCCCACCAGCGGTCGTATTCGCCGTCGAGTCTTTCCACCACGTCGGCGTGCTGCGCCGCTACGTCTTCTTTTTCACCCGGGTCCGACTGGAGGTCGAACAACTCCCACTTCTTGGCGTTGGTTTTATTAACACAGACCAGATGCCATCGCTTGGTTCGTACGCTGCAGTTTGCATATTTAAAGTCGGCCACCTTGCCGTGTGGCCATCGCCCCACGTGGGTAAATAGGGTCCGTTCGGGCCATTCGGCTTGCGGGTTCTTCAAGAGCGGCACGAGGCTGCGCCCCTCGACTTGTCGTTGCACCTGATCGCTCAAAGACGCGCCAGCGAGTTGTGCGATCGTTGGGAAAAAGTCGACGTGGGCGGTTAAACGGTCGCAGTCAACCGCACTCAGCGTACCTTTCCAGCGCCAGAGCGACGAGGACCGTGTACCACCGAGCCAAGGCGTGACCTTTTGACCACGCATACCGGCGTTGAAAACCTTGACGCCTCCGGTACCCCCGTTGTCGTTCATAAAGATAATGAGCGTGTCACGATCCAAATCCCACTCGTGAATCTTGTCGAGTAACCGCCCTACGTTATCGTCAATGTTGGCGACCATGCCGAAGTATTTGGCGGTCGGTCGGTCGACTTGGTCTGCGTATCGAGTCTCGTCTTCGCGTCGAACTTGCAGGGGGGCGTGCGGTGCGTTGGTCGGGATGTAGCAGAAGAACGGCTTTTTGCCCCGAACCGAGTCGATCCAACTTAGCGCTTGCCGGAAGAACACGTCGGTGCAGTAGCCCTGGGTGATCTCGAATTTGCCGTTGTGCAAGATTGCCGGATTGAAATAGGTGTTGCCTGGTGCATCGCCACAACTACCCACGTAGCTTTGACCAATGCCGCCGGCCCCGTGGATAAACACCTCGTCGAACCCACGACGATTGGGTTGATGGTCGGCCTCGTCGCCTAAATGCCACTTGCCAAAGATACCGGTCGTGTAGCCCGTCTGCTGAAGCACCTGGGCTAGCGTGATCGCATCAAGGGTCAACCGCTCACGCTCGTTGATTGTATGGGTTACGCCATTGCGAAACTCATGCCGACCGGTAAACAACGCTGAGCGCGTAGGAGAGCATGTCGGGCTGACATGATAGTCGGTGAATCGGAACGCTTCCCTGTGCAGTCGATCAAGATTCGGGGTCTTGAGCACGGGATTGCCATGCGCTGAAAGGTCGCCGTAGCCCTGGTCGTCCGTAAGAATGAAGACCACGTTCGGTACACTCCGAGACTGTGCACTTACGACCAAGTTACCAGCCAGGATAGCCACCATCGCGGTTGCAGCGATCATGAGACGTGTCGCAGTTTTCTGTCGGGAGGGGCCATTCATGGGGTTTCTTATCCTTGCGATGCTTGGGAATCACGGCTGAATAGTATGACCAACGGTCGCTCGGTATCTTGTACCTGGAGCCTCGCTGCGAATGTGGCCAGGAATGGCGACGCCTTATTGAAGTATGCGCAGCGAATGGTCCTAGGCGTGCAACGCGAAGCCGGGTTAGATCGGGCTTCTGCTGGTCTCCTTGGTTCATTAACCGCGTAGTCGTCCATCGTAGCAACTTGCCATGGAATGTTAACAAACATTTTCCGGCGTAGACCATACATCGCTCTGTGTTCGCACGTGAGTTCGACGACAGCCGCACGGCTCGGCCCAGGAAGAATCCTTGCCGGCGGAGCAGAACGCGATGGGCCAGAAAGGTTTCGATGAGACACCAGCGGTTGCGTCCCAAGGGGCTTTGACCGCTATTCTGCCACACGGTCGCTATACAACCCAATCATGGATGACGAGGGCACCGGAGTCCGGATAAGAACCTTTTCCAAGGGTCAACGTGGCGGCGAATTGTCGGGCGTTGGGATGAATGTCGAGAGACGTGCATGGACCTGCAGTCGCGGTATCGGCCAGCGACTGATCCTGTTGAGTGTTCCAGATTCGCACTTCTCCTTTTCCAATATCGCCTCCGGCCGTCATCAAAAACCCTTGCGAATGGAACTTTGCCCCATAGTAGAAGCCCCCTTTTAGTGCGACTGAAAGTTTGCGAAGTAGTTTGCCGTCTTCTGACCCATACACCAGGGCACAGGCTTGACCGTCGTAACCGGCTCGGCCGCAGGCAATAATCTCGTGTCCGTTCGCGGACACGGCTACATCGCGAATACCGCCCCACTCAATATCCTCGACGCGTCGATAGCCAGATAACTCCGCAATTTCGATCGTCAGAATCGCTTGGTTCGTGCCAATGTCCCATACCTTGATGCGTGGTTTAACGGGCTGGCGATCGGCGGTAATCAAGTGTCGTCCATTGGGATGGAGCGCGACACCGTAGACCGGATACTCGATACGTGGCAGTTCATGCAGTCGTTTGCCGTCACTTGCTTGCCAAATACGTACGCAACCATCACGGTCACCGGTAGCAAAGGTCTTGCCGTCAGCACTCACGGACAATGCGTAGATGGTGCTCGGATGCGCTTCGATGTTCCAGCGAGGCTTGGGGATCGATTCCGTGCAATCCCAAGCGATCACATGTCCGACAAAGTCGGCGGTCAGTACCAGATCACGACCTGCTCGCCCCATCCGATTGACCCAACTCTCATGCCCAGCCAAGGTGCTCTTTTGCTTCGATAGGATGTCGATAAGCACCACACCACGATCGCGTCCTCCGGCAAATAAAAACCGCCCGCTGCCGTCGAACGCGCAGCTCAATAAGGGCGCTTCGTGCTTGTATTCGACGGAGAGTTTGGTCTTAGCCGGATCGATATTCATCGCAATTGAAGCAACCTTTAAGCGAGCACAGCCTCGATCGGTTTAGCAGCCGGGTCAGCCACGGGATTGGTCTGGCCGTTGATCTCGTATTTGCCGCGAGAATCGATTCCCACGGCCTGCAGATACGTGTGAAATAGGTCGCCAAGTTTGACAGCGTTATCTTTGACTTCGGTCCCCATCTCGTTGGTCGAGCCATAAACAAGACCAGGCTTCACGCCGCAACCGGCCATCGCGACACTCCACGCACGGCCCCAGTGATCTCGTCCGCCGAGATTGTTGATCTGCGGCGTGCGTCCCATTTCGCCCGAGATGACCACCAACGTATGTTCGAGCATGCCGCGTTGTTCGAGATCGTCGAGCAATGTGACCAACGTCCGATCGAACTCGGCACAACGTATTTGATGCCAGTAAAAGTTGTCCTGATGCGCGTCCCAATCGAAGTGTGTAACGCGCACGCACGATATCCCCGCCTGCAGCAGTCGTCGCGCGAGCAAGCAGTTCTGACCGAAATCGTGCTTGCCATAGCGGTCGTGATCGGCCGGTGATTCTTTAGCCAGATCGAAAATCTCGCGGCGCTGCATCAAAACCTTGGCTTGCTCGAAAGTGGTGCTCTACGAATGGATGGGCGTGGCATTACGACCTTGGCTAAAACGATCGTTGGTTGATTGTCGCACGCGCTCGATCGCATCGGCTAGCGCGGGGGTCATGATCGGCGGCGGGACTAAATTTTCGGGTGGACGATTGTTCTGAATACGCACCCCTTCGTATTTGGCACCCAAGAAACCGGCATCACCAACATCGGTGTAGGCTTTCGGACCATCACGACGGATCGTGACATAGCCAGGCAACACATCGTCGGGGCGTTCGAGCAACTTTGCGACGGCTGAGCCGAGCACAGGGTAGCCCGGCACGATGCGACCAGCCTGGAGTGCATAATGCCCTTGAAAATGATCCGGGATATTCGAGTTCACGCTGCGCACGACGGTCAATCGGTGCATGATCTTCGCGCAATGCGGTAACAGCTCTCCAATGTGAACACCCTTAAGCGACGTCGCAATGGCGCGAAACGGTCCGCCCGTCTTTGTGCCGGGTTTGGGATCCCAGGTTTCGAGTTGGCTAGCGCCGCCGGAGAGAAACAGCAGGAGCAGTTGTTTGCGCGGCGCGACGGCCGACGCGGCCCGCAGCGGGTAGGCCAGCGCGCCAGAGCCGAGTGCTCCGGCAACACCAGCAAGTGCGGCGCGCCGTGTAAGGCGGTGTTTCCTCAGTTGACGGGACATCGTGACCTTTCTGCGTCAATGATTCAAACGAAACTCGGCTGACAACAGCAGGCCCCACAGCAGCGATTGCAACAACTCACGACGCTCCGAGGGTGACTTGGCGCGGTCAAGAAGTTGATGAACGTCGTTGGTTTCGTCGGCAGTCGGTCTTCGTGTAAGCACGCTTAAATACAATTCTTCTGCCAGCGGCTCGACCTCGGTCATTGCCGCGAGTCGC
Organism: uncultured Planctomycetaceae bacterium; assembly: GCA_964387325.1. GTDB lineage: Bacteria > Planctomycetota > Planctomycetia > Pirellulales > PNKZ01 > CAZZBK01. The sequence goes on from CAYLYE010000192.1 coordinate 8,519, forward strand.
GCCAGTGTGGTACCCGGCTCGGCTTGTAATAACGGCAGCAGCTTGGAGCTGTTACGAAGATACAATGCCTGGTCGACGATCGGTTGAAACTCCCCCTCGCCTTGGCCTGGCACTCCAGCAAAGGCCGCGATCAAGGTCGCACTTTGACGTTCCAGGGCTTCGTTGCGAACATACGTCACGTTCCAAAGGGGCTCGGAATTGACAAGAGGGGCTTGGGGCGGAGTTTTTTTAGCCGCGACGTCGAGCTTCGCGTAGTGCTGCTCGATTCGACCCGTCGCTTGCAACAACGACCAGCGGAGCTGCTCGGCCGTGAGTCCCCGTAGTGTTGCGACCGCGAACGCCTCTTGAGGCAGTTCGTGCCGGTCAGCGGGCAAAACACTCGATCGCTGATAGGTCTCGCTCAGCACGATCTCGCGTAACAATCCACGCAGATCGTATTGGTGATCGACGATCCAGGACTCAAGTCGATCGAGCAGCTCCGGATGTGACGGCGGATTCGCGGCATGATTCAAGTCGAGTGGGTGTACGATGCCCCGTCCAAACATCAAAGCCCAGAGGCGATTTACGATGTTCCGCGCAAAGCCACGTGTTTCGCGGCGGGGTAATTGTTCGGCCAATTTGATACGCCGACTGTACTTGGGAATCCCTCGCTCTTTGGGCCCCGGCTTCACGACGTATTCCATCCCTTTCTCGATCTCCGGATCAGCAAGCATGTCGCCGCCAGGCAATCGTGGGTTCGTCTTGTCGCTCTTCGCGGTAAATACCGAAGTGAACATGGTCGTTCCTTCGGCTGTCTCGGCCACCGCCGCCCCCTTGGGAGACAAGGGATGAAGTTTCATTCGCTGCACGAACGCGTAAATACCGTAGTAGTCGGCCTGGCGATAGTCGTCGAACCGCGGGTCGTCATGACACTGGGCGCACTGCAAGTCGATGCCCAGAAACAATCGACCCACGTCGCGTGTCAATGCGTGGGGCGCAACATCTCGCACAAGATAGAATTTTACGGCAGCGCTCTGCTTCGAATCCGCGCCGTCGCTCGCTAAAATCTCGCGAGACAATTGGTCCCAGGGCTTGTTTTCTGCGAACGACTGCGCCAAGTATCGTCGCCACTCCGCGATGGATACATCGTACGAAGATGTTGTCGGTACACGCCGCTCGGTCAACATCACATCGAATACCCGAGCCATGTGCAAAGCAAATTCGGGTCGGGCCAACAGATCGTCGATCAATCGCTGTCGTTTGCCTGAAGAACGGTCGTCAAGGAAGGTTCTCGCTTCTGTGGCGGTCGGAATCACTCCGTTCAGATCCAAATAGAGGCGACGAACAAACTCGGCATCATCGCTCTTATCGGCTGGTGTGAGCTTTAACGACTCACATCGATTTTTAATCAGTTGGTCAATTTGCACATTGAGGGGAACGCTTTCGTCAGCCCCCTCGGCGAACGAGAAACTCGCCCATGCGATCAGGCACAGCCCACGGCAGATGTATCGCGCAGCGCGTCGAATATCGTTCATGAGAGCCGATGCAAAACGGGGCGTGAGGGTGTGGCAGGCAGGATCAACTCGATATCGCCCCTGATCGCTCGAAGGGGCAATGACGCATCAGGATGGACTCATGTGTCTAGTCTATCAAGCGGTCGTTGGTGAGGCAACCTTGATGCGAAACAGGGCCGACCGCATCCCCCCCATGACAGCACGAACGAGCCTGTGTTCTCAACGATGGATGCTCCGGTGTCTATCCCGGGCGCGGACATGCGAGGCGATGTAGACCTTGGCTTGTTCGAGTTGCGACCGAAACGCATGCCGAATCGATCACTCGATGTTTGACGGCCGGCGTCGACGACGGGCTCAGTCGCGAGTGAAAGGCCATGTAGGACGGCTCACGAGTGGCAGCCAGCGAGGCCAGGTGCTGCCGGTAGGCTTCGGTGGCGCGGGGGGCGCGACGAAGTCACTCATCAGGCTGCCGCGTCGCAACTCCTCGGCACGGCCGAGCAACGGTTGCGTCCCTTGAATCAGCTCGGGTTGTAGCGAGAACTCAAGGGCTCGTTCATCGCGAAACTCGTAAGGAACCAAGTTCTCGCTGACAAAATCAAACGGAAAGACCTGGTACCACGGCGGCGGAATGAACTGCTCGGTCTCGAGTGTCTTGAAGCCGTCGCGTACCAGCCGCACGTTGCGCGTGCCGTAGTATGTGTAGTCGGTCGAGCAAGGGGTCACGCCGACCTCATAGTTGTCGATATACACGAGCGCTCCCGGCGGATTGCTCCGCACGGTCAAGCGTCGCTGCACGCAGCCGCTCGCGAGGCACGTGCTGAGCACGGCCAAGGCAACCAACGCGGCAGATCGACGATCAAGTTGTAACATCGTGACGTACCTCGACCGCACAGCGGAAGGTCGTTCAGTGTCGAAACGGTATGAAGAGCGGGGCGGAGTATAGTGAGCTCCCGCTCGGCGTTCCAGAGCGGTTTTAGTCTCGCCGAGCCATTGCCGCCAGCAATGCTGGCTGGCGGCGGCTGGCGCCTCCTCAGCCTACAGCACTTCGACCGGAACCTCTGCACAGCGCGACAAACTCCGGTCGCCGGTCAAGAACACCGACGCGCCCACCTCGATCGCCGTGGCATAGTGGAGGGCGTCAGGCGTTTTGAGGCTGTACCGCGCTCTCAACTCGGTTGCCCGTTCCACCACCGCCAGCCCCAGTTCCACGATGACCAACTCGACTCCGGCGAAAAAAACATCGAACTGAGCTAGGGTCGCAAGATCGCCCACTTGCAAGAGTTTTGACCGACATTCGAGTCGTGTCAGTCGCGATGTAGCCAACGATCCCGGCACACCCAATGAGGCTGCCAGTCGGGTCGCCAGCGGAGTACGAGCCGCAACGTCCCCTTCGACTGGGCGAATGACCACGTTCGAGTCGAGGTAGATCAGCGGTCACCCCATTCGTCGCGCTGAGTCCGCACTTGGGCCAAGATGTCGTCGCCGGTTCGGAGCACGGCGGCGGTACCGAAAGCGTCGGCGACCGATCCGCTGCCGTGGGACGTCGTGGGTGTGATGATCAGTTGGGCCGCTCCTTCCACATGGGGAAGGGGACTGTCTGGAATAAACGTCTGGCCGCTATATCGGCCCAGGACAATCAGCGTGTTGTCCATCGGAAATCCTCCTCGCAGATATCTCCAAGGTAACCTAAACGGCCCCAAATCGAAAGTCCTCCCCCGCCGAACGACCGTGCCCGCCCGACCAGAAGCAGGCTTTCACAAAGCAAAAACGGAGAGTTAAGCTCAAACGTCGTGTATGTCACTTAGGCGGGTCGAGGTGCAATACCATCATCCGTCGCTGATGTTGGCTCGTGATAATACCGGTGATCGTCAGGCACGGAGTGCCTGACTTACAAAACTGCTCCATCCGTTGGTTATGCGACTACCATTAGTCGAATTCACGCATTGCCGTTTCAAACGCTTCGTGGGCCTCCACACGAGCACGGGCACCGCAATCCAGTGCATCGCCGATAGAGCTAAGCAAATGACTCGACGCCGAGGGCTCGAACAAGTTTAGTGCGTGCCACATAAGAAGATCGTCTGGAACGGGGCAGTCGTTCAGCCGTACCGGCATCACGAATACCTTTCCCTTCGGAAGCTTTAGCGCTTCGTCAACAGCGTACCGCATTTCCTTGTGAAAGAAGCCCTTTCT
>CAYLYE010000193.1:0-12191 GCA_964387325.1 uncultured Planctomycetaceae bacterium
GGTGAGGGGTGAGGGGTGAGGGGTGAGGGGTGAGGGGTGAATTGCCTGATTTCATCCTTCATCCTTCATCCTTCATCCCTTTCATTTTCCAGGTGTTGTTTGTGATATCGTTTGTTAGTGTTTGCCTAGTTGGCCGAGACGTGAGGCCAAAAAGGCCGAGAGCGCGGCGTCGAGCGACTCGCTCGTGCGGACCAGGGCGTAGTCGACCATCTGCTTCGTACAGCCGCGACGCACTTCGTCCAGGTAGGCACCGAGCGCGTCCATGTAGCCCTGCCGCAAGGCGCGCGGGTTGCACGTCAAATGCTGTGGCAATTCGAGTCCCTCGAAGCGTGTTGCGCCGGTAAATGGAAAATCCAATTCGTCGTCGTCCATCACATGCAGCACGAGCACGTCATGGCCACGTTGCCGCAGCACGCTCAGTCCCTTGAATAGCGAAGGGCGATCGACGAGCAAATCGGAGCAGAGCACGACCATGCCACGTCGCGGATAGCTCTCGGCCACCTCGCGAAGGATGCGGCTCACGTCGGTCGTTTCTCGCGGTGCGCTGTTGTTGAGCGCGTTGATCACGGTGTTCAGATGGGCGCGGTTGGTGCGCAGCGGCACCGTCGTGCGCACCCCTTGGTCGAAGGCGACACAGCCGACCGCGTCTTGCTGGCGGAGCAGCAGATATGTGAGCGACGCAGCCAGCGTGCAAGCGTATTCGTACTTGTTGAGCGCGCCGGAGCCGTAGTGCATGCTGGCCGAGGTGTCGACGAGCAGCACGCAACGGAGGTTCGTCTCTTCCTCGAATTGTTTGACGTAGTAGCGGTCTTGCTTGGCCCAGACTTTCCAGTCGATGCGCCGCAGATCGTCGCCCCGGGTGTACTCGCGATGTTGCACGAACTCGACCGACTGGCCGAAATAAGGGCTGCGGTGTACGCCCGACAAAAAGCCCTCGACGATGTGCCGAGCGCGGACATCGAGCCGGGCGATGCGGCGGAGGACATCGGGTTGCAGGAACCGTTTTGCTTCGGGCATAGGACGACTCGGCGCGACGCGCTCGTATTAGGAGGCAAAAATTTTTCGGAACCGCTCGTCGCGCGTCAGTTCGTCTTCTTGCGTGGGGGTTTCTTGCACCAAGCGGTCGATGACCTGATCGCTGGTGACCCCCTCGCTCTCGGCCGCGAAGTTAACCACCAAGCGATGCCGCAGCACCGGTTTGGCGAGCGCTTGAATATCGTCCGTGGCGACATGCGTGCGGCCATGCAGCAGCGCACGAGCTTTGCCTCCCAGGATCAGGTTCTGCACGGCACGAGGACCCGCACCCCAGTTCACCTGTTCGGCGACGAAGTTGGGAACGCCGGGCTCGCCGGCCCGCGTCTGACGCACCAGCGCCAACGCGTAACGCACAACCGAGTCAGCCACCGGCACCTCGCGTACCAGCCGCTGCAATTGCAAAATCTCTTCGGCCGACAACACCGGCTCGATGCGGTCGTTGATCGTGCTGGTCGTGCGGCGGGCAACTTCGAACTCCTCGTCGAACTTCGGATAGTGGACGTACACCTTGAACATGAAACGATCTTGCTGTGCCTCGGGCAACGGGTAAGTCCCTTCCTGCTCGATGGGGTTCTGCGTCGCCAACACGAAGAACGGGTCGTCGAGCGGATGCCGCACCCGGCCCGCCGTGACCTGACGTTCTTGCATCGCTTCGAGCAGCGCCGCTTGCGTCTTGGGGGGCGTGCGATTGATTTCGTCCGCCAGCACGACGTTCGAGAACAACGGCCCTTCGAGGAAACGGAACTCGCGCGTGCCGGTCGACTTGTTCTCCTCGATCACGTCGGTACCCGTGATGTCGGCCGGCATCAGGTCGGGTGTGAACTGAATACGGCTGAAGGACAAGCTCAGCGTGCGGGCCAGTGTCGAAATCATCAGCGTCTTGGCCAGCCCGGGCACCCCTTCGAGCAAGCAATGCCCCCGGCTGAACAACGAGATGAGCAGTTCCTCGATGACCTGCGATTGGCCGACGATCACTTGCGAGAGTTGGTCCAAGATGCGCTGGCGCGCATCGGCGAGTTTATTGATGGCAGCGGAGTCAGGCATGGGTCAGGAGGGGTGTGGGGTGAGGGGAGCGGGGCGAGGATAAAAACAAAACGGAGGTGGACTATTTTTGATAAATGGGCAAGTTAGCGTTTTCGAGTTGTAGGATAGTCAGGTTCACGCTCGTGGTATAGACGGCGCCGATATAACCTTGGGTCCAGGCGCCATCGGAGCCAACCTCGCCGGCTAATTTGGTGAACACTTTGTCTCGGTAGGTGGCCCAGGTGTCGCCCCCTTCGCGATAGTTGACCTGGGCGTAGTAATAATGGGCGTAGTGCCAATGACCGCTTTGCTCGGTCTGCGTATTGCCCAGGTGACGCTCGCAGTATTTGATCAGTTTGGGGACGTAATCACTGTCATACTCGCCGGCGTTAAACAGGCACGCGACCGCCGCGGCGGTGATGGCCGGCCGGCCGCCCCCGCCCTGCGAACTGTATTGCACGCCACCGTCGGGTAGGGTGCATTTTTGGATATACTTGATGGCCTTGTCGATGATTTCCTTGGGAACCGGAATACCCGCATTACGACAGCCGCGTAGTCCTTGAACCTGGGTAATGGTCGTCGAGCCTTCGTCGAAGTTGTGGCCGTCCTTGGCGCTCACGTAGCCCCAGCCGCCGGCCGGGGTCTGTGCCTCGCCGGTGAATTTCACCGCTCGGGTCAACACGCCGACCAACTCCTCGCGGCGTTCGGCGTCGTCTTCTTCGCCGAGCACTTGTGAGAGGAACATCATCGAGTAGCCGTGGCCATAGGTGTAGCGATCGTCTTTGTTCGGATCGCCAATCAGACCGTTGGGACGACTGCGCGAGATGAGGAACTCGACGGCCCGCCGGACCTGCTCAGAGTACTTACCTTGGGTCGTCGTCGAGCCTTCGGCCAGCAACGCCATGCCAGCCAAGGCGGTCATTGCAGCCGGGTAGGTGTTGTTGTTGGCCGACCAACTCCCTTGGCGCGATTGCGAGTTGGCCAGCCAGTCGAGTCCGCGCGACACGGCGCGCTGCACCTTGGGATCGCGCAGGCCGTTGTCGGCCCGAGCGGGCAAGACGAGCCCGATACCCCATAGCGTGATCACGATGAGCAAACAGACCGCACGGCTCATTTTTTGGGCTCCTGCTTCTCGTCGACCGGTTCGTCGGTAAAGGTCAGCTTGATGCCGCCGCGCGAGTTCCGCAGTGTGATATCGTGCTTGGCGGGGTCACCCGTGTACTCGAAGGCTTGAATCTGTCCGGGGGTTCGTTCGTCGGCGAGCACACGCCCAGTGCGGTTGTCGACCACGAGCAGGTTCATCTGCCCTTGGTTGCCGTTTTGCGGATGCTGACCTGAGGCGAAGGCGAGCACCGGCAGATTTTCGCGCTGTGCGTAGCCAATGCTTCGCTTCTCGACGGCCAATTCCCAGACGAGCTTGCCTGTGGCACGATCAAAACCGTAGGCCATGCCGTTGACGGCGTTGAGCCCCGAGGCTCCTTGTGGTAGCGCGTGCATGTTGAACCCGTCGGCACCACGCGGCGGACGATTCACGATCGCGACCAGTCGATTGGGAAACGGGTACACGACCAGTTCCGACAAATTCTGCTCGGGCTTGAGCATCACGTCGATTTGGGCTGCGCCGTTCGTGGCGTTCCAGAACGTGAATCGACCGCGCCGCTCCATGACCGCGATGCCGCTTTGGCCGACGGGCCAGGGTTTGGAGTTGAGGTCGAAACGCTGCTCCCACAGGTCCTGTTGTTCCCACAGGTCGCGGCGGCGGAGTACCATCCCTTTGCCGCCGTCGTTGTGCCAAGTGACGACCTGTCGGCCGTCGGTGAACAGCCGTTGTTCGAGTGGAGCGACGGCGCGCCGTTCGAGTTCCTGGCCATCGGAGGCGCGGAACACGTAGGCCCGATCATCCGTGTCTCCGCCGTTCGAGTTGGGCTTCGGCGGGACGACGAACACGTACTCGTCGTCGCCGAACAACTCGCTCCCTTGCGGGACACCGTAACGAACCCAGAGTGTTTTGCCGGTCAGTGGATGGACGGCGACGAGATTGCGTTGCCGTTGGAAGATGACACACTGCGAGGTGACCGGGCCGGTCGAGCCGAGCGGACGTCCTTGCTGATCGAAAGCCCAGATGCGCGGTGCGCCCCAGGGCATGTTGACTTGCCGCCAGTTGACGCTGCCGGCGTCTCGGGCCGCGGCGTCGATGAGGTCGTGCCGCCAGAGCACTTTGGGGCCATCCTTGCCCGGCGTTCCGAGCGTGTCGACGCCGAGCAGCGAGAAGCCCATTGCGACGACGAGCAGGTGTCCTTCGGCCTTGGCGTGGTTGGGCGAGGGCTGGAAGAAAAAGGCGCCGCGTGGATTTCCGTTTTCGGCCAGAGCCACGCGCCAGCGTTCGCGCCCCCAGCCATCGCGGCCGATGAGCGATTGTTGCTGATAGACCATCTCGATGGCGTAGCCATCAAAGAACGATCCGTGCCGCTCGCGCAGCTCGATCGGCGCGTTCGGGAAACCCTGCAAGTTCGTGCCGCGATACGGTTCCTTGAGGATTTTGCCCGTGGGCCAGGGGGTTTGATTGGCCTGTTGTGTCAGTTTCGCCTCGTCGCCGAACCATTCACGCGTCAGTTGCGCGCCGGTCTTGCCGTCCAGGCAATTGAGGTCGGCCCAATCGGTCTGCAAGCGGCGAACGTACTTGAGCGCCTCGTCGACGCGCTGCGAGTCGCGGAGCATGCGCACCAGTTGAGCCACGGCGCGACGCTGCCGCGCTGCGTCGGTTGATTGTTCCAACTCGCGGAGCAACAGTTCTTCTTCGATGCGGCTCCCCACGGCGCCGCCGCGCGCCAACAGCAATTCGCGAGCTTCGTCGGCGAGTGGGTCGCGGCCGAACACGCCAATGAACGCTCGTAGGTCAGCCGTGTCCTTCGAGTCGCGGACCAGTTCAAGACGCTTGCGCAGTTCGGCCTCGATCAGCTTGGTGTCGTCGGCCGAGGCTTTTTGCCGCAGATCGACGATCCGCGCCTGCAACCAACGCTCGCGGCGAACGGCCCAGCCACGCTCGATCCGCTCCGACTCGTCCGAGCCGCCATCGAGGTTGAGCAATTCCAAGTAGGCTCGGAACGCCCCGAGGAAATCCCCCGAGTCATGCTGCCCTTGGGCTTTTTGCCGGAGCACGACGAGCCGCTGAGCAGGTCGGTCGATCAGTTTTTCCAGTTCGGGGACCAATTGCTCCCCCTGCTTGAAGTCCTTGCGCCATGTTTCTAGCAGCGCCTCGAAAAGCAACTGCCGCGCGCGAGGGTCGCTACGTTCAGTGAGTGCGCGGCGTAATTGTGCAATCGCCTCGTCGACTTTCCCGGCATTGAGCAGCAGTTCACCATGCAGGGCGAGTGCGACGGGGTCGGGCTTGTCGCTCCCTTTGGCCAACTGCTCGTCGACTTGACGTTTGAGCACGTCGAGCTGATAGAAGCTCTCGACTTCGGTCGAGCCCTGTGAGATGACACTGTCGCGATAGCAGACGAGGTTGCCGAGCGAGCCTTCGCCACGCGTCCGGCTGCGGGCGAGAATTTTGCCCACATCGAGGTCGATCGACGCGACCTCGCCGTTGCTCAAGGGAAGGTAGTACTGTTTGCCATTGTAGAAGCCCCGACCGCTGGGGGCGACGCCGTCGGGTAACTTGAGCGACTCGCTCCAGGCCGCGGCACCATCGCTGAGCTTGAACGCGCGGAGCCGGCTCTCGCCGACTACCACCGCCGCATGGCGATGCACGCAGGCCATGAACAGCCCATGATCGCTGGTCGAGCCCCCTTTAGGTTCGTCGCGGTCGGCTTCCCACTGCAGCTTGCCGTCGGCCAGATTGATGCAGAACAGCTTTTTGCTCTCAGCCGGGGTCACGAGCACGTGTCCCTGGGCGATCAGCGCCGTCGGGTCGAGCCAACGCTCGTCGGAGTTCGCCGCCTGGGCCGCGGCATTGTTGAAGCGGAAGATCATGTTCCGCGGCTGCTGTTGGTCGGGGCGCGGGTATTGGTAGCCCCAGAGCAGCGCGCGGGTCGTCAGGTCGACCGCCACGACCGCACCGGCCGTGGTCGGGCACACGAGCACGCCGTCGGCATAAGACGGCGTCGCGCCGGCGACCCGTCGCAGCGGGTCTTGCGAGATCGGTGTTTCGAGCATGACCAACTGTTGGGCCCAATCGAGCTCGAAGCGTTTATGCTCGCGGGCCACGCCGGTGCGTGGGTGAATCGAGCTGCGATGCGTGACGATCTTGAGGCACAGCAGGCGGAGTTCCTGTTTCTGCTCGGCCAGCGCGTAGTACCGGCCATCGAGCGGCAACGGTGGCCCGAGGAAGAAAGCCCCGTCGAGATCTTTGATATCGGCCGAGTCGCACTCGAGCGCCCCTTGCCGTGCCAGGCCATATGCGGCCAGGCGATTTTTGTTTTTAGGGCCGCTGTTCGGTTGTCGGCCATTGGCCTGAAAGACGACCATCTGTTGCGGATCGGCCGCGAGCTCAAGGCTCAAGTCCTCGATGGCGAACACGTGCTGGCCGTCGCTGCTGAGCGCGCCGTAGATACCGTCGTGCCAGAGGCGATTTTCCAGCCAACTCGGCAGCGTGCTGACCTGCGAGGCTTCGGAGGTTTGGCCCCATTTGTCGAATTGCTGCTGCACACTGCTGTCTTCGGTGAACCAGATCCGCTTGCCGGTGCGGGCATCGATCGCCATGAGTCCCAGCGCCGTGCGCAAAATGACTTGATCGTTGACCGCCAGCGGGGACGAGCAGGGCAACACGACCTCGCCCTGATCGACGAGCCCTTGACGGCGTTGATCGACGAGCCGGTCCAGTTCGAGCTTGCGCGGCTCAGGATCGTAGACCGTGGGGACTGCCCAGCGGTGATTGAGCAGCGGCGTGCTACCCGCGGCGACACCATTGCGGTCGGGGGTGCCTCGAGCGAGCAGCCATTGTTCCTCGCCGCTCTTGGTGCCGGCCGGCTCAACATCACCCGCCAGGGCAGCCAGCCAGACCGAGGGCTGAACCGAGTTGTCAAGCAACTTGCGCGACACGTCACCGAGCAGAAACTCGAGCGCGGCGTGATCTTTTTTCAGCTTGGCGATCTGCTCGACCGCGCTGGTGGTTTGTCCGGCACGGTACAGGGCCACTGCCAACTTAAGCGTCAGCAGCGGTCGGTCGGCCTGGCTCGCAGGCGAGTCGAGCAGTCGTTGAAAGCAGAACGCCGCTGCGAGCGGCTGGCCTCGTTGGAGCAGGCACAGACCAAGGAGTTGAGTGGCTTCGTAGCCTGCCTTGGTGTGAAAGAATCGCCGCGACACTTCGGCCAGCACGTTGATATCGCCCTGTTCGACACTCTCGTCGAGCCGTTTGCGGGCCGCCGCGCCAAATTGCAGTTCGTAGGCTTCCATCCCCTCGGCGGGTAACTCGCCAACGATCCGCTGCGCCTCGTGCTTGAGGCTGCGATAGACACGCTGTCCACTCGTGTCGGCCGCTTTACGATCGGGGGCATAGAAGTAGTCTTCCGACGATTCAAGAATCGCGCCGAGCCGGCGCGTCGCCTCGCCGAAACGGTTTTCCTTGAGCATCTCTTGGGCCGATCGCAACGATTGCAAGGTCTTGCGATCGGCGCTCATGAAGAGCGTGCTGCTGAGTTGCTCGTCGTCTTTGTCTTTGCTCTTGTTTTGCGCTCGCAGGTCGTGCCCTGAACACAAAGCGAGCAATAACAAGCCAGCCGTCGCGATCACGGCCGCGCCGCGCCGCAAGAATGGCCCGAGAGACCAGCGGGATGATCGAGGCCGCCCATCGATTGAAGCCATAGAGTATCGTTCCCTCGAAATGTACGGCCCGTGGGTGAGCAGGTAGGGGGCGGCGAATGACGTCGCTCGCCCGCTCCAGTTCCGTCAGGAGCGATCATAACCGGCGAGATGACAATATCTTATCCTCACAGGCTTGGCCCGGCAACCAAATCGCCCCCGCAGGCCAGTTTGTCCCGCGAGGGCCTTGTGTCCACGGCGGCTTTTAAAGTGCCAGCAGTCGTCGGCCGTTGTCGCGGAATATCTTGCGCTGCACGTCTTCGGGCAGCTTGAGTTGCTCGAACAGTTCGAACTGTCGGATGTTTTGGCCGGGCGAGAAATAGTCGCTGCCAAACACCAATCGATCGGCGCGGCGAATGAGAAACTCTCGTCCAAATGTCAAATCGCGCGAGATGGCCGCGGCGCCGGCGGTCGCCGACAGATCGCCATACAGGTTCGGATATTTGTCCATCAGCGTGTCGATGGCCCCGCCCTTAGACACCGGCTGCTGCTTGGGAGACTGACCCAAATCAGCCTGCGTGACACCCCCTGAAAGAGAAGACCACCAGCCGAACGCATGTCCAAGAAAGTTGGCGCTCGGGAACGACTCGAGCACCTTGGCCAGACCCGGTAGCCCGGGACGATCCGTGTTCCGCGCGTTGTCGATGTGAATCAGCACCGGTAGCTTGAACTCGGCGCAGGCTGCGTACACGTTCATGTTGCGCGGGTCGTCGATCGCGAGCCCCGTCTTATGTTCGCCAAAGCCTCTCGCGCCGGCCTCGACATAGCGAGCCACCATGCCTACCAAGCCACGCTGCCCGCCCGAGTAATCGGTGCGCGGATCGATCGAGCAGAACGGAATCAATCGGTCTCGGTACGGCTGCGTCATCGCGAGCACCATGTCGGGCGTGAGCAGGTAGCTCGACGACTCGGGTGACGCGAGCGGCAACACGACGGCCTGAGCGACGTCGTGAGCATCCATCCAGCGGAGCAGGTCCTCGGCCGTGATTGGCGGCGTGTGATTGGTCGTTCGGCCTATATGCGTGTGAAAGTCGACATACTTGCCGCGCGGATATTGCTTCGCGCTCTCATCAGCCCGGCTCGGACACGCGGCCGCGCCGCTCATCAAGGCGGCAACAGACGTGGCGGCGGCGCGATGAAACTCTCGGCGATTGAGCATGATGAGTGGGGAAAGCGAGTGGCAGCAGGCAACGGTGAGTTGCTTCATCATAACTGGCCGACGGAGTCGTGTCGCCCAGCGGACGATTAGAGCTGCGCGCGAATGGCGTCGGCCAGACGCAAAGCCGCGGTGGGCTCATAACGCAGGAACAGCTCAGGCTCGATCAATTCGAGTTCCGAGATGGCGAGCTCACCGGCGTTGTCTCGGATCATGTCGACCCGGGCGTAGATCGGTCGCGGCGAGCAACTCTCGACGGCGCGGAGCGCAAAGTCAATCTCGGCGGTCGAGGCGGTGTGAGGATGCACCGTGCCACCGAAATCGTCCTGCACGCGAAAGTCTCCTGGTTTGGCTATTTTTCGCACGGCGTGCGTGTATTTGCCGCCGATCACCATCAGCGACAGCTCACCATCGTCGACGACCGCTTGTTGAAACGGCTGGACCATCATGGCTTCGGCGCGGAGCAACTCGACAACCTGACGCTGGACTTCGACCAGATTGTGTAGGCCGACGCGATGGGTGTGCCGCGCGGCGCCCGACACGGTTGGCTTGACGACCACTTCGGCACACTGCCAATGCGCGAGCCAGTGGGCCAGCGGTAGCGTGCCTCCCTGGGGAGCAACGACCGTCGGTGGAATGTTGACTCCGCGCGACTCCAGATCGAGCAGATAACGTTTGTCGAAGTTCCACCAGATCAATTCGCGCGCGTTGAGCAGTCGGCATTCACCCTCGACACGTTTGAGCCACGCACGGAACTCATCGCTGCGATGAAAATAGTCCCAGGTGGTGCGGAACACGGCGGTGTCGATCGTGCGCCAGTCAACGTCGGCTCGGGCCCAATCGATGCGTTCGACACGCAAGCCGTGCCGCCGCAATTCGTTCACAATCAGCGCATCGTCGTCCAGAATGTTCTGCACGTACCAGTCGGGCTCGACGGGGCGTTCATAGCGCGACTCGGTGAGCAGCGCGACATCGAGTGTCTTCATGGCTTCGAGAGCGCCGCCGGTGGGGCCCCTCCGAGTGGTTTCATCACAAGCGTCTTGAGTTGTCCCGATCGCTCGATGAGCAGCGCGACCTCGCCCGCCGCTTGAGCGAGGATCGCCGAGAGTTCGTCGGTCGACGCCAGCTCTTTTCCGTTCACGCGCATGATGCGATCGAGAAACTGCACCCCGGCGCGCTCGGCCACCGAGCCGCTGACGACCCGCATGACAGTGGCCACTCGGGGCTCGGCTTCGTCGCTTTGCCACGTGAGTCCCCAGCGAACCGGCGAGCCATCGAGCTCGATCGTGAGCGGCTTGGGGGCCTGTTCTCCCTCACGGAGTACGGAAATCGCTATTTGTTTGGGGGCGGCAAGCACCCTCGCTGCAAAATCGTCGCTTACGATAGCCTCGCCTTGAACGCCCACGATGCGATCGCCTCGCACGAGTCCGCCGCGTGACGCGGCCGAGTCGCTACGCACGCCGGTGACGATTATCGCCCCGTTGTCGCTCTGCGGCGACCACTGGATGCCCAGCCGGCCCGGTAGCGGCGCGAGCGGTTGTTCACGCTGCTTTTGCAGCGCGACCGTCTCTTGTTGCGCGACGGCGCGAAACGGGATCGGTTCTTCGCTGTCGGCCAGCGTGTGCAGAACGCGAAACGTGAGTCGCGTCACGCGCTCGATGCCCGCGGCGTCGACTTTCTCGGCGTCGTCGCTCGGACGATGATAGTCGTTGTGTAGCCCGGTATGAAACATGAGCACACTCGTCTGGTTGGTCAGAAACGACCAGTGATCGCTGTCCCGTTCGAGTTTCCACGAGTATTGCAGCGTCAGCGGCTGGACATCGTTCTGCTCGGCGATGAGCCGTCGCAGACCGGGACTCGTGCGGCTCCCGAGGACCGTGAGCGTGTTGTCTCGCAGTCGGCCGATCATGTCGATGTTGAAGGCCAACAGCGGTCGGGGCTGTCCGGCGTGCAGATGCTCGACCCAGTGCTTCGAGCCGAGCAGTCCTTTCTCTTCGCCGTCCCAGAGGGCAAAGAGCACGGTCCGCTTGGGAGCACGTTCGAGTCGACTGAACGCGCCGACCAACTCGAGCAGTGCGGCGGTGCCGCTGGCGTTGTCGTCGGCCCCGTTATGAATATGTCCGTACGGGCCGTAACTGTTCGACGAGTTGCCGTAGCCGACGTGGTCGTAATGTGCGCCGATGAGAATCACTTCGTGACGGCGTGCCGGATCGCTCCCCTCGATCACCCCGAGGATATTGCGGAAGTTGGCCCCAAAGGTCTGAAAGTAGGAGCCGTTCTCGCCGGCCGCTTTGAGTCCGGCTTGTTGCATGAAGGGGACGAGGTACTTAGCGGCTGCGTGGCCACCACGGCTCCCCGCCTCGCGTCCCTCGAACGTATCGTTGGCCAGCGTATCGACATGCTGGCGCAGCTCGGTCGAGGAAATCGATTCGAGTGCGGCCCGCAGGGCGACGGCCTCGGCCCCCCAGGCTAGGCCCGTCGTGACGTTTAGCAGCAGGGCAAACAGCCCCAGGGGCAGGAATATCGTCAATTTCAGCATGCTAGGACCGGCTTGAATTTTGAGGTGACTGGGGTGCCTTTATAGGGGATAGCTTACAAATTGCGAACGGCAGCTTTCGCCGGCCCGACACTCGTGGCTGGACGAGTCAACCGACACGCGGCACAATGCCGTGCTGACGAGAGATTGACCTCGAGGGAACGCCTGACATGAGTTGGATCAAAGGACTGGAGAGCTTCGTTCGTGCCGAGGAACCGATGGCGCAGCACACGTGGCTGCGGGTGGGGGGCAAGGCCGAGTTCTTCGCCGAGCCCCGCACAGCCGACGAACTGGCTCAGCTCCTGCGTCGGGCCCAGGAAAACGGCCTCGCGGTGCGACTCCTGGGGGGCGGATCGAATGTCCTCGTCACCGAGGCGGGCGTCCGCGGCGTTGTGATCCGCCTTAGCGACCCCAGCTTCGCCAAGATCGAGGTTCGCGGCGAGCGCGTGACCGCCGGCGGCGGAGCCCAGCTCGGACATGTCATCAACACCTCGGTCCGCGAAGGGCTCGGCGGGCTCGAAACCCTCGTCGGAATACCCGGCACCGTCGGCGGCGCGTTGCACAGCAACGCCGGGAGCCGCTCGGGCGATATCGGCCAGTGGGTCGTTCGGGCCACCGTCATGAACCGCAGCGGAGAGATTT
>CAYLYE010000194.1:0-12185 GCA_964387325.1 uncultured Planctomycetaceae bacterium
GATTGCACGAAGAAGCTCGTCCCCGACAGGATGCTCTACCCGCTGAGCCCGTAGTAAGTGTCGTTGCCGGACGAGTCGTAGAACTGCGCGGTGTCGGTGCCCCCGGCCGAGGCGAAGGCATAGCTGCTACCAAAGCCGATCGACTGCAGGAAGTAACCGGCCCCTTGCTCGATGCAATAACTCGACAGGCCGAGGAACGTGTCGTTGCCGGGGGTGTCGTAGAAGCTGACCGTGTCGTCGCTTTGGCCAAATGCGTAGTTGGTGCGCATGTTGCGTGAGCGGACAACCACACTGGGTCCGTTCCAAGTGATCATGTTGCCTTGCATGACGACCCGGTCGCGAATGCCCGGCGCGCTGTAGATGCCGACGATGTCGCTGCCGGTGCCGCCGTCGAGCACAAAGCTCGTGACGTTGGCAAAGCTCGACTGGGGCGTGAGTACGTTATTCAGGTAAAAGCGATAGCTGGTCGCCGAATCGAATATGAACTTAAAGTTGTCGTCGCCACCGGTCCCGACAAGGGTCGCCGTGTTGCCGGTGATCGTAACGCTTGGCACGACTGAAATAGCCAGCGTGTCGGTGTCGGTCAGCGGCGTCGCTAATCCACCGTTGCCCAGGTCATTGATGGACATGGTGAGCGTGACGGTGCTTGCCGAGTTGGGGGCATAAAACTTCAGACCGTTGAGCGCCGAGTTCACGGCCCCCAGCGTGCCGCGAAAGGTCAACGCCGCGTCGTGCGTGCCGTCACCTTGCGTGAACGAAAGCCCCGCTAGGCTCGCCAGTGACAAGTCGCCTAGCGCGACGCTGAGCGATACTTGCACCGGATTGCTCAGCGCGTCGGGATCGCTCACCGAGACCGTCAGATTGTTGGTGGCGTTGAACGTCACCGTGCCGTTTTGGACGACCGTGATGGCCGTGGGGAGTGTATTTACCGGCGGTCGATTCACGGGTTGCAAAGCGGTCGTTGTCGTGAAGTCGACTTTCTTGTTAGCCGACGCGACCACGACGTTGTTAACGACCCGCGTGGCTCCTAAGCCGCCGCCCGATGCGGTAACGGTGTAGGTACCATTGGGCAGTTGCAGCTGATACCCGCCGGCCGTCATGCTCGTCGTGGTAAACGAAGTGCCACCACCGCTGGGCGTAGCCGTGACCGTCACGCTGCCGAGTCCCTCGTTGATGTCATAGCGACTGTTGCTGTTGCTGTCGCGGTAGATCGCGCCGAGCAAATAACTGTTCGACGTGCCCAAGCTGGAGCCGAAATCCTCGGTGACGACCAAGGGACCCACGTCGCTCGAGTTGGCCGGAGTGTAGTTAACGGCCGCGATCCCCACGTCGCGCCACGACGAGCTCATGATGTTCTGGCGATGGCCCGGAGGACTGTTCCCCCAATCGACCGCAAAGCCCGCATGGGCGTGGAAGGCGTTGTTGGCATACGCGTAAACGTTCTCACCCAACGACTGCCAGTTCGTGTAGCCGGCGTTGGTCGCTCGGCCGCCGATATCGGCCTCGCCGGGCAGTTGGTGCGACTGCGTGTGATACGCGATCATCTGCCCACTGTGAAGGGCCGCGGCGGTCGAGAGCGCGCTGCTCCACGCGAGCGGCGCGACAGGAGTGAGCGCGGCAAACTCGTTCTGCAACTGGGCCGCGTTCACGCCGAACGCTTGCGAGGCCTGCGTGACCCCGGGATCCAACGAGGTCAACGTGGCAACGTTCGTATAGATCACGCTCAACTCGTTCTGCGGTGCCATCCGCATCCGATTGATCGATTCGAGCAAGTACTGCTCGTTGGCCGTCGGGTCGAATGCCAACATGCGGCGACATTCGAGGCGATCGCAATACAGTCGACGGAAAAATCGCAAGGACATGGACCCATCCGCGAGATGAGGAAACAATTGCAGCCCGATCACCTCATTTTAAGCTCGCTCGTCGAGCTTCTTGCGTTAAAAACGGCAACTTGGCTAAGGTGTCCGGCCGGCACACCCATCTACCGTGTCGGTTGTAGCGGTTATGATGCTCACGGACATGGACGACCATCCACCGAGAACTCGATCATGCTCAAGCTGCCTCGTAACGTTCGCGTGCTCGGATGGACGAGTTTGCTCAACGACACGGCAAGCGAAGTGATCTTCCCGTTGCTACCCAGCTTTCTGCTCAACGTGTTGGGTGGCAATCGCTTCTACCTGGGAGTCATCGAGGGGGCGGCCGACTCGATCGCCAGCCTCTTAAAACTCTGGTCGGGAAGCTGGACCGATCGCTCCGGACGTCGCAAAAACTTTGTGCTCTTCGGCTACTCGCTGGCCACGCTCTCGAGACCGCTGATCGGTATCATCACCGCCCCGTGGCAACTGTTGCTGTTGCGGAGCGCCGATCGGTTGGGCAAAGGCATCCGCACGGCTCCACGCGATGCCCTGATCGCCGACTCGGTCGAGCCCGGCATGCGCGGACGAGCGTTCGGTTTTCACCGCGCGATGGATCACCTCGGCGCGGCGTTGGGACCATCACTCGCGGCGCTTTTTTTGTGGTACTGGTCAGGCGAGTTGCGGACGCTCTTCGCGCTCACGCTCATTCCCGGCCTGCTCGTGCTCGTCATGCTCAAGTTCCTGCTGCACGAAACGCCGACTCCGACTAAAAATGAGCCGCTGCAATGGACGCTCGCGCCCTTCGATCAGCGTTTTCGCAGGTACCTGTTCGCGCTCGTCGTCTTCACGCTCGGCAACTCGAGCGACGCGTTCTTGCTCGTTCGAGCCAGTGAGTTGGGGGTCGAGACCGTCGCGCTACCGTTGCTCTGGGGCACGTTCCATATCGTAAAGAGCTCGAGCAACATCCTCTGCGGACACGCCGTGGATCGGCTCGGCGCTCGGCCGTTGATCTTTCTCGGCTGGCTCGTGTATGCCGCGGTGTATATCGGCTTCGGTCTGGCGACCGCGGCCGCTCATGCCTGGGGATTGTTCATGGCCTACGCCTTGTTCTACGGCCTGACCGAGCCCGCCGAGAAAGCCCTGGTCGCCGAGCTGGTAGGAGCCGAACGCAAAGGACTCGCCTATGGCTGGTTCAATTTTGCGATCGGCGTGGCGACGCTCCCCGCGAGCTTGATATTCGGCGCCATCTACCAAACCTTCGGGCCACTCGCGTCCTTTGGCTTTGGCGCAGCCCTGGCGGCGATTGCCGCACTGCTGCTGGTTCGCGTCGACGCCCGACCATAGTCGCCCCCGGGGTAAATGTGTACGATATTGGACTGCTATTCACGGATGTTCGCCCCCTTACGACACACGAGAGAGTGCCGCAATGTGTGACCGGAACGAATCACGACCGAATCCAACTTTCTCAGCCTGCCGGAGTTTGTCTCTCGGGCGGCTTGCCGCCACCTGGGGACTCTGCCTGACGATGATGCTTGACCCCGCCGCCGCACAAGAACCTGCCCCGTCGAAACTCGCCTATCCGACGACCCGCCGTAGCGACACGGTCGACGAGTATCACGGTACCAAGGTCGCCGACCCTTACCGCTGGCTGGAAGACGACAACAGTGACGAGACCAAGGCTTGGGTCACGGCCCAAAACCAGGTCACCCAAGCGTTTCTGAGCACGATTCCGCAGCGCGACAAAATCCGCACCCGACTCACCGAGTTGTGGAACTTCGAGAAGTTTGGCGTCCCCATGCAACGCGGCGGACGGTATCTGTTCACCCGCAATAGCGGCTTGCAAAACCAGAACGTGCTCTATGTGACCGACGCACTCGACGCCGCGCCACGTGAGTTGCTCGACCCCAACTCGCTCTCGAAGGATGGCACTGTCGCGCTCACCACCTATGTATTGAGCGACGATGGCAGCAAACTCGCCTACGGTTTGGCTGTCGCCGGCAGCGATTGGCAGGAGTGGAAGGTACGCGATGTCGTCACGGGCAAAGATCTCGACGACCACCTACGCTGGATCAAGTTCTCCGACGTGTCGTGGACCGCCGACGGCAAGGGCTTTTTCTACAGCCGATACGATGAGCCCAAGCCGGGCGAAAAGCTCACCGGAGTCAACTACTTTCAAAAACTCTACTACCACCGCCTCGGCTCGCCGCAGGCCGACGACAAGCTGATCTACGAGCGGAAAGACGAAAAAGAGTGGGGCTTCGACGGCAACGTCACCGACGACGGTCAATATCTGGTCATTAATATCTGGCGCGGCACCGAACGCAAAAACCAGATCTTTTATCGCGACCTGAGCCGCGATGATTCGCCGGTCGTCGAGTTGATCCAGGGGTTCGAGGCGCAGTTCGACGTGATCGACAACGATGGCCACACGTTCTGGGTCCGAACCGACTTGAACGCGCCCCGTTATCGAGTCATCGCCATCGATCTGCGTAAGCCTGAGCGCGAAGCGTGGCGCGAGGTGATTCCACAATCGCAAGACGTGCTCGAAGGGGCCAACGTAGTCGGCGGCCAGTTCGTGGCCAACTATCTGCACGACGCCCGTAGCCGCGTCGTGCTGTTCGATCTGCAAGGCCAGCCCAAGGGCGAAGTCAAGCTGCCGGGCATTGGTACCGCGACGGGTTTTGGTGGCCAACGTAGCGACAAAGAAACCTTCTACGCGTTTGCCAGCTTCACCGTCCCAACGACGATCTATCGTTACGATCTGACCAAGGGCGAGAGCAGCGTCTTTCGCGCTCCCCAAGTGGCTTTTAACCCCAACGACTACGAGACCAAGCAGGTCTTCTATTCGAGCCGCGACGGCACGCGTGTCCCCATGTTCATCACGCATAAAAAGGGGCTCCAACTCGACGGCAACAACCCCACGTATCTGTACGGCTACGGTGGCTTCAACATCTCGCTTACGCCGGCCTTTGCCGTGAGCCGGATCGTGTGGCTCGAAATGGGTGGCGTGTTCGCGATGCCCAACTTGCGCGGCGGCGGCGAGTATGGCCGTGAATGGCACGAGTCGGGCATGAAGCAGCTCAAGCAAAACGTGTTCGACGATTTTATTGCCGCGGGCGAGTACCTGATCCGCGAGCGCTACACGTCGTCGGCCAAGCTGGCGATCGCCGGCGGCAGCAATGGCGGACTGCTCGTTGGAGCATGCATGACCCAACGACCCGAACTGTTCGCAGCCGCGCTGCCAGCCGTGGGCGTGATGGACATGTTACGCTTCCAGAAGTTTACGATCGGTTGGGCCTGGGTGAGCGAGTTCGGATCGAGTGACAACGCCGCCGATTTCCCAAACTTGCTCAAGTACTCGCCGTTGCAAAATCTCCGCAGTGGCACACGCTACCCTTCGACCTTGGTGACCACGGCTGATCATGACGATCGGGTCGTGCCCGCCCACAGCTTCAAATATGCCGCCGCCTTACAGGCCGCCCATCGAGGCGACAACCCGGTGCTCATTCGCATCGAGACCAGCGCCGGACACGGGGCAGGCAAGCCAACCTCGAAAATGATCGACGAAGTCAGCGATGTGTACGGCTTCTTGACGAAGGTCTTAAAAATGTCACCGCAACCAAAACGATAGAGCAGCCTCGAAATACTCGCACCGTATTCGACCCGGCACGTCGTTGACCGATGATGACGTGTCAGCGAAGGCGGTGCTAACCACAGAGCCACCTTTCTAGCAACCCGGGCGACACGATTCGGTTCCCACAGTTGAGTTATTCACCTGACGAGCATAAATCATGGGGGGGACTATGCGGGCTTGGCTTGCGTGTATGATTGTTGCGGCAGGTGCGACCCTCGGGGCGGCCGATGAACGCGCGCTGCGCGAACTCGTCGAACGGCTCGGCAGCTCGCGACTCGCCGAGCGTATGGAGGCGCAACAGGCGCTGCATGCCGCCGGTGACGCCGCCATAGCGTTGCTTAAAGAGGCTTCCAAGAGTGCCGACCTCGAAATCGCCTTTCGTGCGCGACATGTGCTGGAGCAACTCGAAAGCGGCATCGGCCCCAACACTCCCGCCGATCTCGTGGCCGCGATCGGCCGCTATCGCTTTGGCGATTTGAATGCCAAACTCGCCGCCGTTGACGTGTTCGTCAAGTACGGCGAGTTCACACGCCTCCGCACACTCGTCGATGCTGAAACCGACCGCACGATTCGCGAACAACTCAATCGCAAACTACTCGGTGTGGTCGAGCAAGAGATCGCCCAACTGATTGTGCAAGGGAAGTTCGACGAGGCGATCAAACAACTCGAACAAGGCTTGCCTCGGGGGACCGCGCCGCACTTGGCGGTCTGTCTGCATCTGCGTGGCCTGTCCGTGTCGCGCATCGCGCAATTAAAAGCTCAGCCGACAGTCGACCCTCTCGCGGTCGAGGGGCAACTGCTCCGCGCCCTTCACCGCCTCGAGAAGGATTGGCCAGCAGCCAACGAATTGGCCAAGCAGTCGGGGGACGAAAAAGCCGTGCTCACCTCGTATTACGATGTACACGATTGGCCTCGCATCGAGCAAAAGATCGCCGGCACGGCCGTGAGCGGAAATGCCGACGTGAGCGTTCGGCTCCGCTTACGAGCCGCGCTATCGGTGGCTTCGCAAGCTCGCGGCGACAACGCCCAGGTCGATTCGCTCAAGAAAGAGTTGGACGAACTACTCACGGCGACCGAGACCCAGTCGGACGCCGCGCTCAACACGGCCGCGCAGCTCTTGCAGTTGGCCGGTCGACCCTTCGATGCGGTCACGCTGCTGCAAGGGCGCCAGCGTCGCGCGATCTTCGATATCCTCCGCTATCAAGGTCGCCACCGCGAGGCCTTTGCCGCGCTCGCGCTCAACGACCCCCGACAAAATGCTCTCACGTGGTTCGCATCGCTCGATGCCGAAGGGGCGGACGAGAACGTGTTTCAGGCCTCGCATCCCGTCCAGCTGGGAATCTCGGCCGCCAAGTCACTGTATTTGCTGGGTGAAAAAGAACTCGCCGAGAAGCTGTTCACGGCCATCGCGCAAGTCAAGCCGCGAAAAAGCCCACCGCGTGACTTGCTCCGGCTCGTGGTGAATGCCGAGATCGAGCTTGGCATGGACGAGTTGACCCTCGAGCATGCCGCGCAATATCTGGCCGCTGATCCTAAGAACGTCAATCTCACGGTGTTGTTTCGACAACCCGCTCCGTGGATCCAACCCTGGTGGAACCTGCTCGATAAGCTCGGCGGCGAACGCTCACCGCGCGAACAATTTCGCGACCTGCGCGCATTGGCGCTCACGGCGTTTCGCAAACAGCTCGACGATACCGCTTGGCAAACATTCGTTACCGGGGTCGATTCGCTCGCCAAGCAAGAAAATGACGCCAAGAAACGGGGCATCGAGTACTACGCGCCTCTCGCGCAGGCCGCGCAGCTGCGCGGCGACATCGAGACGGCGAAAAAATACTGGCGCATGGCAGCCGAACTGCAAACGCCGAACGCCTGGCTCAAGCTCGGCGACCTGCTCGCCAGCCGTCAGGCGTGGGTCGAGGCGGCCGAGAGTTTTTCTCAAGCGGCGCTGGCCAGTCCGCGCACGGCACTCCCCTTGTATCTACAAGGCCACGCGCTGCTCAAAGCCGCCCGGCAGGACGAGGGGCAACGGCTCATCGATCAGGCGCGGCTCATACCGCTGGCCCATGTGCAGGCCCGATTCGATTTGGCCCGCGAGCTCAAAGAGCGCGGACTGACACGCGAGGCTAGCCAGGAATGGGACTTGATCATGCGAATCGCAACGACCGACGATTGGTCCTACTACCTCGCTGCTCAGGAGCAGGCCGTGGTACTGAGCGGCACTGCGAGTGCCGAGGCGGCAAATTTATGGCAACGATTGCGACTCCGGCTGCTGCAAGTGCCGGCCGGCATCGAGCGCGACGGGCTGCTGCGCGTGCCGCACAACGTCGCCAAGCTGCAAGCCTCGACCTTGCTCGCCAAGGGACAAGCCTCGGACGCGGTCAACACACTGGCGCAAGCGCAGTCGATCCTGATCGACGACGTGCAGTTGCCCATCGAGTTCTGGTCCCGACTGGAACAGGCCGACCAGCGCGCGGCGGCTGAGAAGTTATTCGAGACCGCCTTTGCGCAACTCGACGAGACCTGTCGACTATTTCCGCGCTCGGCCATGCACCATAACAATTTGGCCTGGCTCGGGGGTAAATGCCGCCGCCGGCTCGACGAGGCGCTGGCACACGCGCAGCAAGCGATCGAGCTGCGCAAGGATTTTGCCCCGTACCTGGACACACTGGCCGAGGTGCATTTTCAACGTGGCAGCCGTGACGAGGCGTTGAAGATCGCGCGACGCTGCGTTGAGCTGGATCCCATCAACCCGCTGTACAAACAGCAAATCGAGCGGTTCTCGGCTACCGAGAACAAGTAACCCTGGCTCACGCGACAAGAGCCCCTTGCCGGAGTTCTTTCGTCAGCCGGCGAATGTCTTGTTGCATGTGCAGCCGTTCGTCGTGCCAGCGTTGTTGCTGGCGACGATACTCTTGCTGCTCGTGGTCGAGTTCCTGCTCACGATGCACCAGATGCGAGGCTTGCTGTTCGACCTCGGCCTGGCGAGACGCGACCCATTCGCGCAGCTCCTGAGTTTGCTGTTGCAGCTTGTCGTTCTGTTCCAGCAGAGATTGACGCAGTTGCTCCAATTGCCGCCGCTGATTGTCGATCGCCGTCGCTTCGAGTCGGAACTGCTGGGCGATCCGCTGCCGAGTTTGGGTCAGCGTTTGAGACAATACCTGCGCCGGGAATGAGGCCGACAGTTGCCCCCAAAGCTCTTCGGTGGCCAATCGCAGTTCGAGTGTCTCGCGGTGCTGTTGCGTTACGTCCTCGTGTTCGCGTTGCAGCGTCGAGTGCCGTAGATCGAGTGCCTCGCTGCGTCGTTCGAGCAACTCGCGGCGTTCCTGCCACTGCTCACGTTCGTCGTGCTGCCATTGCGCCAGCCGGTGACGTTCGATCTTCAACTGTGCGTCTTGCCGTTCGCGCTCGTCGACCAATGCCTGCCGGTCGCGCGCCACCTCATCTTGCTGCGCCAGCAAGGACTGTTCGGACTGATCCAGTTGTACGCCCCGCTCGACCAATTGCTGTTCTCGCGCGTCGAGGGCATGCTGACGGTCGATTTCTTGAGGCGTCGGGAGCCGCGCTCGCAGCATGATCAGCCGTGTTTGAGCGTCGATCTCCTCGGCACGCTTTTCCAGCGAAAGCCGATGCTCTTCCAGACGGGCATGAGCGGCACGCACCACGGCCAGCGCCGTCTCGCGTTCCTGCACGATCGCTTGTTCCTGACGACGGCGAGCGTCGACCAGGGCCTGTCGATGCGCGGCAATGTCATGCCGTGCCGCGCGAGTCGCTTCGACCTCATGCAGCAACCGGCTCACGAACTGCTCGATGCGTTGGGCTTCGTCGACATTCGATTCGACCTGCTCGCCCAACGGACAACTGGCGGAGAGTGTGTCGAGCGAGTTGACTGCCTGCCGGATGATTTGCAGTTGTGCCGTGAAATGCTCTTCACGCTCGGTCAGCTGAGCTTCATGCTCTTGCAGCTGCTCTTGCTGATTACTGAGCCAGAGCCGTGTCTTGCGTTGTTCCTGATCGTAGCTGGCGAGCTGCCGGTTGATCTCCTCTTCGCGGCGGTCGAGTTGCAGCTTCTGCTCACGCAGGTGCGACATGATCTGCCGAGCCTGCTGTTGCACGTTCCGCGACGGAAGCTGCGGATCATCACCGTCGTTGGCATGGGGCGCTGCCTCGGCCGGAGGTTGGGCACCCAGCACATGCGGCGGATCGATCCGCGTGGTCGATTGCGGAGTCGAGTGGGCTGCGTCAGACGCCGCCGCGGAAGTCGAGCTGGTGAGGTGATTCATCGCAACACTCGTCAAGTCGAGAGGGATGGGGCGGTCGTGACCCAAGATCGTGAGCCGGCAGCACACAACATGCGCGCAAACGACCTTGGGCGTGCGGCGATTATCGACCGAGGACCGAGCCCGACTTGAATAGAAAAAGCCGCCGCGCCGAAATGAGTTCGGCGCGACGGCTTTCAGTGGATGGCCAACAACTGCTGGCAACGCTGGCTACTTGGCACCATCGAGCAGCGATTGCAATTGAGCCTTGGGCTTCACGCCCACGATGCGATTGAGCACCTGGCCCCCTTTGAACAGGATCAGCGTGGGGATGCTCGACACGCCAAACTCCATCGCCATCTTGGGGCTGTCGTCGACGTTGAGCTTGCCGACCTTGACCGAACCCTTGTATTCGCCCGCCAGCTCTTCGATCAGCGGAGCGATCATCCGGCACGGGCCACACCAGGGGGCCCAAAAATCGACCAGCACGGGCTGGCTGCTTTGCAGCACTTCTGCGTCAAAATTGTCGTCCGTGAAGTCAGCGACTGCACCAGCCATAATCGAGCTCCGATAGCGTAAAGTTGGGCAAAATGTTGTTTTGGGATTATAAGAATCGGCACATTCGCCTCCAAGGGGCTACTGTATGTGTTTGTGCATTGTACGATTTTGCTTGAGGCAAAATCGTACAGGACACTTCGCCGAGTCATTTTGCCCCAGCCGATCTTGGGCCTGGATCTCTCAGCAAATACGCGGAGGGGCAGGCTCGTTTGCCATCCTGATGAGGAGTTGACGACCATCATGGCACCAGCAACGTTTCGCTGCCTGTATCTCACACGACACGACCGAGAACGTCCCACGGGCAGCGTCACCGAGCGGCCCAGCCATGAACTGCCCGAGGGGCTTGTGACCATCCGGGTCGCCTACTCGTCGCTCAACTACAAAGACGCCCTGTCGATGCAAGGACACCCGGGCGTGACTCGAAAGTTCCCACATGTGCCGGGGATCGACGCCTCCGGCACGGTCGTCGAGAGCAGCGACCCTCGTGTGGTGGCGGGCTCCGAGGTGATCGTGACCGGTTTTGAGCAAGGAATGAATCGTTGGGGGGGCTACAGCGAGCTGATCCGGGTGCCGGCCGAGTGGTTAGTCTCGCTACCGTCGGGACTTACCCTGCGTGAGAGCATGATTTTCGGCACCGCAGGCCTAACGGCCGGCTTGTGTCTCAGCGCTCTTGAAGTTCGTGGAGTAAAAAGCGGACAGCAAGAGGTGCTCGTAACCGGCGCGAGTGGCGGAGTCGGTTCGTTGGCCGTGGCCATTCTATCGCATGCCGGGTATCGCGTCGTTGCCGCAACCGGCAAACCACAAGCACATCAACTACTTACGCAGCTAGGCGCCCATTCGATCATCGGTCGAGATGAGCTTTGCGATTCGACCGGTAAGCCATTACTGGCCGAGCGTTGGGAGGCGGTCATCGATACGGTGGGGGGCAATACACTGGCAACGATCGTAAGAGCCGCGCGCAGAAATGCCGTCATCGCGGCTTGTGGACTGGTCGGAGGCATTGAGTTGCCCCTGACGGTTTACCCATTCATTCTGCGCGGGGTCGATTTAGTCGGGGTCGATTCGGCCGAGTGCCCTGTCGCGCAACGCAATCGTGTTTGGAAACGTCTGTCGAGCGATTGGAAACCGCGGATGCTGGAGTCCATTGTAGCCATTGAGACGGGGCTCGATGGCGTGAGCGCTCAAGCTGAGCGGATATTGCAAGGACAAGTGCAGGGACGCGTGTTGGTGCGGCCGTAGTTCGCTGCTGGGCGCATCGAATTGCCTTGCGCAATAAAAAAACCGGCCGGAGCGATTGCTCCGACCGGTCATGGTTATTGATAAACCCTGTTGATGATAAACCGAACGTCGAGAAGACGACTAGGCGAACAGCTCGGGAATGGGCTGAGCGCCGTTGGCGATCTTCTTGGGACGGTTGTTCTTGGTGGTGTACGTCGTGTTGAGCGAAATACCCAAGCCCTTGAGGGCCGAGGCCATGAGGTGCTCAGACGAGTACGGGGTGGCGTTATCGGCCACACCGGTACCATCGACGTTGGTGGCACCCGCGGCAACGCCGCCCTTGATGCTACCGCCACCGATGACGCAGCTCCAGCAACGTGCCCAGTGATCGCGACCCGTGTTGGCGTTGATTCGCGGCGTACGGCCGAAATCACCGATCCACACGAGGACCGTATCCTTGAGCAACCCGCGCTGATCGAGGTCTTGAACCAAGGCACTCATGCCACGATCCATGACCGGCAACTGGTTCTTGAGCGCAGTGAAGACCTGGTTGTGCATGTCCCAGCCGCCCAACTCGATTTCGACGTACGGGACACCGACTTCGCGGAGACGACGGGCCATCAAGCAGCTGCGGAGGAAGCCGGTGTTGGGACGCATGCCCAT